>DATLGK010000106.1:0-20714 GCA_035540475.1 Sphingomicrobium sp.
GGCCCACGCGGGCCGCTTGAGCACGACCGTCGGGGCGTCGTGGTAGGTCGTGTCATGGACCCGCTCGAAGCCGAGCTTCGCCGCCAGCCTTAGCGAGGGTTCGTTCGCCGGGGCGACGATCGCCCAGATCGCGGTCGGCCGCAGATTGGCCTCCGCCCAGTCGAGCGCGGCCCTGCAGGCCTCGCCCGCCAGTCCTTGACCATGCGTCTCGGTGGCGAAGATCCATCCCATCTCCGGCTCCTCGCCGAACTCCGGATCGAGACCGCGCCAGGCGGTAAACAAAGCGGTCATGCCGATCAGCTTGCCGTCGCTCTTGCGCTCGACCGCCCACCCTCCGAACCCGTTCAGCTGCCAGCCGCCGGCCGCGGCCATCAGCCGACGCCAGCATTCCTCCATGCCCATCGGCTCCGGACCGAAGTGGCGATGGACGGCCGGCTCCTGAAGGATGGCGAAATATTGCTCGCGATCGGCCTTGGTCCAGGCGCGCAGCAGCAACCGCTCGGTCTCCAGGGTCGGAGCCGAGCGAGTCACTTCAGCCATTCAGTTGTCGGACTTACTTCTTGCTGAGCGAGAGACCGCCGAAGCGCTTGTTGAAGCGCGCGACCTGGCCGCCTTCCTGGACCTGGCGGGTGCCGCCCGTCCATGCCGGGTGGACCTTGGGGTCGATCTCGAGGTGCAGCGTGTCGCCTTCCTTGCCCCAGGTCGAGCGCGTCTGGAACTTGGTGCCGTCGGTCATCTCGACGGTGATCATGTGGTAATCGGGGTGGATACCGGACTTCATCTCGAATTTTCCTTGGCTTAGCCGCTGGTTTCCGACCAGCAGCGACAGGATCAGCGGGCGCCTCTACAGGGAGAGCGCCGAAGATGCAACCGAAGCTCAGGCGGGCTGCGTGGCCCCTGCCCTGAGGCGCGGCATCGCGCGCTCGGCCAGGGCGAACCCGCCGAACAGCAGCGCGGTGAAGAACAGGTCGCCGGCAAGGCTGTTCTGGAAGAACGGGATTGCCGCGACATAGCAGGCGACCAAGCCTTCGAACGTCACGGGATAGTAACCGCTGAACAGCCACATTCCGAAGTTGGTCACCACGAAGAACATGACCGAGCTTGCAAGCGCCGCCCCGGCGATGCGCAAGGCCGACCGCCGCCTCGTCAGCCACCAGCCGATGACCACGGTCAGGATCACGCCGAGATAGACGAAGTTCATGCCGGCATAGAAGCCGAGCACCAGGTCGCTGAGCAGCAAAGCGGCAAGCGGCGCGACGAAGGCGAGCCCGCGGCGCCCGAGATAGGCTCCGCTGAACAGCGCCATCGCGCCGATCGGCGTGAAGTTCGGGGGATGCGGGACCAGCCGCAGCGCGGCGGCGATCAGGATTGCCGAGACAAGGGCGATCAAGCGGGTCTGATTGGCGCTCATGGGCGGTGAAATAGCGTCGATTGCGACAATTTGACAGCCCGACGGACTTGGCCCTAGCAGCGGCGCCGATCGAGGTGCCGCCCGCGGAATATTCGTTTCGCTGGGGGCGGTTAAAAGGGAAGCCGGTGAAAATCCGGCGCTGTGCCCGCAACTGTGAACGCCGACCAATTGGTTCGCGAAGTCAGGAACCTGCCTTGATCCGTCGTCCGATCCCCGGCCGGGACCAGCCGCGGGAGCGTGGGCCCCACCTGCACTACGAAGTGCAGTGAATCCCTCCGTGACGGCAATGCTGTCAACAGGAGGATCAAGTGCCTGCTTTACCCATCGACACCGACCAGATCGTCATCACCGCCTCGCGCGCTCCCGAAACCGAGGCGCAGACCCCGGCGAGCGTCACCATCATCGACCAGCAGCGCATCGAACGGCTCGATGAGCCGCTGATCAGCAGCCTGCTTCGCCTTACGCCGTCCGCGGCAGTAACCAGCATCGGCCCCGCAGGTTCGCTGACCGAGGTGCGCATTCGCGGCTCCGAAGCCAATCACACCTTGCTGTTCGTCGAAGGAATCAAGGTCAACGACCCTGCCGGCGATGATTCTGCGCGATTCGAGCTGCTCAACGCGGACCTCGCATCCCGCATCGAAATCGTCCGCGGGCCGCAATCGGCTCTGTGGGGCTCCGACGCGATCGGCGGCGTCATCGCGGTCAATGGGCTCGACGGTGCGCCCGGCTATGCCGCGGCCGCCGAGGCGGGGTCGTTCGGGTTCGCGAGGACGAGCGGATCGGCCGCGATGGTCAGCGGCCGGTTCAGCCTTTCGGCTGCGGCCGGCTTCCAGCGGGCGACCGGGATCGACAGCTTCGGCTCGCTCGGAGGTGATGTGGACGGTTACCGCAACCTCTCGGGCCGCGTAAGGGCCGTGATCGACCTCGGCTCCTCCGTGAAGCTCGGTGCAGCAGCTCTGGGTTTGACCGGCCGTAGCGACTTCGACGGCTACGATCTTGTGAGCTTCGAGCATCAGGACACGCGCGACAACAGCCGGAACCGGCTCGGCGCGGCGCGCCTCTGGGCCGAGTTCGGGACGGACATTTCGGCGTGGAGCGGCCGCGTCAGCGGCTCCCTGCTCGCCTCGACCAACCGCAACTTCCTTGACGATGAGCCGCTCAATCGCACCCGGGGCACGCGGCGAACGCTCGAGGCGCAACTGGCGCGGCAATTTTCGACCGGGCCGATCGATCATCGCCTGATCATCGCCGGTGAGACTGAACGCGAGGGCTTCCGTGCCCGTGACACGATCTACGGCGGCTTCACCGATCAGGATCGAACGCGGCGCCACCAGGCGGCCACGGCCGAGTGGCGGGCTTCGGCCAAGTCGTTCAGCAGCGGGCTCGCCGTCCGGCGCGACATATTCGACGGGTTCAAGGATGCGACCAGCCTGCGCGCCTCAGTGCTCGCCAACGTCGGCGGCGGCTTCGCGCTCACCGCGGCTTATGCGCAAGGCATCGCCCAGCCGACCTTCTTTGACCTTTACGGCTTCTTTCCCGGAAATTTCGTTGGCAACCGGTCGCTTAAGCCGGAAAGCTCGCGCGGCTTCGAGCTCAGCGGCCGTTATCGCAGCACTCGCTTCGACGCTTCTGCGACCGCCTACCGGCAGCGCCTGCACGACGAGATCGTCAATGTGTTCGACCCTGCGACCTTCCTCCTGACGACGGTCAATCGCAGCGAAACGAGCCGTCGTTCGGGCGCCGAGCTCGAGGTTGGCTGGCGGCCCAGCGACCGTCTGCGGCTGTCAGCCAATTATGCCTATTTGCGCGCGAGCGAGCCGGACGCTGTTGCCGAGCGACAGTCGCCCGAGTTGCGGCGGCCCCAACACAGCGGGTCGCTCGCCGCCGATGGCCGTGCGGGCCGCTGGACCTACGGCGCTTCGCTCGCCTTTGTCGGGGATCGGCTCGACCGGTCGGACAATTTCCCGTTCGGCATCGTGCGGCTGCATTATTACTGGCTGGCCGGAATGCGGGTGGGATATGCGCTTAGCGACGCCGTCGAGCTCTATGTCCGCGGCTCGAACCTGCTCGACCAGCGCTATCAGGACTCCGCCGGCTACAAGACCGAGCCGCTAGGCCTGTTCGGCGGCATCCGGCTGACGCCGAGATAGTTCAGGCGGTGGGCGGGTCGGCGATCATCGCCGTAAAGCTCGCCTCCGCCGCGAGCTTGCCGTCGACGCTTGCCCGGCCAGTGAATTTGCACACGCTGGAGCGCTTTTGCACAAACTCGACCTCGAGGCGCAGCAGCACTCCGGGCTCCACCGGCTGACGGAACTTGGCCCCTTCGATGGCCATGAAATAGACCAGCTTGCCCGACCCCGCGAGGCCGAGCGCCTCGACCGCGAGAACGCCGGCCGCCTGTGCAAGCGCCTCGACGATCAGCACGCCGGGCATGATCGGGCGAGCCGGGAAATGCCCCTGGAAAAAGGGCTCGTTGATAGTGACGGCCTTGATCGCCACGATTCCCTTGTCGGGGTCGAGGCTTTCCACCCGGTCGACGAGCAGCATCGGGTAGCGATGCGGCAGCGCCGCCATCACCCGCCCGATGTCGAGCGGTCCGACGGCGGCGCTGGATTCGCTGTCGGCCATCGGCCGATTAGCGCCCTTGGGGCTGGGCCGGGCGCTGGGCCGGAGCGGTCGTCTGGATCGACGGCAGCGCCGCATTGAGAGCGGCCAGCACGTCGTTGGTGACGTCCAGGGCCTGGCCGCTGGCGAGCGTCGTGCCGATTTCGACCAGCATGTTGGCGCCGCGGCGCTGCATCACCTGGGTGTAGATCGGCCCGAGCCTGTCGCTGATCTGCTTCTGGATGTGCGCCTGATTGGCCTGCAGTTGCTGGCGGCCGCGCATCGCTTCCTGCTGAGCCTGCTGCGCCCTGGTCTGGAACGCTTTGACGCGGTTCTCGAGCGCGGCGTCGGCGGGCTTGCCGGCGAGGGCATCGATCGCGGTCTGGATTGCCTTCTGCTCGGTCTCGAGCGGCGTGCCCAGCGCCTTCTCGCGATTCTCCTGGGCGGTCGCCTGGCTGCGCAGGGCGGCCGCCGCGGTCTTGCACGCGTTGCACTCGGAAGTGACCTTCTCGAGATCGACCACGGCTATCACCGCAGGGGGAATGGCCTGGGCCAGCGCGGCACTCGGCGCGAACGCTGCTGCCGCGAATGCGGCGCAAATCATCGTCTTTTTCATCAGAATGAAGTTCCTACGTTGAAGCTGAACAATTTGGTGTCGTCGCCCTTTTGCTTGAGCAGCGCCTTGGCGAGGTCGAGGCGCAGCGGCCCGAACGGCGACGTCCAGTTGACGCCGACACCGATCGACAGGCGCGGCCGCGGCGAATTGCCAAGGAAAAGCTCCTTGAAGCCTGGGTTCGGCGTGAACTGGGTCGGATCGTGGACAACGCCCTGATAGTCGATGCTGCAGTTGGTGACGGGGCTGGTGAACGGCGAAAGTCCGGTGGTGCCCGGGTTCGGCGTGCACACCGAAACGACGTCGGTGAGCTGCGGCTGAGTCACCTTCCAGAGCGACCCGATGTCTATGAATGCTGACGGCCGCAGTCCGAAGCTTCTGACGGTCGCACTGGTCGGGAACTCGAGCTCCAGCCGGCCCATGTAATAAGCGCGGCCGCCGAGGGCGTCGGTAATGACCGCTTCGTCGGTCGAGAGCGTTCCGTCGGCCGTGTACGGAACCCGCTGGATTCGCGGGCCGATGCCGCGAATGTCGAAGCCCCGCAGCTGCGGACCAAAGAAACGGTCGGTCAGGCGAACCGCGTCGACCCCCGGACGCGGCGCCTTCTGCAGCGGCGCGATATAGCCGCCTTCGCCGTGAACCGAGAAGATCCAGCCGTCGCCAAGGCTGCGGTACTTGGTGGCATCGATGCGCGAGCGGAGATAGCGGATGTCGCCGCCGAGCCCTGCAAAATCCTCGGACCAGGTCAGGCGCTGCCCGCGGGTCGGACGAATCCCATCCGTGTCGTCATAGATCGTCGAGGCGCCGATCGCCGAGGTCACACGCGAGCCGATCTCGTCGCAAAGATAGCGGCCGGCCTTGAGCGGGTCGCACTGCCCATCGGTGTAGAAAGTGGTGCGGTCGAGATTGATTTTGTTCTGAACCAGCGAGTAGCGCGTGCCGATCGTCCAATATTCGGTCAGCGGGAAGCCGAGCTGCAACCCGCCGCCGGTGCTGATCTGCGAATAGGTCGTGTTGCGCTGATCGCCGATGAAATTGAAGCTGCGGTAATCGCGGCGATAGAGGCTGCCGCCGAGAAGAACGGGCTTGTCCATGAAATAGGGGTCGACGAAGCCGGCTTCGACCGACCTCGCATAGCGTGACCAGTTCACGGACGCGTTCAGCTGCTGGCCTTTGCCCATGAAATTGTTCTGGGCGACGGCGACCTGGAGGACGAAGCGCTCGAGGCTCGAATAGCCGCCCGAAAGCGAGAGCTGCCCAGTGGGTTTTTCCTCGACATTGACGCCGAGCACCACGCGGTCGGGAGCCGACCCTTCGGTCTGCTTGATCTCCAGCTTTTCCTGGAAGAAGCCAAGGCTCTGGATGCGGTCCTGGCTGCGCTTGACCTTCATCGCATTGAAGGCATCGCCTTCGTTCACGCGGAACTCGCGCCGGATGACCTTGTCGCGGGTGGTCGTGTTGCCGGTGACGTCAATCCGTTCCACGTAAACCCGCGGCGTCTCGCCAACCTTGAAGGTGAGGTTCATCACCTTGGTCTCGGAATCCCGGTGGAAGGCGGGGTTGATGTCGGCGAACGCGTAGCCGAGGTTGCCGGCCTCGCGGTTGAGGTCGGTGACCGCGTCTTCCACCTCCTTGGCGTTGAACCAGCTGCCGGGCTTGACCTTCGCGATCTCGAGAACTTTCTCGTTCGGGAAATCGCGCAGCGCGCTGTCCGCCTCGACCGTCCCGAAGCGATAGCGCGGCCCTTCTTCGACCACGTAGGTGATCACGAAATTGCGGCGATCGGGCGTCAGCTCGGCAAGCGCCTGGACGACGCGGAAGTCGGCATAGCCTTCGGTCAGGTAGAATGCGCGAAGCTTCTGCTGGTCGGCCGCCAGTCGGTCCGGATCGTAGGTGTCGTTCGACTTGAGGAAGCCGAGCGGACCACCCGCTTGCCGGGTGTACATTTCCTTGTGCAGCCGCGCGTCGGGGTATTGATTGTTGCCGAGGATGTTGATCGCGCGGACCTTGGCGAGGTCGCCTTCGTAAATCTCGAACACCACGTCGACGCGGTTCTGGTCGAGCTGGACGATCTTCGGTTCGACCCGGGCAGCAAAGCGTCCCTGACGGCGATACAGTTCGAGGATTCGCTCGACGTCGGCACGGGCCGCGGAGCGGGTGAAGATCTGCCGCGGCGCCAGCTTGATCTCCGGCTTGATCTTGTCGTCCTTGAGGCGCTTGTTGCCCTCGAGGATGATGCGGTTGATCACGGGGTTTTCGCGGACGGTGATGACGAGATCGCCCGTGTCGCCGCCGCTGATGGTCACGTCGGCGAACAATTGGGTCGCGAACAGGTCTTTCAGAGCCTGGTCGAGCGTCGCCGCCGTATAGGTCTGCCCCGGTGTCAGATTGGCATAGGCGCGGATGGTCTCGGGCTCGAGCCGCTGATTGCCACGGACGGCGATCGACCGGACGGTGCCCGCTGCGGGCTGCTGTGCGCCGACTGCAGGATCGCCCTGCGCCAGCACGGGAGCGGACCAGCCGCCAAGCATGGTGCCCACCAGAAACAGCGCGCCGGCGCGCCGCTTAAAAGCCTTCGACTTAGAAATCACCCGCGTCCCCGCTTTGTCGTGCAATAGGTGGAGCGACGAACCTCCGTCGCCGAGCCCTGGATACTGCCCTGCCCCAACCCTCCTAGCCAATCAAGCGTTGAAGCCGGTCCCAGAGCCCGATCGACGCCAAATCGTTGACCGTCGTAAAGACGACCAACGCCAGGATGATGGCAAGTCCACCCCGAAAAGCCAGATCGAGCGCCCTTGCGCTGAGCGGGCGGCGCCGAACGGCCTCGACGGCATAGAAGGCGAGATGCCCACCATCCAGCATCGGGACTGGCAAGAGGTTGATGAATCCGAGATTAATTGAAAGGAAAGCAAGGAGCTGCGCGAACTGCAACGGGCCGAGTGATGCAAAATCTCCGGCGACTTTGGCGATCGTGATCGGCCCGCCGAGCTGCTTGGGCGAGACATAGCCACGAATCATCTGCACGAGGCCGTCGGCTATGGCCCCGATCAGCCGAAAGGTCTGGTTGACGCCTTCGACCACCGCGGTTGCAGGCGGCATGGGCTCAAGGACGCGGCTGCTCGCATGTACGCCGAACATCCCGCGCTGGAAAGTGCGTCCGTACGTGTCCTGCGTCGGCTCCGAACCGAGCGTGACCCGCACCTCGCGCAGGGCGCCGCCGCGCTCGACCTCAACGATGATCGTCTCGCCGGGCCGAACCGCGGTGGCGTTGTAGAGGTCGGCGAAGGTCGGCGTCGGCCTTCCCGCGACCGAGACGATCCGGTCGCCTTGCTGAATGCCAGCCCGCGCTGCCGGCGTGTCCGGCGCCACTCCGCCGACAACGTTGCTGGTCGGCGCTCCGATAAAGGCGAAGAAGGCCGCGAAAATGATGATTGCCAGCAGGAAGTTCGCGGCCGGCCCTGCCAGCACGACCAGGAAGCGCTGCCACACCGGGCGCAGCTGGAACGCCCGGTCGCGCATCTCGGGCGGGATCGAGGCCGGGTCGGCGGGATTGCTCGCCGGGCTCATGTCTCCGACGAACTTCACATAGCCGCCAAGCGGCAGCCAGCCGACCTTCCATCGGGTCCCGCGGCTGTCCGTCCACCCGACCACCTCGCGTCCGAAGCCGATCGAAAAGGTCTCGGCCGGAATGCGGAAGGCGCGCGCGACTAGGTAATGGCCGAGCTCGTGGAAGAAGACGAGCGGTCCGATCGCGCAGATGAAGGCGACCAGGATCAGCCAGAGCGGGGTTTGCGAAAACATCAGGTATCGCTCGCTTGCAAGATGGTCGCTGCACTAGCGCGCGTCGCGCGGTCGATTTCCAGCACGTCGCCGATCGAGCGCGGAGCTACAAAATCGGCCCTCCTTAGCGCCTCCTCGACCAGCGCGGCAATGTCGCCGAAGCGGATTCTTCCCTTCAGGAAAGCAGCGACGGCGACTTCATTCGCGGCGTTCAGCACCGCCGGAGCAGCACCTCCCGTCTCCAAGGCATCCCGCGCCAGGCGCAGCGCCGGAAAACGCCCAGTGTCGGGCAATTCGAAGTCGAGCCGCGCAAGCGCCGCGAGATCGAGCCGCTGCGCCGGCGTCGCCATGCGCTCGGGCCAGGCGAGCGCGTAGGCGATCGAAATGCGCATGTCTGGAGGGCCGAGCTGGGCGATCAAGGAACCGTCGATATACTCCACGAGCGAATGGATAACCGATTGCGGATGAACCAGAACCTCGATCCGCTCCGACGGCAGTCCGAACAGATAATGGGCCTCGATCAGCTCCAGCCCCTTGTTCATCAAGGTCGCCGAATCCACCGAGATCTTGGCGCCCATCGACCAATTGGGATGAGCGACCGCCTCGGCGGGTGAAGCGTCGCGCATGACGGCGGCGGAAGCGGTGCGGAAGGGACCGCCACTGGCAGTCAGAATGAGTTTTGCCACGTCTTGGTGACGATTTCCGGCAAGGCACTGAAAAATAGCATTATGTTCGCTGTCCAGTGGCAGCAGGGTAGCGCCGCTTCGTTCGGCGGCCTCGATCATCAGTGGCCCTGCGGTGACCAACGCCTCCTTGTTGGCAAGAGCGACCGTGCGTCCCGCCTCCACCGCAGCCATCGTCGCCCCCAAACCCGCGCAGCCGACGATCGCGGCGATCACCAGGTCGACGTCCGCGGCGGCCGCATCGACCAGCGCATTCGTTCCTGCTGCCGCCCTGCACGCAGTGCCCGCGAGCCGCTCGCTCAGCGCGCGGAGCAGCCCGTCGTCGGCGATCACGGCGAGCCGGGCGTCGAACCGCCGCGCGATTTCGGCCAAGGCATCGATGTTGGTCGCGGCGGTCACCGTATCGACGCGAAAACGGTCACGATTTCGCTCGACCAGGTCGAGGGTCGACCGGCCGATCGATCCCGTCGCACCGAAGATGCTGAGGCTTCGCGTCATGTGAGGCCGCCAAGCTGTGCAAGCGCAGTCAGCACCGCCACCGGGACCAGGCCGTCGAGCCGGTCGAGCACGCCTCCGTGGCCGGGCAGCCACCGCCCCGAATCCTTGACCCCGGCGCGACGCTTTATGCCGCTTTCGAACAGGTCCCCGCCCTGGGCCGCGACAGCGAACAGGGGTGCCAGGACAAGCAGTGCACTTCCCAGCCCGGTTGCCAGCGCCCACGCCCCGCCGAGCAGCGTCGCCGCGGCAATCCCGCCATAGAGTCCCTCGACCGTCTTGTTGGGACTGATCGCCGGCGCGAGCTTGCGCCGTCCGAAGCTTCGACCGGCGAGATAAGCACCGATGTCGGTGGCCCAGGTGACGATAAATACCCACACCAGCAGCTCAAGGCCCAACGCGTCACGTTCGCGGATCCACAGCAGGGCGAGCGCCGGAAGCAGTGCGTAGACGAACCCGCCTGCATACCAGAGCGGCCCCCACCCTTTTACGAGCCGCGTCCATTCGTAGAACATCAAGGTCGCGATTGCGGCGACAATGACCGCTAACAGGGTCCCGCCCTGCACTGCGGCCAGCAGGGCGGCTGCGATCAGGATCATGCCCGTCGCAGTGCGGACGGCGAGATCGCTCACCGGCCACCGAAACGCCGCTCTCGCGCGGCGTAGCAATTGAGCGCTTCGGCGAAATCGCCCTCGTCGAAGTCCGGCCAGAGCGTGTCGAGGAACAGTAGCTCGGCATAAGCGGCCTGCCACAGCATGAAGTTCGAAAGCCGAACTTCCCCCGAGGTGCGAATTAGCAGGTCGAGCGGTGGAAGGTCCCGCGTCTGCAGCTGGGCTTCGAGGGCCCGTTCATCGATGCGTTCGGGATCGATGTCGCCTGATGCGGCCCGGTGCGCCAAGGCGCGCGCCGCTGCGGCGATCTCGCCGCGCGACCCATAATTCAGCGCGACGACCAGGGTGGAGCCGGTGTTCGCTTCGGTGAGTGCAAGCGCGCGGTCCAGACGCTTGACGAGATCGTCACCGAAGGCCCGATAGTCGCCGATGATTTTCAGCCGGACCCCTTCGCGATGGAGCGTTTCCAGCTCCCGCTCCAGATAATAGCCCATCAGCCCCTTGAGATCGGCGATCTCCTGCTCGCTTCGCTTCCAGTTCTCGGATGAGAATGCGTAGAGCGTGACCACTTCGACGCCGTGATCCGCAGCGGCTCGCAGAGTCCGCCGGACCGCCTCGGCGCCTTCCTTGTGCCCGGCAGCGCGCGGCAGCCGCCGCCGCTCGGCCCAGCGCCCGTTGCCGTCCATGATGATCGCGACGTGGCGCGGCACCCGGGCGCCCGGCTTCAGACCCGCTGCGCTCCCCGGGCTGGAGGCGGGGTTCACTTGCCGAGGATTTCCTTCTCCTTGGCGTGGGCCGTCTCGTCGATCTCCTTGATCGTCTCGTCGGTGAGCTTTTGCACCTCATGCTCGAGCCGCTTGCGCTCGTCCTCGCTGATCTCGTGCTTCTTCTCGTCCTGCTTCAGATGGTCCATGCCGTCGCGCCGGACGTTGCGCACGGCGATGCGTGCTTTTTCCGCATATTGGCCAACCAGCTTCGCAAGCTCCTTGCGCCTCTCCTCGGTCAGCTCGGGAATCGGCAGGCGGATCACCTGGCCGTCGGTGATCGGATTGAGGCCGAGGCCGGCAGAACGGATGGCTTTCTCAACCGGCCCGACGTTGGAGCGGTCCCACACCTGTACGGACAACATCCTCGCCTCGGGCGTCGAAACCGTCGCCACCTGATTGAGCGGCATGCTGGCCCCGTACACCTCGACGTGCACGGGATCGAGCAAGGCCGTCGAGGCGCGCCCGGTGCGCAGGCCGGCGAGGTCGTGCTTGAGCGCCTCGACCGCGCCATGCATGCGGCGCTTGAGGTCCGCGGTACTGACGGTCGTCGTCATCTCTTACTCCCCAGTCTGAACGATCGTAGCGGTGCCACCGCCCGTCAGCACCTCGGCAAGATTGCCCGGCTGACGAACATTGAACACGACGATCGGGATATTGTTATCGCGGCACAGCGCGACCGCGGCCGCGTCCATGACCTTGAGGTCGTCGCCGAGAACCTTGGCGAAGGTCAGCGTATCGTAGCGCTGCGCGTCCTGGACCTTCTTCGGGTCCGCGTCATAAATTCCGTCGACGCTGGTTCCCTTGAACAACGCATCGCAGCCCATTTCCGCGGCGCGCAGCGCTGCTGCGGTGTCGGTCGTGAAGAACGGGTTGCCGGTCCCCGCGGCGAACAGCACGATTCGTCCCTTTTCCAGGTGACGCAGCGCCCGGCGACGGATGTAAGGCTCGGACACGCTCGCCATCGGGATGGCCGATTGGACCCGCGTATCCACACCCAGTTTCTCGAGCGCGTTCTGGAGCGCGAGGGCGTTCATTACTGTCGCCAGCATGCCCATGTAATCGGCCGTCGCGCGGTCGAAACCCTTGGCCGCGGCGGCCATGCCGCGGAAGATGTTGCCGCCGCCGACGACGAGGCAGAGCTCGTGGCCCTGGGCCTTGGCCGCGGCGATCTCGCCCGCAAGCCCGGCAACGGCGTCGGGGTCGATGCCGAACTGCCCCTGCCCCATCAGCGCTTCGCCGGAGAGCTTGAGGAGGATCCGGTTGAAGCGCGGGCGGGTCATTCGGGCGGATTGTCCTTGAAGATGCAAAAGGGCGGCCACGCCTTTATGGCGCGGCCGCCCCGTTGCCAACCGTCAAGCAGCAGTTGCTGCTTCAGGCGACCGGTTCGTCCTTCTTGACGCCGGCGGCGGCAGCGACCTCCGCGGCGAAGTCATCCTGCTTCTTCTCAATGCCCTCGCCGAGCTGGAAGCGAACGAAGCCCTTGAGCTCGATTCCGGCGCCGGCCTCCTTGGCGGCGGCCGCGACGACCTCGGCGACCGGAGTCTTGTTGTCCATCACGAACAGCTGCGAGAGGAGCGCATTGTCCTTGCGGAACTTGGCAAGGCCGCCCTCGACCATCTTTTCGATGATGTTCTGCGGCTTGCCGCTTTCCTTGGCCTTTTCCATCGCCACCGCACGCTCGCGCTCGACGAGCTCGGCCGGCAGTTCGTCAGCCGACAGAGCGAGCGGGTGAGCGGCCGCGACATGCATCGCGATCTGCTTGCCAAGCGCCTGCAAGGTCTCGGTCGGCGCCGCGCCCTCGAGGGCAACCAGCACGCCAATCTTGCCGAGGCCCGGAGCGACGGCATTATGCACGTAGGACACGACCGCGCCCTCGTTGACTTCGAGCACGGCAGCGCGGCGCAGCGACTGGTTCTCGCCGATCTTGGCGATATTGTCGGTGAGCTTTTCCTGGACCGTGCCGCCGCCCGGATATTGGGCGGCGCCGAGCGCCTCGACGTCGGTCCCGTGCGTAAGCGCGAGCGCGGCGACATTGCGGACGAACTCCTGGAAGATTTCGTTCTTGGCGACGAAGTCGGTTTCCGAATTGACCTCGACGACGGCGCCTCGGCTGCCCTCGACCGCAACGCCGACGAGGCCTTCAGCAGCGGTACGGCCCGCTTTCTTCGCCGCGGCCGCAAGGCCCTTGGCGCGCAGCCAATCGATCGCCGCTTCCATGTCGCCGTTGGTCTCGGCGAGCGCCTTCTTGCAGTCCATCATGCCGGCGCCCGTGCGCTCGCGCAGTTCCTTCACCGATGCGGCCGTAATCTCAGCCATTTGACACTTTCCTTTGCATGAAAACCCGGACCACCGGGCTCATTTCAACATGGGTATTGGCGGCTTAAGCTTCCAGCGCCGCCTCGACCGGCGGTTCGGCCATCTCGCCGACGTCCTGCCCGCGCGCGGCGGCATTGCCGGTGCGGCCTTCGCCGACCGCCTGGGCGACGGAGTCGCAATAGAGGCGGATCGCGCGGCTGGCGTCGTCATTGCCGGGAACCGGGAAAGCGATCCCGCTCGGGTCGCTGTTGGAATCGAGGATCGCGACGACCGGGATGCCAAGCACATTGGCTTCCTTGATCGCCAGTTCTTCCTTGTTGGTGTCGACCACGAACATGATGTCGGGCAGCCCGCCCATGTCGCGGATGCCGCCGAGGCTCTTTTCGAGCTTGTCGCGCTCGCGGGTCAGCTGAAGCACCTCTTTCTTGGTCAGGCCGGCGGTGTCGCCCGACAGTTGCTCCTCGAGGCTCTTGAGGCGCTTGATCGAGTTGGAGATCGTCTTCCAATTGGTCAGCATTCCGCCGAGCCAGCGATGGTTGACGAAATGCTGGCCGCAGCTCTGCGCCGCCTCGGCGATCGCGTCCTGCGCCTGGCGCTTGGTGCCGACGAACAGCACCTTGCCGCCGCGAGCGACGGTTTGCTGCACGAAGTCGAGCGCGCGCGCGAACAGCGGCACGCTCTGCGACAGATCGATGATGTGAACCCCGTTGCGGTCGCCGAAGATGTACGGCTTCATCTTGGGGTTCCAGCGGTGGGTCTGGTGGCCGAAATGCGCTCCGGCCTCGAGCAATTGCTGCATTGTGACGACCGTGGCCGCCATAGTCTTTCTCCTTCCGGTTCTGCCTCGGCGGAGCCAGTCACCAGCCTTTCGGCCGGCACCGGTATGTCAGCTCCGCCTGTGGGATGCGCGGGCCCCTAGCCCAACGGAGCGCGCCTTTCAAGCTTTGCACTTTCGTCGATGCGGCTACTTGACAATGTGGAACAAAACAGGAACATTATCCCCACCCACTGCGGAGCTGGCCGATGCTCGCCGGAACAGAACAGGTCCGGCGCGGTTGATGCTCCCAAGTCAAGGACGGACACGATGATTGCACCCGTTGCTACCCTCGTCTTCCTCGCCACCTTGTGGCTGCTCGTGGTTGTCGGGGCGGCGGTTCTTGAGGAAAGCGGCGCCAGGATCGCCGCTGCCCTCAAGGGCAAGCCGGCGGTGCAGCCAAAGCTCCAACTCCCGCGGCAGCGCGTGCGTGTGCGGTCAGGCTCGCGTTCGGTTATGCCCGCCGCGCCGCGGTGGCGCGTCGCCGCTTGACGCGCGCATAACTCGCCAGCGCGAAGGGGATCATCAGCAAATAGAGGGCTGCGAGGGTGAGCAAGGTCATCCACGGGGCACGGATCAGCGCGGCCCCGAACAGGGCGACTCCGGCCAGTGCGAACAGCCGCCAGGCGGGACGGATGCGGATGCTCGCCCAGCTGTAGGTTGGCAGGCTCGAGATCATCAGCGCGGCGACGAACAGGGTCCAGGCCATGACCGGCTGCCACTGCCTGAAGATCTCCTCCCCCGTGATCAGCCATAGATAGATGGGCACGAACGCAAGGCCTGCGCCGGCGGGCGCCGGAACGCCGGTGTTGAAACCCGCAGACTTGTGCGGCTGCTCGGCCGCGTCGATCCGCGCGTTGAAGCGGGCGAGCCGAAGCGCGCAGCATACGGCAAGCGCAAGCGCCGCGATCCAGCCGAAGCGCGGCGCCGACTGCAACGACCAAAGGAAGAGGATGAGGGCGGGAGCGGTGCCGAACGCGATATTGTCGCTCAGCGAATCGAGCTCGGCCCCGAACTTGCTCTGGGCCCGAAGCAGCCGCGCAATCCGGCCGTCGAGCCCGTCGAGCACGCCCGCGACGACGATCGCGGCGAGCGCCTTCTCCCACTCGCCGCCGATCGCCAGGCTCACGCCCGTCAGACCCACGCACAGCGCGAGCGCAGTGATCGCATTGGGAATCATGGCGCGAAACGGAATGGCGCGCGGATCCCGGTCGTCCGCGCTCCCCATCACTGGCTGAGACCGACCAGCGCGGCATCGACGCCGATTTCGGCGATGACCGTCTCGCCCGCGATCGTCCGCTGCCCGAGCAGGACCTTGGGCGCGGTGCCGGCGGGAAGATAGACGTCAACCCGGCTGCCGAAACGGATCAGGCCGACCCTCTGACCCGCTTCGACTGTATCGCCTTCGCGCACGAACGACAGGATGCGGCGCGCGACGAGGCCAGCGATCTGGGTAAAGCCGATGCGCAGGCCATCCTCACCCTCGATCAGGAAGTGCTGGCGCTCATTGTCCTCGCTCGCCTTGTCGAGGTCCGCATTGACGAACTTGCCCGGGACATAAGCGATCCGCCTGACCCGCCCGCTGATTGGCGCGCGGTTTATGTGAACGTCGAACACGCTCATGAAGATCGAGACCCGCGTATAATCGCCGTCAGCAAGCCCGTCGGCGCCGCGCAATTCGGGCGGCGGCCCGACCCTCGCGATCAGCGTGATCAGCCCGTCCGCGGGTGCGACGACCAGTTTCTCGCCGCGCGGGGTGGTTCTGATCGGATCGCGGAAGAAGGCCAGCACCCAGATCGTCAGGCCGGCGAGCAGCCAGCCGAGGAACTCCCAGCCGAACAGGAACATCAGCAGCGTCGCCGCGCCGGCAATGACCGCATATTTGCGGCCTTCCGGGTGGACGGCGGGGAAGCGCCATTTGACCGTGGTGGTCGGCAGCGGGCTGTCTTGCTTGTCTAGGGCGGGCATGGCTGGGACCCTTATAGTCGCTGCCGCGCCCGCACAACGCCGCCATTGCCAGTTATGGGTCTGGACCCTAGAGCGCGCGGCACAGCAAAACGCAGGAAAACAATGTCCAAGATCAAGGTGAAGAACCCGGTCGTCGAGCTCGACGGCGACGAGATGACCCGCATCATCTGGCAGTGGATCCGCGAGCGGCTGATCCAGCCCTATCTCGACATCGATCTCATCTATTACGACCTCTCGATCGAGAATCGCGACGCGACCGACGACCAGGTCACCGTCGAGGCCGCGAACGCGATCAAGCAGCATGGCGTCGGCGTCAAATGCGCAACGATCACGCCCGATGAGGCGCGGGTCGAGGAATTCGGCCTCAAGAAAATGTGGAAGTCGCCCAACGGCACCATCCGCAACATCCTTGGCGGCGTGGTTTTCCGCGAGCCGATCGTGATTGCCAACGTCCCCCGGCTAATCCCCGGCTGGACCGACCCGATCGTCGTCGGCCGCCATGCATTCGGAGACCAGTATAAGGCGACCGACTTCCGCGTTCCGGGCGCCGGCAAGCTGACCATCAAGTGGGAAGGCACTAACGGCGAGGTGATCGAGCAGGAGGTGTTCGACTTCCCCGCCTCCGGCGTCGCCATGGGCATGTACAATCTCGACGAATCCATCCGCGACTTCGCGCACGCCTGCTTCAACTACGGGCTCAACCGCGGCTGGCCGGTCTACCTGTCGACCAAGAACACGATCCTGAAGGCCTATGACGGCCGGTTCAAAGACATCTTCCAGGAAATTTACGACAGCGAATACAAAGCGAAGTTCGAGAAAGCTGGCATCGAATATCAGCACCGCCTGATCGACGACATGGTCGCCTCCGCGCTCAAGTGGAGCGGCAAGTTCGTCTGGGCCTGCAAGAATTATGACGGCGACGTGCAGTCCGACCAGGTCGCCCAGGGCTTCGGCTCACTGGGCCTGATGACCTCGGTGCTGATGACCCCCGACGGCAAGACCGTCGAGGCCGAGGCCGCGCACGGCACGGTCACCCGCCACTACCGCATGCACCAGCAGGGGAAGGCGACCTCGACCAATCCGATCGCCTCGATCTTCGCCTGGACCGGCGGCCTCAAATATCGCGGCAAGTTCGACGACACGCCCGAGGTCGTGCGCTTCGCCGAAACGCTGGAGCGGGTCTGTGTGGAAACGGTCGAAAGCGGCCAGATGACCAAGGACCTCGCGATCCTGGTTGGGCCGGAGCAGGCGTGGATGACGACCGAGCAGTTCTTCGAGGCGATCCGCACCAACCTCGAAGCCGCTATGGCGTCATCGCAAGCGGAGAGCGAACCCGCTCGCGCCTGATTCCAAGGCCGATCAGCCGACCGGGGATGCGGCGAAGCAGCGGGAACCGGTCGAGCAGCCGGATCGCCGCCGGTGCCTTACGGATCGGTTCGCCCGGCTGAAGAAGCCTGCCGATGATATTGTCCTGCGCGCCTTTCTGCGCAGCCTGGATCAGGCGGGTCGGAAACAGGCGGCGTTGCTGGACCTGGCCGAGCAGCGGATCGACGTCCTCGCCGCGCGCGAGCGGCGCACCGAGAATGTTCGTCGCTGCGACCGCGTCCTGGATCGCGAGGTTGATGCCGATCCCGCCGATCGGCGACATTGCGTGCGCCGCATCGCCGATCGCCAGCAGGCCCGGACGGTGCCACCTCGTCAGCCGGTCGAGGGCGACGCTGAGCAGCTTGAGGTCATCGACCTCGTCGAGCTCGGCAACGTCGAGCTCGGGTGCCGCGGCATGGACGGCCTCGCGGATCGGCCCGATTCCTCCGGCGATCAGCTCCTCGGCTTTGCCCTTGGGGATGAGGAAAGCGCACTGCCAATAATCCCCGCGGTCGATCATCACGAGCAGGCGTCCCCGCTCGACGCTTCCCCGCAGGGCATTGCCGCCCGGCTGCTTGCCGATCCGGAACCAGAACACGTCCATCGGCGCGCCCAGCACCTCCAGCGGCAGCATGGTGCGCACGATCGAGCGCCGCCCGTCCGCGGCAATGGTCAGCCGCACCTTGATTTCGCGCCCGTCCGCGAGCCGCACGCCGGCGACCCGCCCCCCTTCTTCGAGAAACCGCGCAACCGGGGCATCCATCTCGAGATGGAAGCCGGGAAAGGCCTTTGCTTCCTCGCGCAGGAAATCGAGGAAATCCCACTGCGGCATCATCGCGACGAACGGCGCCGGTGTGTCGAGGTGAGAGAGATCGCCGATCGTCCAGTCGCGCCCCGCGATCCGCAGCTCGGCCCGCGAAATCCGGCTGTGCGGGCGCTCAAGGAAGCGCTCCAGCATCCCCAGCTGGTCGAGGATCTCCATCGTCGACGGGTGGACCGTGTCGCCGCGGAAATCGCGGAAGAAGTCGACGTGCTTTTCCAGCACCAGCACTTCGCAGCCCGCGCGGGCGAACAGCAGGCCGGCCATCATCCCCGCCGGCCCCCCTCCGACGACGATCAGATCGAGGTCCCTGCCCGTACGTGCCGCCATGACGCCGTATCGGTCGTAGCGGGTTCAGTGACAAGCGCGCGGACGGCTGCTTAAAGCGGGCTGTGCACGGCGAATTCAGCACGTCCGGATTCAGCGACGCCCTGGTGATCCTCGGCGCGGCCGGGATCGTCATCCCGGCGTTCGCGCGGTTCCGGATAAGCCCGATCATTGGTTTCATCCTGATCGGCATCATCGTCGGCCCGTCGATGCTCGGCGCTTACGCCCAGCAAATGCCGGCTCTGCAATACGTCAGCATCTCCAATCCTGAAGCGGTTGCTCCGTTCGCCGAGCTCGGCCTCATCATGCTGCTCTTCTCGATCGGCCTGGAACTGTCGTTCCGCCGCCTGTGGACGATGCGCCGGATCGTCTTCGGGGTTGGCGCAGCCGAACTTCTCATCGGCGGTGCGCTGATCGGCCTCGGCCTCTATCTCGCGGGCCAGTCGGTCTACGGGTCGATCGGCCTCGGGCTCGCTCTCGCGCTCTCCTCGACGTCACTGGTCATCCCTCTCGTCGGTACCCATTCCGCCGTCGGCCGCTCGGCGCTTGGCATGCTGCTGTTCGAGGATGTCGCGATCGTGCCGATCGTTTTCGCGCTCGGGGCAATGGCGCCTTATGCCGCCAACGACGGCGTTGGCTCGCTGCTGACGACGATGCTGCTGGGCGGACTCGCCGCGGTCGGGATGCTGCTTGCCGGACGAATCATCCTTCCCCATTTGTTTGCCCAGGCGGCACGGACCAAGAGCCCCGAACTGTTCCTTTCGGCCTGCCTGCTGGTGATTATCGTCGCCAGTCTGATCACCTCCGCGATCGGCTTTTCGCTGGTGCTCGGCGCGCTGATCGCCGGGATCGTCATTGCCGAAACCGAATATCGCGGCGAGGTCGAGGTGATCACCGCGCCGCTGCGCGGCCTCGGGCTTGGCATTTTCCTGATCACCGTCGGGATGAGCATCAATCTCGAGGCCTTTGCCGCCAACTGGCGCCAGTTGCTGATCGCGCTTGTCGCCGTGCTTGTGGTGAAGTCGATCGTCACCGCGGCACTGCTTCGGCTGAACGGGGCGCCAACCGCCGTCGCGGCCGAGACCGGCGTACTGATGGCCTCGCCCTCGGAAACCACCTTGATCGTGCTTGGCGCTGCGAGCGCCGCGCAGCTGATCCAGCCCCAGACCGCCGCTTTCTGGCAAACGGTGACCGCGGTGGGCCTGACCATCACCCCGCTGCTCGCCAAGCTCGGCAAACTCGCCAGCCGGGTCGACCGGCAATCCCGTGCGGAAATCGGCGAGGCGCTCGAACAGGACAGCGCACCCAAAGTCGCGATCCTCGGCTTCGGGCGGGTCGGCCGGATGGTCGCGGAGATGCTGGAGGCGCACGACAAGCCCTATATCGCCGTCGAAAGCGACGTCGACGCCGTCGCGGCCGCGCGCGAGGAAGGATATCCGGTCCATTTCGGCGACGTGGCGCGCACCGAGCTGTTCGAGCGGATGAACGCGGGACAGTTCGCGGCTTTCATCCTCACCATGGACAATCCGGTGCTGGTCGGCCGGGTCGCACGCTCGTTGCGAAAAGCCTTCCCTGACCTGCCGATCATCGCCCGAGCCCGCGACACGGCGCATGCGGCCAAGCTCTACCGCGCCGGCGTTACCGACGCGGTCCCCGAAACGCTCGAAGCCTCGCTGCAGCTCGCTGAAGCGGCGCTCGTCGACCTTGGCGTTGCGATGGGACCGGTCATCGCCTCGATCCACGAGAAGCGCGACGAATTGCGGGCCGAGATCAAGGCGGAGGCGGACCTTGAGGAAGCGCCGCGGCTTGGGCGTCGCAGGCTGCGCGACCAGGCCGCCTCGCCCGCTAAAGGATAGGTCGGAACTCTCTGGACTGGCGAGGATTTCTCCGCGCGGAGAATGCACACCATGCGAATCCTGACGGTCCTGCTCGCCTGTTCACTGGCCGCCTGTTCGACTGCGCCGGCCCCGCCCGAAGCCGTCACGACCGGACGGCCACTCGACACGTTGCCCGCCGCCGCCGATCTTGCGACCGTGCGCTCCGATCTCATCGCCACTGCGCGTGAACGTTTTGGCACCGCCGCGCTCAACCGCGCGCTCGCTGCGCCGACCCACCTGATCGTCAAGCGCTTCGCCGGAAT
>DATLGK010000107.1:0-59761 GCA_035540475.1 Sphingomicrobium sp.
CGCCGAGCAGGATTCGCCCGCCGCCGAAGCGGCCGCCGAGGTCTCGGGAGGCGAGGAAGGCAAGTCGACCGATGCTCCGGCCGAAGGCGCGGACGAAGCCGTTCCTCCGACAGAGGATTCGCCGCAGGCCGAGACTGCAGCCGCCGACGGCGAGTCGACCGAAGAGCCCGCGGAAGGCGCGGCCGAGAAGGCCGAATAACGGTGGTAGACGCCGGTGACGGTGGCGGGCGCAGGATTGCGCTCGCCGCGGTCGCCGGCGCGCACGGCGTCAAAGGCGAACTCCGGCTCAAGCTGTTCAGCGACAGCGTGGAGAGCCTCGCCGCTCACGACACGCTCTATGTCGGAGGCGTCGAGCGGCGCTTGATCAGTGCCCGTGGCGGCAAGGCGGCGGTCGCGCGCTTTGAGGGCATCGACGACCGCTCCGCAGCCGAGGCGCTGCGCGGGTCACTGGTCGAGGTTGATCGCTCCGCGCTGCCGCCGCTCGCCGAGGGCGAATATTATCACGCCGACCTAATCGGCCTTGCCGCCGAGGATCGCGCCGGGAATTCTGTTGGCATCGTGGTGGCGGTCGAGAATTTCGGCGCGAGCGACCTGCTCGAGATCGAGATCGAGGGCGGCAAGCGCTCGCTCATTCCGTTTAAGGCGGGCATCGCGGATTTGGAGGACGGAAAGGTCGTTCTCGACCCGGAATTCCTCGCCTAGGCGCCTTCGCCGGCCTCTTCCACCATCCGCACCGGCTCGCGCACCCGGGGCTTCTTGGCGCAGAGGTCGTTACGGATGGTGGTTGCGGCAACCCCGCCTTCGCCCATCGCGTGGCTGATCTGGTCGAGGCCGTGAACGACATCGCCGGCGGCATAGAGCCCCGGCACGCTGGTGCGCTGGTGATCGTCGCAGAGGAAACAGCCGTCCGCCGCGAGCTTCGCGCCGAGCATTTCGCCGAGCTGGGTATGCGTGTCGCTGCCGAGCGCCGGATAGACGCTGTCGAAGGTATAATGTCCCTCGGCGGTATCGACGACGATGCAGTCGCTGGCGATGGCGACGGCCTGCGCGGGCCCATCGACGCAGTCGATTCCAGCCTCTTTCAGCTTCTGCTGGTCCTCGCCCTTGAGCTTGAGGGCGGTATCGGGCGCAATCAGGGTGACGTCGGCGGTGTAGCTGCGGATGAACAAAGCTTCGGCGACACCGTGGCTGTCGCTGCCGATCACCCCGACCTTCTTGTCGGTCACTTCGTAGCCGTCGCAGATCGGGCAATAGCGGACGAGGCCCCGCGCCAGCGCGTCCCGATGCAGGTCCTCGTCCATCGGCGGCCGGCGGTTGGTCACTCCGGTCGCGAGCAATACAGCTCGCGCCCGTTCGCAGCCCGAGCCCCAGGTGACGGTGAAAATGCCGCTTTCCTCGTCGCGTTCTAGCTTGGTGACCTGTTCGGTTTCGATCTTGGCGCCATATTTTTGCGCCTGCGCCCGCATCCGCTCGAGCAGCTCCACGCCGCTGATCCCGTCGGGGTAGCCCGCGTGATTGTGGGTGCAGGGGATCCATGACGCGCGGCTCTTGCCGCCGTCGACGACCAATATGTCGAGGTGGAAGCGGGCGAGGTAGATTGCGGCGGTGAGCCCGGCGGGCCCACCGCCGACGATCAGGCAGTCGAGGATATCGTCGTCCATCTGCGTCCAAGCGCGCTTCTGATGCGAGGGTTCCGGTGCTAGGCGGCCGCATGGGCTTCAAGGCGACCGTTTTGACATTGTACCCGGACATGTTTCCGGGGCCGCTCGGCGTCAGCCTAGCCGGGCGGGCGCTGGAGCAGGGTGCCTGGTCGCTCGAGACCGTCCAGATCCGCGACTTCGCGACGGACAAGCACCGCAGCGTCGACGATACGCCCGCGGGCGGCGGTGCGGGAATGGTGCTTCGCCCCGACGTCCTTGCCGCGGCGGTGGACAGCGTCGCCGACGGCAGGCCGATGCTTGCACTGACCCCGCGCGGCGCCCCGCTCACCCAGGCCCGGATCGGCGAACTTGCCCAGGGGGAGGGGGTGATCCTGCTCTGCGGCCGCTTCGAAGGTTTCGACGAGCGCATCTTCGAGGCACGGGCGCTCGAACCCGTGTCCATCGGCGACTATGTACTCTCGGGCGGCGAGCTTGGGGCGATGGTCATCCTCGACGCTTGCGTGAGGCTTCTTCCCGGGGTAATGGGCGCGGCCTCCAGCGGAGAGGAAGAGAGCTTCAACGAGGGGCTTCTCGAATATCCGCACTATACCCGGCCTGTGACATGGGAAGGGCGCACGATCCCCGAAGTGCTGCGATCGGGGGATCATGCGAAGATCGCGGCGTGGCGTCACGAACGCGCGCTGGAAGACACACGGCTAAGGCGGCCGGACCTGATCGAGCGCCACGGGGGCGCATCGCAGGCACCGCCCTCTGGCGCGCGGCGACGAGATACGAAGGCTAACGAGCAATGAACCTGATCGAAACCCTCGAGCGCGAAGCGATTGACGCGCTGACTGCCGAGAAGAACATCCCCGAATTCCGCCCCGGCGACACCCTGCGCGTCGGCGTCAAGGTGATCGAAGGCGACCGCACCCGCGTCCAGGCGTTCGAGGGCGTTTGCATCGCCCGCTCGAACAAGGGCGTCGGCTCCAGCTTCACCGTCCGCAAGATCAGCTTCGGCGAGGGCGTCGAGCGCGTCTTCCCACTCTATTCGCCGATCATCGACAAGATCGAGGTCGTCCGCCGCGGCGACGTCCGCCGCGCCAAGCTTTATTATCTGCGCGGCCGCACGGGTAAGGCGGCGCGCATCGCCGAGCGCCGCGACGTCCGCCGCGACATCGCCGGTGGCCAGGGCGCCGAGACCGAAGCGACCCGCGCCGACAACGCGCCCGAAGCCTAAGCTTCAGTCTTTCCGCCGCCGTCGTGCCGGGATTCGCTCCCGGTCGACGAGGCGCGTGTAGAGGTGCCAGGTCGAATAGCCGAGCCACGGCAGGACCACGGCGAGGCCGACGAACAGCGGGATCGAGCCGAGCACCAGCAGCCCCGCAACGGTCAGCCCCCAGCGGATCATCTGCGGCTTGTTGGCGTGTGCGGCGCGCCACGACGCCGACACGGCTTCGGAGGCGCTGACGTCGCAGTCGACCAGCATTGGCAGCGAGGCGACGCTCAGGGCGAGGACGATCCACCCGAATATCGCGCCAACGGCCAGGCCCGCCGCGATCAGCGCCCAGCCGCGCGGCGTCGTGAAAATCATCGCCAGGAACTCGCCGATCGACTGCGGAACCATCCATCCGAACAGTGCGCCGTAAAGGGCACCCGCGGCGATCAGCCAAAGCGCGAAGATGGCGAGCAACAAGCCCGCGACGATTCCCATGTCATCGGCAGCGGGCCGCTTGCGGATATCGAAGAAATGGCTCCAGTTCGCCGTCTCGCCCTTCTCGCGCCGCCTTGCCAGCTCATAGAAGCCGACCGCTGCGACAGGCCCGAGCAGGCCGACTCCCGCAACCACCGGGAAGAACCAGGGCAACAGCGGTGCGTTGGTCGTCATCACCACGGCGGCGAGGCCGATCAAAGTGTAGATGAGCCCGGCAAAGACGATGTCGCCGCGCATCGCCAGGAAGTCGTCGAGCCCTTGCCTCAGCGATGCGCGCACGTCCGCGTCATCGATGGTGCAGACGGGGACCTTCGCCGAGGACCTGCGCGGGCGGGCAGTCGCGGTGTTCACAGCCATTGGCTCCTCCGTCAGCGTGACGGGCGCGTGGCTGGCGGGGCGCCGCCAGCAGCGCCGATCTCCGCTGCTCGCCATAGCATATTTCTTGGCCGAGATTGAGCGTTCCCGCAGCGCGATATTTGCTTGTCCGGCTTTGGTGCTAGGGTTCCGGCAATGATCCGCGCTAGCCCCTCCACAACCGGTTGCCGATGATCGCCGAAGCCGTCCGCCTGCTCGAGCAGAACCGTCTCGCCGAGGCCGCGGCGCGGGTCGTTCCGCTGCTCGAGAGCGGCAATCGCGATCCCGACCTGCTGATGCTCTATGCGACGATTTGCGAGCGCAGCGGGCGCGCCGATGAGGCGCTCGGCGCATGCCGGGCGGCGCTTGATTCCGCGCCCGGGCGGGCCGACCTCTGGGCGAGTGTCGGGCGCATCCTGTTCGAGAACGGCAATCCCGCCGAAGCGATGCCTTACTTGAAGCACGCGGTGGCGATCGAAGCTGGAAACCCGAACTTCTGGTACAACCTCGCCCTCGCGGCCGATGCGGCCGGCGATGACGCGCAAGCGCGCAGCGCGCATGACAAAACGCTCGCGCTCGCACCGCAATGGGCCGCGGCCTGGGCCGCGCGCGGCGCGCTCGAGCTGCGCCTCGGCAACCCCGAAGCCGCGGAGCGCGATCTCCGCCGCGCTCTCGAGCTCGATCCGGCTTCCGCCTATGCGCGCCATTATCTGGCGATTGCGCTGCGCGAGCTCGACCGTGCCGACGAAGCGCTGCCTTTACTTGAGGGGCAACCCGCCGCGCCGGTGGAAACGCGCGTTCTTCACGCGCACCTGCTCGACGACGTCGGGCGGGGGGATGAGGCGGTAAAGGCATACAGTCAGCTCATTGCTGAAAACCCGCACAATCTGGAGGCGCAGGAACGGCTCGCGCGCATCCTCCCGCAGCTCGGCCGGCGCGACGAGGCGCTGGCAGCCTACGAGAGCGCGCTCGCAAGTCAGCCTTCGGTCGACCTCTATCGTTCGGCGCTGGGGGCGGCAAAAGACCTGCGCGATTCGAAGGCTTTGCTGCACTGGTCGGAGCAGGCGATCACCCGCTTCGGCAGTGCGCCCGACCTGGTCGCTTATCGCGGGATCGGCTTCGGCCTCGCTGGCGATCCGGACTCGGCGCTCGAATGTCTCGAACCGCTCGCAGCCGGGGGGTTTTCCGCGGTCCTCGCCCATTGCGCCGTCCACAGGTTGAAGAGGGGCGACCTTCAGGAGGCGGAACGGCACGCGCTCGCCGCCACGCGCGAGAACCGCTTCGATCAGGCCGCCTGGGCCTATCTGACGGTGATCTGGCGGCTCCTCGAAGACCCGCGCGAAAAGTGGCTCGCCGATTACGAGCGGCTGGTCATGCCCATCGAGCTCGAGCCCCCCGCCGGCTTTGCGACGATCAAGGAATTCATGGGATCGCTCGCGGCGGAACTCGAGCGGCTGCATACGAGAACCGAGCATCCGGCCGAACAGTCGCTGCGCGAAGGCACGCAAACGAGCGGCAATCTGTTCGCGCGGCGGATCGAGCTGATCGCGCAGCTGCGCGACACGATCCGCCAATCGGTCGAGGCGCGGACCGCCGAGCTGGCGGTCGATCCCGAACACCCGTTCCTTTCCCGCCGCACCGACTCGATCCGCTTCGTCGGCTCCTGGTCGGTGCGGCTCCGCTCAGGCGGTTTCCACATCAACCACATCCACCAGGAGGGTTGGCTGAGCTCGGCACTCTATGTCGCGCTGCCCGAAGGCATGGGCAGTCGCAGCGACGCAAAGGAAGGCTCACTCGTCTTCGGGATCCCCGACACCGCGCTCGGCCTCGACCTGGAACCGCGGCGGATCGAACGACCGGAGGTCGGACGGCTGGTCGTCTTTCCTTCTTACTTCTGGCACGGGACCGTGCCCTTTGCCGCGGACACGCCGCGCATGACCGTCGCCTTCGACGCGGTGCCGGCATGAAAGACGTCTCGGACATCGTCGCGCGCCAATATGAGGCGTTCGCTTATCCGGAGCCCTTCGCCGACATCGAAGCCGAGATCGCGAAGGGTTATTTTCAGGTTGGCGACCCCAGCCTCTACGCTCCCGTTCTGTGGCCGCGCGGCAGACCCGAGAGGCCGCTTCGCATCCTGGTCGCCGGCTGCGGCACGGTCCAGGCGGCCTATCTTGCCTATCGCAATTGCGGCGATGAGGTCGTCGGAATCGATCTTTCAGAGGCCTCGCTGGCGCACGAGCGCTTCCTCCAGGAACGCCACGGCCTCTCCAATCTGCGTCTCTATCGTGGCAACCTCATGGACGCCCCGGAGCTGGGGACGTTCGACGTGATCGCCTGCTCCGGGGTGCTGCATCACATGGCCGAGCCGGACGCCGGGCTCGCCGCGCTTCGCGACGCACTCGCCGAGGACGGCGTGATGGTGCTGATGGTCTACGGCCAAACGATGCGGGTCGGCGTCTACATGCTGCAGGAGGCGTTCCGCCGCATTGGCGTAACTCAGAGCAGCGACGGTGTCGCTCAGGTCCGCGCGATCCTGCGCGAATTACCCGATCGGCACTGCGTCCGCCCCTATGTCCGTGCCGCCGATGAGCTCAGGCATGACACCGCGATCGTCGACACGTTCCTCCACCCCCAGGACCGCGCCTACACCGTGCCGCAGATCTTCGACTTTCTTGAAGGCGCCGGGATGCGCTTCCAGAACTGGCTCGACGGGCACCATTATTGGCGCAACGGCCGGTGGGGCCCCGACAGTGCGGTTGCCGCCGCTGTCGACCCGCTGCCGCCGCGCGAGCATTGGGCGGCGGTCGAGATGCTCGACCAGACCCTCGGCATGCATATCTTCACCGCGGTCCATGCCGACAGGGAGGTGGCTGAAGTGGACTTTGAGCATAGCGACTGGCGCAGCTTCACGCCGCACCCGGCACCGGCCTTTTCGAGGCTAGGTCGCGGCCTCTTCCGCCGCGGGGCGTATGAACTGCGCTGCACCGAGCTCGAACATTTCGTGATCGACGGGGCCGACGGCAGCCGCACGATCGGCGAGATCATCGACGTTCCGGCCCTCGAGCAAATCCCGCAGGCCGAGCGGGAAGAGTTCGCGCGGCGTTTCTTCGAGCATCTGTGGAAGCTCGGCCACATGATGATCGCGCTTCCCGCCCGCTAGTGGATGCGCGCAGCGCCCTTTTGCGGCCGGGTTGGCGACGCCATATCGCTTTCCGCGGCGGCTTCGGATAGGCGCCGCCAAGGCTTTTTCGGAGATTGGAATGGGTTACCGGGTCGCTGTGGTCGGTGCGACGGGAAATGTCGGCCGCGAGCTGTTGAATATCCTCGCCGAGCGCCAGTTCCCGCTCGACGAGGTGGCTGCCGTCGCGTCTTCGCGCTCGACCGGGGACCTGATCGACTTCGGCGACAGCGGCGAGACGCTCAAGGTCCGCAACCTCGAACATTTCGACTTCACCGGCTGGGACATGGCTTTGTTCGCAGCCGGCTCCGACGCTTCGAAAGTGTACGCAGCCAGGGCCGCGGCCGCCGGCTGCACGGTGATCGACAACAGCTCGCTCTACCGGATGGACCCCGACGTTCCGCTGATCGTCCCGGAGGTGAATTCCGAAGCGATCGCCGGCTATTCGAAGAAGAACATAATCGCCAACCCCAATTGCTCCACCGCGCAACTGGTCGTCGCGCTGAAGCCGCTCCATGATGCCGCGAAGATCAAGCGGGTGGTGATCGCCACCTATCAGTCGGTCTCCGGCACCGGCAAGGCGGCGATGGACGAATTGTTCGAGCAGTCGCGCAACATCTTCGTCGGCGACCCTAACGAGCCGGTCGTCTATCCCAAGCAGATCGCGTTCAACGTCATCCCCCAGTGCGACGTCTTCCTCGACGACGGCTCGACCAAGGAAGAATGGAAGATGGTGGTCGAGACCAAGAAGATCCTCGATCCCTCGATCAAGGTTACCGCGACCTGCGTCCGCGTGCCGGTGTTCGTCGGCCACAGCGAAGCGGTCAATATCGAGTTCGAAAACGAGATTTCGGCCGACGAGGCGCGCGAGATCCTGCGCGAGGCCCCGGGCGTGATGGTCGTCGATAAGCGCGAGCCCGGCGGCTATGTGACGCCGTTCGAATGCGTCGGCGACTATGCGACCTATGTCAGCCGTATCCGCGAGGATCCGACCGTCGAGCACGGCCTGTCATTGTGGGTCGTCAGCGACAATCTGCGCAAAGGGGCCGCCTTGAACGCGGTCCAGATCGCCGAGCTGTTGGGCCGCAAACATTTGATGAAAGCCGCTTAGGGTTTTTCGCCCCAGTAACGAAGCAGCTGGTTCTGGACGAGCTGCAGCATGGTGTAATTCTGCGGCTCCATCTTGAGGCCCTCAAGTGCAGCCACCTCGTTGAGATTGTAGAGAAGGTTCCG
This sequence comes from Sphingomicrobium sp., assembly GCA_035540475.1. Lineage (GTDB taxonomy): Bacteria > Pseudomonadota > Alphaproteobacteria > Sphingomonadales > Sphingomonadaceae > Sphingomicrobium. The sequence goes on from DATLGK010000107.1 coordinate 8,120, forward strand.
CCGGAACGGGTCGGGCACACGGCTCTGGATGAAGGTGATCGCGACAAGGCGCTCGCCGCTGGTTACCTCGCCGACCTGGTGTAGCGTGTCCGACGGGTAGACCACGGCAAAGCCGGGCGGCAGCTTGAACTGGATTTCGGCGTCGCCAAGGTGGATGTGGAGCGCCCCGCCTTCATAGCTGGCAGGATCGTTGAGGAAGATGGTGCAGCTGAGGTCGCTGCGCAGCGTCCCTCCCGGCAGGGTGATGTAGGCGACGTCGGTGTGCGCACCATAGTGCATGCCAGGCTGGTACCGCGTGATCAGCGGTGGAGCCATCGACACCGGGAAGGCGAAATTGCGGAAGTCCTCGCTCCGCATCATCGCGTTATGCAACAGCTGCGCGCTCTTCTGATAGACCGCCGGGTCGTGCAGCTGCTCATTGTCCTTGGCGAGATTGTGCGGATTGGTGATCCGCCCGTGGACAAAGGTCGACGCCGCGGCGATGCGCCGGCACTCGTCGAGCTCCTCCTCGGTCAGCAACTGCAGCACTTTATACATTCAGCTCTCCGGCTCCCCGCGTGACAGGGCGCGGGCGAGCAGCGGCGCCTTTTCGGCCGCGCGTTCGACCATGGCAAGGGCAGCCGTGATCTCGTTTCCGAAGCGCCCCGCAATGTCTCCGAGCAGCTCGTCGCGAAGGGCGGGGCTATATTCATATTCGAGCGCCTTCGAGTAGCGCCGCATCAGCGGGCCGGCGACGATCTCGTCGAGCCGCTGCGCGTCCGCCCCAAACCCGAAGAAGCCCGCCACGCGCGCGAGCGCCGGCGTCATCCCGCCGAGCATCGCGTCGAAGTCCTGCCACAGGATCTGGCGATCGGGCATTGCCTCGGCGGCGTGCTCGAGCGTCACCATCTCGGCCGCCCAGGCCGCTGCCGCCGCCTCCGCTGCCGATCGCGGGGGCGGCAGATCGGTGCCGATTTGACCGAGCCGTTCCGCGCGGCTCGGCGCGAGTACCTCGAGCTCCTTGAGGCTGTTCTCGCCCGCGAGGATCCCGGCGACGTATCGCTCCGGCCGCGCGAACATGAACAGGGCGCGCTCGCCCGGCGGGACCAGCTGGGCGGCGATCTGGCTGGCGAAGCTGGTCGCCTTGACGCAGGCCAGCTCATCCTCCGCAAAGGTCCGCGACAGGAGCCGCGGCACCGGCGCGAGGTAGCGGCCGCGGATGTCTCCAGGCGTGAACGCGAGGTCGCGGAGCAGGCGCGGCTCGCGCACGGCGAGCACCCCCTCGATCTCGCCGAGCAGGCGGGAAACGAGGGTCGAGCCGACATGGCCGATGTGAAAGATCCAGCGCGCGTCCTGTCGGGCCATTTGCGAAGCCGCCAATTCGACCTCGGTCCAGGCGACCAGCTGCGCGTCGACCGGGGGTTCGAGCATCCGGTCGTCGAGGAAACTCGCCGCGCGATAGCTCTCGCGGTCCATTGCCACGAGCCGCGCCACGCCGGCCGCAGGGTCGATAGCCTGGACGAGCCATGTCGCGTCGCGGGCGATGTCGTCGACGGTGGGCGCGCTGGACATGTCTCGCCTCAGCCTGGCCGCACAGCTCGCCGGCGCCGGCGCGATGTCCAGCGGCGGATCAGCCGGAACCGCCACCACAGCCGACCGAGCACGTATCCGGCGGTCGCGGCGCTCACTGCGAAAATGAGCAGCCCGAGCGCGGTCGGGCCGGAAACGTCGAGCAGCTTTGATCCGAGCGTCGAAGCGACATGGCTCGCCTCGTGACTGTCGAAGCTGCCCAGTACAAACCGGCCGACACGGTACGCGCCATAATAGATCGGCGGGAAGGTCAGGGGATTGGTCACCAGCGTCGCGGCGGCGGCAAGCGGAACGTTGGCGCGCAGCGGAACCGCGAGCAGCGCGGCGAGCAGGAACTGGCCGATCGGCAGGATGAAAGCCGCGAACAGGCCTACGGCCAGCGCCCTCGGCGCGCTGCGCCCGTTGAGGTGCCACAGCGATGAATGGCCGAACAGATGCGCGAACGGTCGCAGCCAGCGGCTTTGCAGAATCTCTTCCCGGCTCTTCATCGAGCGCGCGCCTTAGCCGAGGCGCCCGCCGCGATGCCAGAGCGCGTCAACGGATCGTTGCAATGTAGGATTTTGGCTGACATGCGCTCGCTGCATGGGTGCCGCACCTTCTTCGACCGGTCGTACCTGCCACCTCGTCGCGCGCGCGCACGCGCGTAGAAGCGTCAACTTTGACAACTTTCGAGCCGCGTGACCGAGGCCGCGACCCATCGCTGGACCGCATCCGACGGGGTGGAGCTGGCCTGGCACGAGCTCGGCGAGGGTCGCCCCGTCATCCTGCTGCACGGCCTCTTTTCCGACGCCAACATGAATTGGATAAAGTTCGGTCATGCCGAACGGATCGCGGCCGAAGGCTTCCGGGTAGTCATGCCCGACCTTCGCGCCCACGGGCATAGCGACGCGCCGCACGCAGCGGAATCCTACCCGAAAGGCATCCTCGCCCGGGACCTGCGCGAGCTGGTCGCGCACCTCGAGCTTGCCGACTTCGACCTCGGCGGGTTCTCGCTCGGCGCGCGAACTACGGTTGAAGGCGTGGGGGAGGGACTTCGCCCGCGCCGCGCGATCCTCGGCGGCGCCGGCCTCGAGGGCCTGCGCAACTGGCAGCGACGCAAGACCTTCTTCCTTGAGGCGATCGCGATGTTCGACACCGTCGGCCGCGGCGATCCGCACTGGCTCTCGGTCCAATTCATGAAAAGCCAGAAAGTCGATCGCGTGGCCGCGGCGCATCTGCTGGAAAGCTTCGAGGATGCATTCGTCAGCTGGCTCGAGGCCTTCACCATGCCGACGCTTGTGGTGTGCGGGGACGAGGACGACGACAACGGCTCGGCCGAGGAGCTGGCCAATGTCCTGCCCAATGCGATGTTCCGAGAAGTGCCCGGAACGCACATGAGTTCGGTGACGCGGCCCGAGCTCGGTCAGGAGATTGCCCGCTTCCTCGCCGCTTGACGCGACTCGTCGCGGCGTTTCAGGCGGGTGGCCAAGGAATGAGGGAGAGAGTGATGAAACCCGGACTGTCCGTGTCCATGCTTGCGCTCGCGTTGACCGCATGCGCCGCCGCCACCGCTTCGCCGACCCCTGCCGGTGTCGCGGGGGCGGGGCCCTTGCCGCCCCCGGTCGTGAACGAGGGCGCCATCCCGACCGCCGCGCAGGCGCGGGAGTTCGTCGCCAGGGTCGAAAAGGATCTGTTCGACTTCAGCGTGATCGCCGGGCGCGCGGCTTGGGTGAACGCGACCTACATCACCGACGATACCGATGCGCTCAACGCCTATTTCGGGACGATCGGCACCGAGAAAACGGTGCAATATGCGAAGGAAGCGGCGCACTATCTCAAGGCTCCCGGCCTCGATCCGGACACGGTGCGCAAGCTCAACATCCTGCGCACGGCGCTGGTGCTCCCCGCGCCCTCGACCCCGGGGGCTGCGACCGAGCTCAACGAGATCGCGACCAAGCTGCAGTCGATGTACGGCAAGGGCCGCGCGACGCTGAACGGAAAGGAAATCACGGGCGACGAGGCCGAGGAGCGGATGGGGACGCTCCGCAACCCCGAGCAGCTCAAGGAAGTGTGGACCAGCTGGCACAACAATGTCGGGCGGCCGATGCGCCAGGATTACACGCGCCTAGTGCAGATCGCCAATCAGGGCGCGCGCGAGCTCGGGTTTGCCGATACCGGCGCGATGTGGCGGTCGAACTACGATATGACGCCCGAAGAATTCTCGGCCATGTACGACCGGCTGTGGAGCGAGGTGAAGCCGCTTTATGATGAGCTTCACTGCTACACCCGGACCAAGCTCAACCAGAAGTACGGGTCCGCGATCCAGCCCGCGACCGGCCCGATCCGCGCCGACCTGCTCGGCAACATGTGGGCGCAGGAATGGGGCAATATCTACGATATCGTCGCGCCAAGGGGCGCGGGCGACATCGGTTATGATCTGACGGACCTTCTCGTGAAGGCCAAATACACGCCCGAGAAGATCGTGAAGACCGGTGAGAATTTCTTCACGTCACTGGGCTTCGATCCGTTGCCGCAGACCTTCTGGCAGCGCTCGCAGATCACTCGCCCGCCGGGCCGCGAAGTCGTCTGCCATGCGTCCGCCTGGGACATCGATAACCGCGACGACCTCCGCATCAAGATGTGCACGCGCGTCAACGCCGACGACTTCGTCACCGTGCACCACGAGCTCGGGCACAATTTCTACCAGCGCGCCTATAAGGATCAGTCCTATCTCTACCTCAACGGCGCCAATGACGGCTTCCATGAGGCGATCGGCGACATGATCGCTTTGTCGGTGACGCCCGATTATCTCGTCCAGATCGGGCTGCTCGACCGGCGCCGAGTGCCTAGCGCCGACAAGGACATCGGCCTGCTGCTCCGCCAGGGCATGGACAAGGTCGCCTTCCTCCCGTTCGGCCTGCTGGTCGATAAGTGGCGCTGGGGCGTGTTCGACGGCTCGATCCCCTCGACCGCCTACGAAGCCGGCTGGACCGGCCTGCGCCAGCAATATCAGGGAATCGTTCCGCCGGTTCCACGGACGGAAGCGGACTTCGACCCCGGCGCCAAATATCATATCCCGGGCAACACGCCTTACGCGCGCTATTTCCTTGCCCGGATCCTGCAGTTCCAATTCTACAAGGCCGCGTGCGATATTGCCGGCTGGCAAGGCCCGCTGCATCGCTGCAGCTTCTACGGCAACAAGGAGGTCGGGCGGCGCCTCAATGCGATGCTCGAGCTCGGCGCGTCGCGTCCCTGGCCCGATGCGTTGCAGGCGTTTACCGGCACTCGCGAGATGTCGGGCCATCCGATGCTCGAATATTTCGCGCCGCTTCAGGCGTGGCTGACCGAGCAGAACCGCGGCAAGCAGTGCGGCTGGTGATGATGACAAAAGGGGCGCCGGAAGGCGCCCCTTTCTAGGATACTCGGCTCGACGCGCTTAGCTCGTCGGCGCCGGGTTGACGCGGCCGCGGCCGCTCGCGGTCGACGCTGCGCCTCCGCCGCCGCCGCTTTGCGTCCCAAGGCTGGCGTTGCCGCCGCCGGTTTCGCTCATGCCGCGCCCGCTCGAGCTGCCGCGGCCGCTGCGCGATGTGCTGCTGCTGCCGCGGCCGCTAGCGGTCCCGGCTGAACCCGTCGTGGTCAGTCCGGCCGTGTCGTCGAACTGATCGCTTCCGCCTTGGCCGAAATGCATATTTTCGGTCCATTCGCCGATCTGGTCGGACAGGTTGCTGATCTGCTCACTCAGTTGCTCGCTGATCTGGTTGCGGCGCGACCACAGGAACACGCCGGCGCCGACTGCCGCAGCGGCGGCCGCGGCCGTCGTGAACGGACGCTCGCGGGCCATTTCCATCACTCCCCAGTCGCTGCTGTATTGATTGCGGCCGGTCGGGTTGTTGTTGCCGCCGCGATTGTTCTGCCGTCTTGCCATGCTTCGTCTCCTCACAAATGATTTCGCTCTCGAACCGGTTAAACGATTGAGAGCCATCGCTTGTTCGGCCGCAAACAGCGCTTGAGCGGCGAGGAGAGGCGCGGCAGCGGCGAAAGTCAGGCGGTCGCGAGCTGGTCGAGCATATGTTCGGCGCTTGAAGCGCGATATTCGCCCGGGGCTTCGACGTTGAGCTGCTCGACGACGCCGTCGTTGACGACCATCGAATAACGCTGCGAGCGCTTGCCCATGCCGAATTTGCTGCCGTCCATGACGAGCCCGGTAGCGTCGGCGAATTCGCCATTGCCGTCGGCAAGCATGGTGATGTCCTTGCTGCCGTCGCGCTCGCCCCAGGCGCTCATTACGAAGGGGTCATTGACGGAAATGCAGGCGATCTCGTCGATGCCTTTGGCCTTCAGTTCGCCGGCCTTCTCCACATAGGAAGGCAGGTGCCGCGCGGAGCAGGTCGGCGTGAAGGCGCCCGGGACGGCGAAGAGCCCCACGCGCTTGCCCCGGAAGAATTCGCCGCTGGTAGTGGGTTGGGGGCCTTCGGCGGTAACGATGGTCAGAGGAACGTCGGGGAGGCGGTCGCCTTGCTGGATGGTCATTTCGGGTCTCCTTCAGTCGAAGCGGCAAATAGGCTCGGTATATGGCGCCCTCAAGCCTTGCCCGCCGCGCGACGGCGCCCCATTGTCGCAGCCATGGCACAACAGCCAAGCTTCCTTTCGGGCAAGCTTCTCCTGGCCATGCCGGGGATGGCCGACCCGCGGTTCGAGCGGGCTGTCATTGCCCTGTGCGTTCATGACGAAAACGGCGCGGTCGGCGTCGGCATCGGCCACAAGCGCGCGGGCATCACCTTCCGCGGGTTGCTGCGCCAGCTCGATATCGATCCCGGCGAAGCCCCCGACTGCGCGGTGCATCACGGCGGCCCAGTCGAACCCGGCCGGGGATTCGTCCTGCACACGACCGACTGGGGCGGGCAGGATTCCCTTCAAGTGAACAGCGAGGAAGGGGGCGTGTTCGCCATGACCGGCACGATCGACGTGCTTCGCGCGATCGCCGAGGGGCGCGGCCCGTCCAAATGGATCGTGGCGCTCGGCTATGCCGGTTGGGGCGAGGGCCAGCTCGAGGAGGAAATGACTCGCCACGGCTGGTTCGCGGCAAAGGGCGGTCCCAGCCTGCTGTTCGATACTCCGACTGACGAGCGCTGGGCTGCGGCGTTCAAGGCGGAAGGGGTCGACCCGCGGTTGCTCACCAGCGAAACCGGTATCGCCTGACAGGCATATAAAGCTTTCTTTATATGTTAGGCTGCGCTAGGGGCCGCGCGACCCCGGGCGACGAATTGGCCCGACCTTAATTCAAATTGGAGATCGTGACGTGGCCACGCAGGCTGACACCCGTTTCAACGACTATGTCGTGAAGGACATCGGCCTCGCCGACTTTGGCCGCAAGGAAATCGAGATCGCCGAAACCGAGATGCCGGGTCTGATGGCGTTGCGCGACGAATTCGGCGCGTCGAAGCCGCTCAAAGGCGCGCGCATCACCGGCTCGCTGCACATGACTATCCAGACCGCGGTATTGATCGAGACGCTGGTCGAGCTCGGCGCCGAGGTGCGCTGGGCGAGCTGCAACATCTTTTCGACCCAGGACCATGCGGCGGCGGCGATCGCTGCCCGCGGCATTCCCGTATTCGCGATCAAGGGCGAGACGCTCGAGGACTATTGGGAATATGTCGTCCGCATCTTCGACTGGGGCCGCGACACCACCGCCAACATGATCCTCGACGACGGCGGCGACGCGACCATGTTCGCTTTGTGGGGCTATCGCGTCGAGCAGGGTGAAGAGCTGTTCACCCCGTCAAACGAGGAAGAGGAAATCTTCGTCGCGACGCTGAAGCGCTTCCTTGCCGAGCGGCCGGGCTATCTGACCAAGAGCGTGGAGGCCATCAAGGGCGTCTCCGAAGAGACGACGACCGGCGTGCACCGCCTCTACGACCTCGCCAAGCAGGGCAAGCTGCCGTTCCCGGCAATCAACGTCAATGACAGCGTCACCAAGTCGAAGTTCGACAATCTCTACGGCTGCAAGGAGTCACTGGTCGACGCAATCCGCCGGGCCACCGACGTGATGCTCGCCGGGAAGGTCGCCTGCGTCGCCGGCTATGGCGATGTCGGCAAAGGCTCGGCGGCGTCGCTGCGCAACGGCGGCGCCCGCGTGCTGGTCACGGAAATCGATCCGATCTGCGCGCTTCAGGCGGCGATGGAAGGCTATGAAGTCGTGACGATGGAGGAGGCGGTGAAGCGCGCCGACATCTTCGTCACCGCGACCGGCAACATGGACGTCATTACCCTCGACCATATGCGGGCGATGAAGAACATGGCGATCGTCTGCAACATCGGCCACTTCGACAGCGAGATCCAGATCGGCGCGCTCGCCAACATGAAATGGACCGAGATCAAGCCGCAGGTAGACGAGGTGGAATTCCCGGACGGCAAGAAGATCATCGTCCTGTCCAAGGGCCGGCTGGTCAACCTCGGCAACGCCACCGGCCATCCGAGCTTCGTGATGAGCTCGTCCTTCACCAACCAGGTGCTCGCCCAAATCGAGCTGTGGACGCGGTCGGACCAGTATAAGAACGACGTCTACGTGCTTCCCAAGCACCTCGACGAGAAGGTCGCGCGGCTGCACCTCGACAAGCTGGGCGTGAAGCTCACCCAGCTGAATGAGAAGCAGGCAGCCTATATCGGCGTGTCACCGGAAGGCCCGTTCAAGCCCGAACATTATCGCTATTGATCTCACGCATTTTTGTTGCGCGCGGCCTTCGCCCGCGCCCGTGGGTGCGCTAGGCTGCCGAACATGGGGCAGGGGGCCTGAAGCGCGTGACCGGCACTTCCTTTATCGGCGTTGCCGCGGCGGTCGCGCTGGCATGGCTCGGCGTGGCGCTGTGGATTTCGCTGCTTGCCGCGCGACGCTTCCGAATGGCCGAAGACGTGCTTGGCGCCGCGCGTGCCAATGCCGCACTGCTAGAGGTGATGCCGACGCGGCCGCTGCTGGTTCATCCCGACGGCCGCATCGAGGCAGACCCGCACCTGCTGCGAGAGCTCGGTCTTAGCGGATCGCCGGCGAAGCTGTCTGACCTCAGTAGCGACGATGCGGGGATAGAACTGGAGGACCTCGATGCGCTCGCCAAAGAGATCGAGGCCGCGCAGCCATCGGCCGGCCGCTTCTCGCTGAAGCTTCGCACCCGCGGATCTTCCCGTGTTTTCCATGTCTGGGGGGCGCCGGCGCCGCCGCCCGCCGCGGCCGGAACCTTGCTGCTATGGCTTTACGACGCCAGCGCGAGCGAAGAGGAGCGAGCGCGGATGGCTTTGCGGCTCCGGCAAACCGAGGGCGCGCTTAATTCGCTGACCCAGTTGATCGAGGCTGCACCGTTTCCGATGTGGTATCGGGGGCCGGATCTGAAGCTCGGCCTGGTCAACAGCGCCTTCGTCCAGGCCGTCGAGGGCCACGACGCCGCCGACGTGATCGACCGTTCGGCAGAGTTGATCGACGCCCCCGGCGAGGATAGCGCGATGGCGACCGCGCAGCAGGCGCAGGAAAGCGGTCGGATCGTCTCGAAGATGCAGCCGGCGATCATCCATGGCGAACGGCGCATGCTGCGCGTGGTCAACGTGCCGCTGTCGACGGGCGCCGTCGCCGGCTTCGCGGTCGACGTGCAGGACCTCGAGGACGCGCGCGCCGAGCTTGCGCGCCATATCGAGAGCCAGCGCGAACTTGCCGACCGGATGACCGCTGGCACGGTGCAGTTCGATGCCGACCGTAGCGTCAGCTTTTTCAACCAGCCGTTCGCAGTGATGAGCCAGCTCGATCCTGACTGGCTTACCGAAGGGCCCGAGTTCGATCGCGTGATCGACCGCATGCGCGAGCGCCAGCGGCTGCCCGAAGCGCGCGATTTCCCCGCCTGGAAGGAGGAGCGCCGAGGCTGGTTCACAAGCGCCGAGGAAGTGGTCGAGGAAGAATGGATGCTTCCCAACGGCGACCATTTGCGGGTCGTTGCCCAGCCGCTTCCCGACGGTGGCCTGCGCCTGTTTTTCGAAGACCGCACCGAGCAACTGCGGCTCGCCTCGGCCCGCGACACGCTTCTGCGCGTCCGCTCGGCGACGTTCGACAATCTCTTCGAAGCGATCAGCGTGTTCGCGAGCGATGGGAGGTTGTACCTGTGGAACCGTCGCTTCATCGAGGATTGGGAGCTCGACGAGGAGTGGCTGGCGACGCATCCGCGCGTGGACGAGCTGGTCCCGGCGATGGCGCGAAAGCTCGTCAACCCGACCGCAGCGGCGCAGATTCGCGAGATGGTGCGGCAAACGACCAACGAGAGGCAGTCGGCGACCGGCCGAATCTCGATGACCGATGGCCGGCACTTCCAGTTCGCCGCGGTTCCGCTCCCGGACGGCAATGCGCTGCTCACGATGGTCGACGTGACGGATTCGACCCGGATCGAGGCGGCGCTTCGTGAGCGCGCGACTGCTCTTGAGGAAGCGGACCGGGTAAAGACCGATTTCGTCGCCAATATGAGCTATGAGCTAAGGACGCCGCTGACCTCGATCGGCGGTTTCGCCGAGCTTCTTTCGGGCGGCTATGCGGGCGACCTTACGCCCAAGGCCAAGGATTACGTCAGCGCCATCCTCGAATCGGTCGAACGTCTGTCGAAGCTGATCAACGATGTGCTCGACCTCACCACCGGCGACACGCGGGGCGTTGCGATCGAGAAGGAGAGAGTCGACATTGCCGGTCTGTGTCGCGCGGCGGCGGACACAGCGCGTCCGCGCGCGGCCGAAAAAGCGCAGAAGCTGGAGATCGAGATCTCGCCGTCGGCGGGACATGTGTTCGGCGATGCGCGCCGCCTGCGCGAATCGATCGAGCACGTGCTTCACAACGCGATCGCCTACAGCGACCGCAAGGGACGGATCGCTCTGAACGCGGAAGGCGACGAGGAGCAGGCGGTGATTCGCATCCGTGACAACGGCTCGGGGATCGCCCCTGAAGACCTGCCCCGAGTGTTCGATCGCTTCGACCGGGTCGAGGAGAAGGGCGTCCGCGGCGAGGCTGCACTGGGCCTCGGCCTGCCGCTCACCCGCCAGTTCATCGAAGCGCACGGTGGGACGGTCGAGCTCGAATCGGTCAAGGGCAAAGGCACGACGGTCACGCTGACGATCCCGCGCGGGTCGCGATGATCCTCGCGGGGGAAGCCGAGACGGCCGCTCTTGGAGCCAGGCTTGCGAAACTCGCGCGGGCAGGGGACGTGATCGGTCTGTCCGGGCCGCTCGGTGTCGGCAAGACCGCTTTCGCCCGCGGCTTCATCGCCGCGCTGGGTCATGGCGATGACGTACCAAGCCCAAGCTTTGCGATCGTCCAACCCTATGAAGAGCTGAGCCCGCCCGTTTGGCACGTCGATCTCTTTCGCGTCGAACGCCCGTCGGAACTCGACGAGCTCGGCCTCGAAGCGGCGGCAGAGGGCGTGCTGCTGGTCGAGTGGCCCGATCGCGCTCCTCGCGGAACATGGCCGCAGGCACTCGTCCTGTCGCTCGATTTCCTACCCTCGGGCGAGAGAATCTTGACAGCCCAAGTGCCCCCGTCATGGGAGGGGCGATGGCCGCAATGACCCCGCCACAACATGCCCACGACTTTCTTGCGTCGTGCGGCTGGACCGGCGCCGAAATCGTTCCGCTGGCAGGCGACGCGTCATTCCGGCGCTATTTCCGGGTGAGGGCCGGAGGAAGGAGCGCGATCCTGATGGACGCGCCGCCCCCGCAGGAGGATCCGCGCCCGTTCATCGCCGTTGCCGAATGGCTGATTTCGCGCGGCCTGACGGCGCCGGAAATCCTCGCCCGCGACCTCGACAAAGGCCTGTTGCTGCTCGGCGATTTCGGCGATGCCAGGCTGCGGGAGACGGTCGAGCGCGATCCGCACCTCGAAAGCGAGCTGTATCGGTTGGCGACGGATGTTCTGATCCACCTCCACCGCCATCCGCCGATGCCGGGACTGTCGCCGCACGGGCTCGATCAGTGGATCGAGGAAGTTCGGCTGTTCACCGACTGGTATTGCCCGGCGGTCGGTGCGCAAGTCGACGCATCCGCCTTCGAGGCCGCGTGGCGCGCCGTGCTCGAGCCGATCGCTGCCGACGGGCTCGGCCCGGTCACGATCCTGCGCGATTATCACGCCGAGAATATCATGATCGTCGCGGGCCGCGAGGGCGTTGCCCAGTTCGGGCTGCTCGATTTCCAAGACGCGCTCGCGGGCCATCCCGCTTACGACCTCGCCTCCGTGCTCGAGGATGCGCGGCGCGACGTGCCGGTCGAGATCGAACGGGCGATGATCGATCGCTACATGAACCTAACCGGGCAGGGAGAGGCCTTCGAACGCGCCTATTGGGCGCTAGCAGCGCAGCGCAACACCCGAATCCTTGGGGTTTTCACTCGGCTGTGGAAGCGCGACGGAAAGCCCGGCTATCGCCGCTTCCAGCCACGCATGTGGGGCCTGCTCGAGCGCGATCTTGCGCAGCCGCATCTCGAGCCGGTTCGAATCTGGTTCGACGAAAATGTTGCCCCGGAGCTGCGCGACGCACCCTGGCAAGAGGCAGCATGAACCAGGTCAGACGCGCCTTGCGCCTTCGCGCCGAAGTTCCGGCATCGGTGCCGCACACGGCGATGATCATGGCCGCGGGCCTGGGCAAAAGGATGCGGCCTTTGACGGCGACGCGGCCGAAGCCGCTGGTCGAGGTCGGCGGCAAGTCCCTGCTCGACCATGTGCTCGAGCGCTTGCGAGCGGCGGGCATCAAGAAAGTCGTGGTCAACGTCCATTATCTCGCCGACGCGCTGGAAGCGCATCTCGCGACGCGCGACCACGGTCTCGAAGTCGTCATTTCCGACGAGCGCGGCCTGCTGATGGAGACCGGGGGCGGACTGGTGAAAGCCGCGCCGCTGATCGACTGCGATCCGTTCCTTGCGCTCAACAGCGACAATCTGTGGATCGACGGACCTGCCGACACGATCCGCCTCCTGGCGTCGCAATGGGATGATTCGAGGATGGACGCGCTGCTCCTGCTCGTCCCGCAGGCCCGAGCGCTCAATCACCGCGGCATGGGTGATTTTCATATGGACCGGTCGGGCCGAATTCGCCGGCGCGAGCGGAGCCATGTCGCACCGTTCGTCTTCACCGGCATCCAGATGATCTCGAAGCGGCTCCTTCGGGACGCACCCGAGGGTCCATTCTCGACCAACATTTTGTGGGACCGAGCGATGGAGGAGGGCCGCTGTTTCGGGGCGGTCCACCAGGGACTGTGGTTTGACGTTGGGACGCCGCAATCGATTCCGCTGACAGAAGCCGCTCTCGAGAATGCCTGACGGCCGGCACCAGGTCGCCGTTTATACCATTCCTTCGCATCGCCCGTTCGCCGACGCGCTGGCCAGCGGTCTGATCGCGCGCTTCGGCAATGATCCCTTGGGCCTTTCCCGCGGCCGCATCCTGCTGCCCAACAATCGCGCCGTGCGGGCCGTGACCGAAGCGTTCGTCCGCGCGAGCGGATCCGGCCTGTTGCTGCCGCGGATGATCCCCATCGGCGACCCGGAGCTCGCCGAACGGATCGGCGGGGCGCTCGACCCGATCGAGACCGAGCCGGTCCCACCGGCTGTGGATCCGACCGAGCGCTTGCTTACCCTTGCGCGGTTTGCGGGAGTCGAAGACAGCGCCGAATCGGTTCGTGTCGCGGCCGATCTCGCCCGCACGCTCGATGCTCTTCTGGTGGAGGAAGTGGATCCCGCGAAGCTTCGCTCAGCGGTCCAGGAAACGGACGAACTGGCGCGGCATTGGGAGCATTCGCTCGAGCGGCTGCAGCTGATTTACGACGCCTGGCCCGCCCTGCTGGCGGAGCGGGGCCTGATCGATCTCGCCGAACGGCGTAATCGCCTTCTTCGTCGATTGGCCGAGCGGTGGAAGGATTCGCCGCCCGAGGGATTTACCGTGGCGGCGGGCATCACCACCGCGGCGCCCGCGATCGCGGCCCTTGTCGCTCGCGTCGCCCGAATGGAGCGAGGCATGGTCGTCCTGCCCGGGCTGTGGCTGGGCAATTTTCTTTCCGACGAGGAGTGGGACGCGCTCGGCCCCGACGAAGACGGCCGTGGGGAGGCCGCGCACCCGCAATTCCACCTGAAGTTGCTGCTCGAGCGCATCGGAGTGGCGCGCGGCGAGGTACGGCCGTGGCGGGGCTCCGCGCCAAGCTCGTCTTCGCCTGCGCGTGGGCGCGCGGTCGCCAATGCCATGGCCTCACCGCGATTCTCCCACAAATGGGAAGCTCTGCCGGCGCGCGAGCGGCGGCTAGGCGGCATCCGGCTTGCCGAGCTCGCCAACCCCGCTGCCGAAGCTCAGGCGATCGCTCTGGCGATGCGCGAGGCGCTCCAAACGCCGGCAAGAACGGCCGCGCTGGTCACGCCCGACCGGCAGCTGGCGGCGCGGGTGTCAGCGCTGCTCGGTCGCTGGGGCATCACCGCGGACGACAGTGCCGGGCAGCCGCTGTCGCAAACGGCGCCAGGCACGCTTCTGCTCGGAATCGCCAGCGCTGCCGCCGAAGAGCTGGCGCCGGTCCCGCTGCTCGCCTTGCTCAAGCATCCCCTCGCCGGTGGACAGGGCGAGGAGCGTATCGCCTGGCTCGAGCGCGTACGCGAGCTCGACCTCAAGCTCAGAGGACCGCGGCCGGCCGTGGGCATGGCGGGGCTCGACGACCATTTCGGCGATCTGCCGGCCTGGCGGGCCGTCCGTCAAAGCATCGCGCCGGTCGAAGCGCTGCGCGCCGAGGACTTGTCGCTTGCAAGCTTGGCGCAACATCTGGCCGAGGCTGCGCAGCGCCTTGCCGCCGACCGTGCGTCGCGCGGCCCGGCGGGCCGCATGGCGGCCGAACTGCTCGCCGAATTGCAGGCCTCGTCGGCGGCCCAAGAGCTGCCCGTCGGTGCGGACGACGCGGTGCCGATGCTCCGCCAGCTGCTCGAGGCGCGCGCGGTGCGGCCGCCTTATGGCGGGCATCCGCGACTCTTCATCTGGGGCCTGCTCGAGGCGCGTCTGCAGAGCGCCGACCTGGTCATCCTCGGCGGCCTCAACGAGGGCGTCTGGCCAGCCCTGCCGGCGCCCGACCCGTGGCTGCCGCCGAAAGTCCGCGCGAACCTCGGAATGCCAACGCTGGAAGGGCGGATCGGCCTTGCCGCGCATGATCTGGCGAGCGCGCTCGGGGCGCCGAAAGTTCTCATGACCAGGTCACGGCGCGACGGCCGTTCGCCGACCGTTGCGTCGCGTTTCCTGCTGCGTCTCGACGCGATGACGGGAGGGCTGCCGCGCGATCATCGTCTCGAGAGGCTGACCGAGGCGCTCGACGATCCTGGCCCCCCCACGCCCGCTGAGCGCCCGAAGCCGGCGCCGCCGGCCGAGCAGCGGCCCGACAGGATTTCGGTGACCGCGGTCGACCGCCTCAATGCCGACCCTTACGCTTTCTACGCGCAGGCGATCCTCAAGCTGCGCGCGCTCGACCCGGTCGACGCCGACCATTCCGCTCGCTGGAAGGGCGAAGAGGTCCACAAGGTGTTCGAAGCCTGGCTCGACGAGGACAATTGCGAGCCCGCCAGGCTTCGCCCGCGCGCCGAGCGTCTTCTTGCCGACGGCACGATCCACCCGATGCTGCGCGCATTGTGGGCGCCGCGACTGCTCGAAGCGATCGACTGGATTTCGGTCAGGGAGCAGGAAAATCAGGCCAAGGGGCGCCTGCCGCTCAAGGCCGAGCTCAACGGCGAAGCCGTCGTCGCAGGCGTGACGGTCTATGGCCGCGCCGACCGTATCGACCGGTTGCCGAGCGGGGGCCTGGCGATCGTCGATTACAAGACCGGGGCTCCGCCAACGCACAAGGCCGTGACCGCCGGGTTCGCGCTACAGCTTGGCTTGCTCGGCCTGATCGGCCGCGCGGGTGGATTCCAAGGCATCAGCGGCGACCCCGAATGTTTCGAATATTGGTCGCTGACGCGCCACAAGGGGCAGTTCGGCAAGCTGATGCGGCCGGACAAGGACATGGGCGAGGGCGAGTTCCTGAATCATGCCTACGAGCATTTCGCGCAGGCGGTGCACAAATGGCTGACCGGCAGCGAGCCGTTTACCGCCAAGCTCAACCCGGCCTTCGCCCCTTACGGCGACTATGACCAGCTGATGCGGCTCGAAGAATGGTACGGCCGCAAATGAACCGCTCAGGCCTTGGGCTTCTTCTTCACCTTGGAGGCATAGAGAAGCGCCGCAACGATCGCCGCGGAGCCGATGCCTACCGCGACCCCAGCCTTGACCAGCTTGGTCCTGCGCTCTTCGCTCGCTTTTTCGTCGGAATTGTCGCTCATGGCCGATCCTCTATGGCCATCGCCGCGCCTTGGGAAGCCGCATGAGCCGGCGGTTCAAGCTGCTGCACCCTCTGCACGGCAACCAGGCCGGCGCCGCCGACCCGCATGTGCATGCGGCGCTTTCCGCTTCGGCCGGAACCGGCAAGACGCAAGTCCTGACCGCGCGCGTCCTTCGCCTGCTCTTGAGCGGAGTTCGGCCCGAATCCATCCTCTGCCTGACCTTTACCAAGGCGGCTGCGGCGGAAATGGCGAACCGCATCGGCGCGCGGCTCGCGGCCTGGGTCCGGTTGAAGCGTTCCGACCTGTGGGCCGATCTTGAAGCGCTCGGCGAGCGGCCCAGCGAGCGGCTGATTGAGGAGGCCCGGAAGCTGTTCGCACGGGTGCTGGACTGCCCGGGAGGCCTCAAGATCCAGACCATCCATGCCTTTTCGCAATCTTTGCTTGCGGCATTCCCGGCGGAGGCAGGGATCGCTCCTGGCTTTCAGCCGATCGAGGGGCGCGCTGAGCAGGAGTTGGTGCGCCGCACCCTTGCCGATTTGATGGCCGATGCCGAAGCCCGCGGGGACGAAGCGCTGATCTGTGACGTGCAGGTGCTGAGCCGCCGCCTCAGCGAAACCGGCGCGATCGAATATCTCCAGGCCTGCGCGAGGTCGCATGAGGCGCTGGCCGAACTCGGGCCCGCAGACACGCTCGAGCCGCTTGTCCGGCGCTTGATGAACCTTCCGGATTCGGTCGAGGACTATCTCGCTGCGGAGTGCGCGGACGACGGCTTTGATTGCGATTTGTTGAGGGCTGTTGCCGATGCGAACCGCAGCTGGGGCAAGGCGACCGGGCTCGGAATCGTCGAGAATATCGAACAATGGCTGGGGCTGGATGCCTCCGCGCGAGCAGCCGCGCTTCCCGATCTAGCGGCAATCGTCTTCACCGGCAAGGGCGAGCTGCGCAAGCCGCAGGCCGGCCAGGTCAAGGCCGATCCCGATTACGAGCAGCACACGCAGCGTCTCGCCGAGCGGATCGGCGAGCTGCTGCAGGTCCAGCGCGCGTCCTTGCTGGCGACGGCCATGGGTGCAGGCCTCCGCGCCGGCCAGGCCTTCGCCGCCGCCTACACTCGCGCGAAGCGCGCGGCGGGGGTCGCCGACTTCAACGATCTGATCGAATGGACGCGGCGGCTGCTTGCACAGCCGGGAATGGGCGACTGGGTGCGCTACAAGCTCGACCGCCAGATCGACCATGTTCTGATCGACGAAGCCCAGGACACCAACGCCGCGCAATGGGAGATCATCCACCGGCTGGTCGAGGAATATTTCAGCGGCTCCGCCGAGGCGGAGGAGCGGCACCGCACCCTGTTCATGGTCGGGGATTTCAAGCAGGCGATCTACGGCTTCCAGGGAACCGACCCCGAGCGCTTCCGCGAGGCCCGCGAACATTTCCGGCGCCGGGCGGAGGAGCTCGCGGGCGCGGCATCGCCGGTCGAGTTCCGCGACCTTTCGATCGCCGCGAGCTTCCGCTCCGCCCAGCCGGTCCTCGATCTGGTGGACGCCGCGATCGCGACCCTCGGGCACGAGGCGTTCGCATTGTCCGAGCGCCCGCCTCGGCACGCGGCCTTCAATCGCGATCGGCCAGGGAAGGTCGAGCTGTGGCGTCCGTTTGCTGCCGAACAGGCGGACGATGATTCCGACGAAGGCGAGGAACGGTGGATCGCGCTCCGCGACCGTCGCTATGCCGAGGCGCTCGCCGAGCGGATCCGCGCGCTCGTCGGCGAGGCGCCCTTGCTGGCATCGACCGGGCGCCGACTGACGCCGGGCGACATATTGGTGCTGGTGCGAAGCCGCGGCGAGCTGGCTTCCCTGATCGTCGCCCGGCTTTTCTCTGCCGGGGTTCCGGTTGCGGGCGTTGACCGCTTGCACCTGCACGAACCGCTCGCGGTCCAGGACCTGCTCGCGGCGATCCGATTTGCGGTGCAGCCGGACGACGATCTCAGCCTCGCCTGCCTGCTCGTCTCGCCGCTCATCGGCTTCGACCAGGACCAGTTGCGCACGCTCGCCTTCGGCCGCAAGGGCTCGCTGTGGCGCGCGCTTCGCCAGCGGTCCGGTGAGTTCCCGAAGGCCCATGACACCCTGGGCGAATTGCTCCGAATCGCCGATTTCACGACGCCTTCGCGGTTCCTGGAAACCATCCTCAGCGGCGCGATGGACGGCCGCCGCAAGCTCTACGGCCGGCTCGGCATCGCGGCTCGCGATCCGATCGACGAGCTGATCAACAGCGCGCTCGAGTTCGAGCGCAGCGAAATCGCGTCCCTCGACCGCTTCCTCGCCTGGTTCTCGCGCGGCAGCGTCGATGTCCAGCGCGATCCGGGCCAGCCCGTCAATGAGGTGCGGGTGATGACCGTGCATGGCGCCAAGGGGCTCGAGGCCCCGGTCGTGATCCTTGCCGATGCCACCGCCGATCCGGCGAAGCTTGGCCGCACGCCCTTGACGCTGGATATGGAAGTCGGCGGCCGCAAGGCGCCGCTCCTCCGCCCCAAGAAGGACGAGCGCTGCCCACCGTTCGAGGAGATCATCGCCGACCAGGAGCGGCGGGACCGCGAAGAGCATTGGCGGCTGCTCTATGTCGCTTTGACCCGCGCCGCCGATCGGCTGATCGTGTCCGGGGTGGAGCCTAAAGCGAAAAAGGACGGCTCCGACCCGCGTCCCGCCGACTGCTGGCACCGCGTGGTCGAGCAGGCGATGCAGTCGGTTGGCGCGGTTCCGGGCGAGGGCCATGTCATGCTCACCTATGCAGCAGGCGGTGCAGTGCGCGCCCGATCCGCGGCCAGCGACAGACGCGCTCCGCCTCAGCCCGCGGTCCCTGAGTGGGCGCGGCGCCACGCCCCTCCCGAGGCACGGCCCCCGCGGCCGCTCGCGCCTTCCGCGATTGCGATCGATGACGAAGCCGCCCCGCCGCCGAGCGAGGCGCTGCGCGAAGCCGCGCTTCGCGGCATCTGGATTCACCAGCTCCTCGAGCGGCTGCCGGCTGTTGCCGCTGCGGACCGCCGCGCGGCCGCCGACCGCTGGCTCGAGCGGCAGGCGAGAGTTGCGGATCCGCAGTTGCGAGCAGCGATCGTCGGCCAGGTTTGCCGCCTGCTCGCCGAGCCAGGCTTCGCGGCATTGTTCGGCCCGGAGTCGATCGGGGAAGCTCCGCTTGCCGCGACCCTGCCCGATGGCCGGGTGATCGCGGGCACGGTCGATCGCCTGCTGGTCGAAGAAAGCCGGGTGCAGGTGGTGGACTTCAAGACCGGCCGGGTGCCCTCAGGCGACAGCGAAATCCCCGCGGCGCACCGAGCCCAGATGCAGGCCTATGCGGAAGCGCTCCAGGTCATCTTCCCGGGCCGCAGGATCGGCGCGGCGCTTCTCTATACGGCTGGACCAAAACTGATCGAACTCATGCCTTGAGGGCAGAAGCGCGAGCGACCATATGCGCGTTAACTTTTGAAAGGGAGATTCGTCCGCCATGGCCACCAAGACGGTCACCGACGACAGCTTCGCGACGGATGTTCTCAGTGCCGAGGGCCCGGTGCTGGTCGATTTTTGGGCGGAATGGTGCGGGCCGTGCCGGATGATCGCGCCCGCGCTCGAGGAGATCGCCAACGAACTCGGCGACAAGGTGACCGTGGCCAAGCTCAACATCGACGAAAATCCCGATACGCCGGGCCGCTACGGGGTGCGCGGAATCCCGACCATGCTGCTGTTCAAGGGCGGCCAGCCGGTCGCCCAGAAGGTCGGCGCCGCGCCGCGCAGCCAGATCCAGCAATGGCTCGAGGGTAATCTGTAGCTAGCCGCCCGGGGGCTCGGTTCCGCTGAGGCCCCTCGTGTCGGGTCGGAATTTGTCGTGGCGGGGCAGTCCGTCTTCGGGCTCGAACCAGCTGATCCTGCTGCTCCAGAAGATGTGGAACTCGGGCGCGATCGCCTCCGGATCATCGAGCGTCGCCACGCTGAAATCGACCGTCTCCGGCTGATGATCGACTTTCATCAGGAAAGGCGTTCCGCATTCGCCGCAGAATTCGCGGTGGCCGAAGCTCGACGATGAGACCGATTTCACCTTCTCGGCACCGCTCGTCCATATGAAATTGCCGTCCGGCACGCTGGCGAAGACCTGTCCCGGCGCTCCACTGCTGAGCTGGCAGGTCCGGCAATGGCACCAGCCGCAGTCGAAGGGTTCGCTGATCAGCTCGTAGCGAACCGAGCCGCACATGCACCCGCCTGTCAGTCCCACCTCTTCACTCCCATTAATTGACTAGCGCTAGGGCGCTCCTTACATCGCCCGCGACAGTTTCCCAGAGCGTCGGCGAGAGGTTTCCGCCCCATCCTGAACGCGCGGGTTTTTAAGGGAATTCATGTGTTCGCCGGATTGGCAAAGAGCATCTTCGGATCGTCAAACGACCGCTATGTCCGATCGCTTGGAAAATATGTCAGCGCCATCAATGCGCTGGAAACCAACATCCAGGCGCTCACCGACGATGAGCTGAAGCAGCAGACGGATCGTTTTCGTGAGCGGCTCGCCAATGGCGAGAAGCTCGACAATCTCCTTCCCGAGGCCTTTGCTACAGTGCGCGAAGCGGCGATCCGCACGCTCGGCCAGCGGCATTATGACGTCCAGCTGATCGGCGGCATCGCCCTGCATCGCGGCGAAATCGCCGAGATGAAGACCGGCGAGGGCAAGACGCTGGTAGCGACGCTCGCGGTCTATCTCAACGCGCTCGAGGGCAAGGGCGTCCATGTCGTTACCGTCAACGACTACCTGGCCCGCCGCGATGCCGAATGGATGGGGCAGATCTACCGCTTCCTCGGAATGAGCGTCGGTGTGATCGTGCCAAACCTGTCCGACCAGGAACGGCGCGACGCCTATAATTCCGACATCACCTATGCGACCAACAACGAACTCGGCTTCGACTATCTGCGCGACAATATGAAATATTCGCGGGACCAGATGGTCCAGCGGCCATTCAATTTCGCGATCGTTGACGAGGTCGACTCAATCCTGATCGACGAGGCGCGCACGCCGCTGATCATCTCCGGTCCGACCGACGACAAATCGGACCTCTACCTCTCCGTCGACAAGCTGGTGAAGAGCCTCAAGCCGTCCGACTACGAGCTCGACGAGAAGCAGAAGAGCGTCGTTCTGACCGAGGAAGGGACCGAGAAGTCGGAGCGGCTGCTCGAGGAAGCCGGGCTGATCGAAGGCCGCAACCTTTACGACATCGCCAACACGCAGGTCGTCCATCACCTGAACCAGGCGCTGAAGGCCAATGTGATGTTCCGCAAGGACATCGATTACATCGTGAAGGACGGCAAGGTCGTCATCATCGACGAGTTCACCGGACGCATGATGGAGGGCCGTCGCTGGTCGGACGGCTTGCACCAGGCCGTGGAGGCCAAGGAAGGCGTGCAGATCGAGCCGGAGAACCAGACGCTCGCCTCCATCACCTTCCAGAATTACTTCAGAATGTACCCCAAGCTTTCGGGCATGACCGGCACCGCGATGACCGAGGCGCCGGAATTCTTCGACATCTACAAGATGAACGTCGTCGCGATCCCGACCAACGTCCCGGTCCAGCGCATCGACGAGGACGACGAATTCTACAAGTCGATGCCGGAGAAGTTTGCTGCCATCGCCAAGGAGATCAAGGCGAAGCAGGAGCTTGGGCAGCCCGTCCTGGTGGGTACGGTGTCGATCGAGAAGTCGGAGATGCTTTCCGAATATCTCGAACGCGAGGGCATCAAGCATTCCGTGCTCAATGCCCGCTTCCACGAGCAGGAAGCGCATATCGTAGCGCAGGCCGGGCGCCTCGGCGCGGTGACCATCGCCACGAACATGGCGGGGCGCGGTACCGACATTCAGCTCGGCGGCAACCTCGACTTCCGGATGCAGGACGAATTCCCGGATCTCGTCCCCGGCACCCCCGAATATGCTGCGCAGGCGGAGAAGGTCCGCGGCGAGATTGCTGCCGAGAAGCAGCGCGTGCTCGAAGTCGGCGGGCTCTACGTCCTCGGCACCGAGCGCCACGAGAGCCGCCGCATCGACAATCAGCTGCGCGGCCGTTCCGGGCGGCAGGGCGATCCCGGCCTGTCCAAATTCTATCTGAGCCTGGATGACGACCTTCTGCGCATTTTCGGCCCGCAGACCATGTTCTCGCGGCTGATGAACAAGAATCTGGAAGACGGGGAGGCGATCGTCAGCCCGTGGATCTCGAAGGCGATCGAGACCGCGCAAAAGAAGGTCGAGGCGCGCAACTACGACATCCGCAAGCAGGTCGTCGAATTCGACGACGTGATGAACGATCAGCGCAAGGTCATCTACGAGCAGCGCGCCGACATCATGGACGCCGAGAGCGTCAGCGAGACGATCGTCGACATGCGCCTGGAGACCGTGTCCTCTATCGTCTGGGCTCACTGTCCCGAGGGGACCTACCCCGAGCAATGGGACGTCGACGGCCTGAAGGAGAGCCTCGACGAAGTGTTCGCCCTGCAGCCTCCGATCGACCAGTGGCTCGAGGAGGAAGCGGTCGAGCAGGACATGGTGATCGAACGCGTGCAGCGCCTTGCGGACGAAAGCATGGCCGCCAAGCTCGAAAATGTTGAGCCGGAGCGCTGGAAGGACGTCGAAAAGCAGATCCTGATCCAGACACTGGACCATCACTGGAAGGAGCATCTCGCCACCCTCGACGCGCTTCGCCAGGTGATCCACCTGCGCAGCTACGCGCAGAAGAAGCCGATCGACGAGTATAAACGGGAAGCATTCGTCCTGTTCGAACGGCTGCTGGTCGCGATCCGCGAGGAAGTGACCAAGGTACTAATGCGCGCCCAGGTGCAGCTCGAGCCGGCCCCGCCGCCCGAACTGCCCGATTTCATCACCCAGCACCTCGACCCCTTCTCGGCCGAGGACAACACGGCCGACATCGATGCCGCGGCGCGTGGTCTGATGCAGGGCATGCCGCCGCTGCTGAACATCCCGCAGCCGCCTATGCCCGTGCGCGATGCAGCCGGAAACGTCGTTGAGGCCCCGATCAGCCGCAATGCGCCCTGTCCTTGCGGCTCGGGCAAGAAGTACAAGCATTGCCACGGCCAGCTCGCGTAGCGAGCCAGCCGGTAGCGGTACTCGACCGCACCGAGCTTCGGCGAGCGTACAGGCCCGATGAAGAAACGGTCGTCGCCGAACGACTTGCCCAGGCGCAGCTGAGCGCTACCCAGGGCGCCGAGGCAGCGGCGACTGCGCGGGCGCTGGTCAAGGCGGTCCGGGCGCACAAGCCGTCAGGAGTGGACGCGTTCCTCCACGCCTATGACCTCGGCTCGGACGAGGGGATCGCGATGATGTGCCTAGCCGAGGCGCTGCTGCGAATTCCCGATGCACATACGGCTGACGAGCTCATAGCCGACAAGCTCGCCGGCCCCGACTGGTCGGAGAAGCTCGGCGCCTCTGGAAGCGCTTTCGTCAACGCTGCGACCTTCTCGCTTCTGCTCACGGGCAAGGTGCTGGAGGGGGCCAACGACCGCTCGGACAATTGGCGCGCGGTGATCGGTCGAGCCGTCGGCCGCCTCGGTGAGCCGGTGGTGCGAACGGCCGTGCGCGAGGCGATGAAGATCCTGGGCCGGAATTTCGTCTTCGGCCGAACCATCGACGAGGCGTTGAAGCGGGCCGAGCCCGAACGGCGCCAGGGACTCAGCCACAGCTTCGACATGCTTGGCGAAGCTGCGAAGACCTACGAGGATGCGGAGCGCTACGCGGACGCCTATCGCAATGCGCTCGATCGCATCGCCGCGGAAGCGCAGGGCGGATTCCGTCAGTCCCCGGGCATCTCGGTCAAGCTGACCGCCCTTCATCCGCGGTTCGAATATACCCACGGGGCCGAAGCCGTGTCCGCCGTGATCCCGATCGTTCGCGAGCTCGCGCTGAAGGCGGCCGCGGCCGACATTCACCTGACCATCGACGCCGAGGAAGCCGACCGGCTCGAGCTGCAGCTCGACGTGTTCGAAGCGCTGCTGTCGGACGATGCCTTGTTCGAGAACGGCTGGGGCGGTTTCGGCATCGCCATCCAGGCCTATCAGAAGCGTGCGGCGCCCTTGTGCGACTGGGTGGTCGAGGCCGCGCGCGCCCACGGGCGCCGGCTGATGGTCCGGCTGGTCAAGGGTGCCTATTGGGATACCGAGATCAAGCTGGCCCAGGTCGGCGGCCTCAGCGATTATCCGGTCTTCACGCGCAAGGTCGCAACCGACGTCTCGTATCTCGCCTGCGCGCGTAAGCTGCTGGCCGCAAACGATGTGATCTATCCGGCTTTTGCGACCCACAACGCGAACACGATCAGCCAGGTGAAGGCCCTCGCCCAAGGCACGGCGTTCGAGTTCCAGCGGCTGCACGGCATGGGCGAGGAGCTGTACGAGGAACTGGCGAAGCTCGAGGAGGCGATTGGCGACACGCCGACGCCGGTGCGCATCTACGCTCCGGTCGGAAGCCACAAGGAGCTGCTCGCTTATCTCGTCCGGCGGCTGCTCGAGAACGGCGCCAATAGCTCCTTCGTCAACCGCATTGCGGACGAGCAGATTTCGCTCGACGAGCTGGTCCGCGATCCGGTGGCGGAGCTCGCCTCGCTCGAGCCCAAGCGCAATCCCAAGATCGTGCTGCCGAAGGATATTTTCGGCCCTTCGCGCCGCAACAGCGCCGGGGTCGATCTCACCGATCCGCTGGTGCGCGAGCCGTTGCTGCAGCAGCTTAAGGCGCTCGAAGCCCGCAGCTGGGTCGCGAAGCCGGGCATCGGATCGGGGGAGGCCCGGCCGATTGTCTCGCCGCATGACCATCGGGTGACGGTCGGGACGGTCCATGAAGCAACCGCCGAGGAGGTCGACCGGATGGTTCGCGCCGCTCACGCCGCCCAGCTCGACTGGGACGCGCTTGGCGGCGAAGCTCGGGCGCGGCTGCTCGAGCGCACGGCCGACCTCTACGAAGAGCATGCCGAGGAATTTTTCTCCCTCTGCATTCGTGAAGCGGGGAAGACGCTGATCGATGCCGTGCTCGAAGTGCGCGAAGCTGTGGATTTTCTGCGCTTCTACGCCTCCGAAGCGCGGCGCCAGTTCACCAGGCCGCTTCCGCTGCCGGGTCCCACGGGTGAGCAGAACGAGCTGCGGCTCCATGGACGCGGCGTCATTGCGGCGATCTCGCCGTGGAATTTCCCGCTCGCCATTTTCACGGGTTTGACGTCGGCGCCGCTCGCCGCCGGCAATGCCGTGATCGCAAAGCCGGCGGGCCAGACGCCGCTGATCGCGGCGCTGGCGGTCGAGCTGATGCACCAGGCCGGCATTCCCAGGGACGTGGTCCAGCTCGCCCCCGGCTCCGGCAGAATCGTCGGCGGAACGCTGACCGCTCACCCGATGATCGCGGGCGTCGTCTTCACCGGTTCGACCGAGACGGCGCGCACGATCAACCGCACGCTGGCCGAGCGTGACGGGCCGATCATCCCGTTCGTCGCCGAGACCGGCGGCCAGAACGCGATGATCGTCGATTCCTCGGCGCTTCCGGAGCAGGTGACGCGCGACGTCATCTCCTCGGCCTTTCAGAGCGCCGGCCAGCGCTGCTCGGCATTGCGGGTGCTCTTCGTCCAGGAGGATGTCGCCGATGCGATGATCCGAATGATCGCCGGTGCGATGGAGGCGCTGAAGGTCGGCGATCCGTCCGACCTTGCCACCGATGTCGGCCCGGTGATCGATCAGGCCGCGAAGAAGGTCCTCGACGAGCATCTCGAGTGGCTCGACAAGAATGCCAGGAAGATCTGCCGGCTGGAACCGCCCGCCGAGGCTGCATACGGCTGCTTCGTTCCTCCGGCCTTTTATGAGATCGACTCCCTAAGCCAATTGAATCGCGAGAATTTTGGCGCGATCCTTCACGTCATCCGCTTCGCCGGCGACAGGCTCGACAAGGTCGTGGAGGACATCAATGCGACGGGCTACGGCCTGACGCTGGGCCTGCAGAGCCGCATCGACGCGGTCCGCGACTATGTCGAAGAGCACGCGCGCGTCGGCAATTTCTACGTCAACCGCAACCAGATCGGCGCGGTGGTCGAGAGCCAGCCGTTCGGCGGCGAGGGCCTGTCCGGCACCGGGCCGAAGGCCGGCGGCCCGCATTACGTTGCCCGCTTCGCCACCGAGCGCGTGACCTGCATCGACACGACCGCCGCCGGCGGCAACGCCAGCCTGATGGCGTCGATCGAGGGGTGAGAATTACGGTCGCGGCAAGGCGAAGACGTCTCGGCTCAAGCCATCGGGGAACTCCTCGCGCGCGACCCTAATCCCTCCAAGCTTCTCCGCCAATCGGCGCGCCGCCGCGTTGTCGTCATTCATGTGCGTTTCGATCGGATCGAACGCCAGCGTGTTATAGCCCCACGCGATCACTGCTCGAGAGGCTTCGAACGCCAAGCCTCTTCGCCGCGCGCTCGGAATGATCCACCAGGTCAGCTCGTGCCTCGGCCAGCCCTCAGGCCAGACGATGCCGCACCCGCCAGCAAAGGACCCTGTCTCCCGCTCGATGACCGACCACATACCAAACCCGCGGATGGCCCAGTGTCCGAGGTCGAACGCGAGTTTGCGCCATGCCAAAACGGGGGACAGGGGCCCGCCATAGAACGCGGATGCTTCGGGATTGCTGTAGAAGGTGCGATAGGCTGGGAAGTCGGCCGCAGCAGGAGCTCGGAGAATGAGCCGGTCGGTTTCGAGCGTGGGAATCGTCATTCGGGAATGAGAATAAATGGCTCCCCGGGCCTGATTCGAACAGGCGGCCGTCCGATTAACAGTCGGATGCTCTACCGCTGAGCTACCGGGGAGCAGCCCAATTGGGCGCCGCGGCTAAATAGCGGACGAGACCTTAAACGCAAGTGACCAAGATCATGTGGCGAATTGCTCCATCGCGATCCGCTCGTCGAGCGCGTGCTCGGGATCGAACAGCAGGGTGAGCGAGCGTTCGCGGTCGAGCCGGACCTCGACCCGGGCGACGTCGCGCACCTCGACCTGGTCGGCGACGGCGGACACCGGCCGGTTCTCGGCGTCGAGGATGGTGAAGCAAATCGCCGTGTCGTCGGGCAGTATCGCGCCCGACCAGCGCCTCGGACGGAAGGGGCTGATCGGCGTCAAGGCGAGCATCTTCGCCTGGAGCGGCAGGATCGGCCCTCGTGCCGAGAGATTGTAGGCCGTCGAGCCCGCCGGCGTCGCCACCAGCACTCCGTCGCACGCGAGCTCGGGCAATGCGACGCGGCCGTTGACGGCGATCTCGATCTTCGCGGTCTGGCGCGTCTCCCTCAAAAGCGAGACTTCGTTGATCGCCGCATGGACGAAGGTTTCCCCGGCGACGGTAGTCGCGCGCATCTCGAGGGGGGCGACCCGAATAGCCTTGGCGGTGCGGATCCGTTCTTCTAGCCCGTCGATCCGCCACTCGTTCATCAGGAAGCCGACCGTACCGCGGTTCATGCCGAACACGGGCAGATGCGGACAATCGCCCTCCAGCATCCGGTGGAGCGTGTGCAGCATGAACCCATCGCCACCCAGCGCTACCAGGGTCTCCGCTTCGTCAGGAGCGGCGAAGCGATAGCGACGGCACAGCATCGCTTGCGCCGCCTGCGCGACCTGCCGGTTTGAGGAGAGCAGGCCGATGCCCTCGCTCGCAAGGTCGGTGGCCTTGTTATCGCGGCGTTGCGGCGCGTCGGCGGTCAATCCCAGCTCCTCGCTCGGCCTCTGTGCGGTCCAAGATAGGTGCAACGCACCCCGCCGTCACCTTTTCCCGTGCGGCAATGCTTCAAGCGGCCTCTTTCTTCTCGCCCGCGGCAGCAACGCGCGCGAGGCCCCGCGAAAGCTGCAGTGCGCCGTTCAAGCGCGCCTCGGGTGTGGGCCAGTTGCGCGCGACAGTCATCTTGCTGTCGGGCCGGAGCCTGGCCGCGCCCTTCAGCCGGTCGATATACGCAAGCAGGCCGGGCAGGTCCGGAAACCCGCTCTCCGCGAACGTCACCACGGCGCCTTTGGCGCCAAGGTCGAGCTTGGCCACCATAGCGTCGCGGCAATTGAGCTTCACCTCGACGATCTTCATGAGGTTGGCGGTCTCCTCGGGAAGCGTGCCGAAGCGGTCGATCAGCTCGGCCGCGAAGGCCTCGATGGCATTGCGGTCGTCCAGCTCGCCGAGGCGCCTGTAGAGGCCCATGCGCAAGTCGAGGTCCGGCACATAATCTTCCGGGATCATGATCGGCGCGTCGACGCTGATCTGCGGCGTGAATTCCTCGCGCGCTGGGACGCCGCCGGCCTTGAGCTCGACGATCGCGTCCTCGAGCATCGACTGGTAGAGCTCGAACCCGACCTCCTTGATGTGACCGGACTGCTCGTCGCCGAGCAAATTGCCGGCGCCGCGGATGTCGAGGTCGTGGCTGGCGAGCTGGAAACCGGCGCCGAGGCTGTCGAGGTCGGCAAGCACCTGGAGGCGCTTCGCCGCCGCATCGGTGATCGACCGGTCGGCCGGCATCGTCAGATAGGCGTAAGCGCGGGTCTTGGAACGGCCGACGCGACCGCGCAGCTGGTAGAGCTGTGCGAGGCCGAGGCGGTCGGCGCGATAGACGATCAGCGTATTGGCGCTGGGGATGTCGAGGCCGCTCTCGACGATCGTGGTCGAAAGAAGCACATCATATTTCCGGTCGTAGAAGGCGCTCATCCGCTCTTCCACTTCGGTCGCGCTCATCTGGCCGTGCGCGGTGATGAACTTCACCTCCGGCACCTGCTCGCGCAGCCATTCCTCGATGTCCGGCACGTCGGCGATGCGTGGAACCACGAAAAAGCTCTGGCCGCCGCGATAATGTTCACGGAGCAGCGCCTCGCGCAGCACCACACCGTCGAACGGCGTCACATAGGTGCGCACGGCCAGGCGGTCGATCGGCGGAGTCTGGATGACGCTCAGCTCCCGAAGCCCGCTCATCGCCATCTGAAGCGTGCGCGGGATGGGCGTCGCGGTGAGGGTCAGGACATGGACGTCGTTGCGGAGCGCCTTGAGGCGCTCCTTGTGGGCCACGCCGAAATGCTGCTCCTCATCGACGATCACGAGGCCGAGCCGCTTGAAGGAAACGCTCTTGGCGAGCAGGGCGTGCGTGCCGATCACGATATCCACCGTGCCGTCGGCGAGGCCTTCCTTGGTGCGCTTCGATTCCGCGGCCGGGACGAGGCGGGAGAGGCGCCCGACTTTGAGCGGGAACCCCTGCAGGCGGTCTTCAAAATTGCGGAAATGCTGGCGGGCAAGCAGCGTCGTCGGGCAGATCAGCGCGACCTGTTTTCCAGACATCGCCATGACGAACGCCGCCCTTAGCGCGACCTCCGTCTTGCCGAAGCCGACGTCGCCGCACACCAGCCGGTCCATCGGCTTGCCTGCCTCGAGGTCGGCGAGCACGTCGGCGATCGCCCGGTCCTGGTCGTCGGTCTCCTCATAGGGAAACCGGTCCACGAAGGCGGGGTAGCTCGCATCGGGCTCGGCAATCACGCCGGGGCGCGTCGCGCGGACTGCCGCGAGCTTGATCAGCTCCCCCGCGATCTCGCGGATGCGCTCCTTCATCCGCGCCTTGCGGCGCTGCCATGCCTCGCCGCCGAGACTGTCGAGCGTCACGCCTTCGCTGTCGCTGCCGTAGCGGCTCAGCAGTTCGATATTCTCGACGGGCACGTAGAGCTTGTTCCCGCGCGCATATTCGAGCGCGACGCAGTCGTGCGGCACCTTGCTGACGGGGATCTGGGTCAGCCCTTCGTAGCGTCCGATGCCGTGATCGGCGTGGACCACCAGATCGCCGGGCGAAAGCGTCGCCAGTTCCTCGAGGAAGGCCGCCGCGGCCTTGCGCTTCTTGCGGCGGCGCACGAGCCGGTCGCCGAGCATGTCCTGCTCGGTGAGCACTGCAACGTCCGGGGTCGTGAAGCCGTGATCGAGCGGGAGGACGAGCAAGGCCGGCTGGGTCTTGCTGCCAAGCGCCTCCTGCCAGCTGTCGGCGAGCTTTTGCGCCTTCAGCCCATGATCTTCGAGAAGGCCGGCCAGCCGCTCGCGCGCGCCGCGCGTGTAGCTGGCGAGGACCACCTTGCGGCCGCCCTTGCGCAAATCGCCGATGTGGCTGGCGACGGCTTCATAGATATTGGTCTGCTGGGCGCGTTCCGGACCGAAATCGCGCGCGGGCTGGACCCCGAAGTCGATGACCTGCGGTGATTCCGCTTCAGGGAAGGGGGAGGCGAGGTGGATCGGGCGCCGCGCCACTTCGGCCGCCCATTCGTCCTTGCCAACATACAGGGTACTGGGGTCGAGCGGGCGATAGCTGCCCGGCTCGGACTGCTCGGCGCGAACCCGGTTGTCGTAATAGTCCTGAATGGCCTCGCGCCGAGCCTCGAGCGCCTGGTCGGCGGCGGTGTCGCGCAGGATCAGATCATCATCGCCGAGATGGTCGAAGAGGCTGTCGAGCCGTTCCTCGAACAGCGGCAGCCAATGCTCCATGCCGCTCATTCTCCGGCCCTCGGAGACCGCCTGGTAAAGCGGGTCTTGAGTCGCATGGGCTCCAAAGGTTTCGCGATAGCGCGAGCGGAATCGCTTGATGCTGTCGACGTCGAGCAGCGCTTCCGAGGCCGGCATCAGAGTGAAGGCTTCGGCCCGGTCGGTGGATCGCTGGTCGGCCGGGTCGAAGCAGCGGACGCTGTCGATCTCGTCGCCGAAGAAGTCGAGCCGAAGGGCCATGTCCTCGCCCGCGGGAAAGACGTCGATCAGCGACCCACGCACCGCATATTCACCATGCTCGGCGACCGCGTCTGCGCGCTGGTAGCCGAGCGCGTTCAGCTGCTCGACCAGAGCTTCGCGCTCAATCCTTTCGCCAACGGCGATGCGGCGGGTCAGCTGGCGGATGCGGAATGGGCTCAGCAGTCGCTGTGAGGCGGCGCTTGCCGTAGCGATCAGCAGTTGCGGCTTTTCGTGCCCGGCCTGGAGCGCGCTGAGCGTCGCCAGCCGTTCGGCCATCACCCGCAGCGCCGGCGAAGCGCGGTCATAAGGCAGACAGTCCCAGCCCGGGAAGGTCAGCACATCCACTTCCGGCGCGAACAGCGGGACGGTGTCGGCAAGCGCTCGCATCGCGGCTTCGTCGGCAACGATTAACACGGCTCGGGCACCTTTGGCGCGCCCGTGCGCAGCGCGCGCGAGATCGCCGGCCAGCCACGGGAGAAAACCTGGCGGAACGCTCGCCAGGATCAGAGGCTGGTCGGCGTTAAGGACGCGCTGCAGCGGCTCCGTCATCGCGCGATCCGGATATAGTCGAGCTTCCTGAGGGCGTCGGTCATCGGTCCGGCGAACCGTGCCGGCGGCTCCGCGGTTCCATGCGCCCAGGCCATGATGTCGGCGTCCTGTTCGTCCAGCATCGCCGTAAAGAGCGCGCGCTCATCCGCGCTCCATTCCGAATGATGGGCATCGAAGAAACCGCCGATCAGCAGGTCGGCCTCGCGCGTGCCGCGATGATGCGCGCGCCAGGCGAGGCGCTTGAGCTCCGGGTCGGAAGGCATGGCGGCCATGTAGTCAGCTTCGCCCGTCATTGCGAGCAGCGAAACTCGCGCTAACAACCGGGCATGCGGCCTGACATCCTCAACCCGCTGTTCACCGAGGTGGAAGCGCTCGCCGGGGTTGGTCCACAGATCGCGAAGCTGCTGAAGAAGCTCGGCATCACGCGCCTCATCGATCTGCTTTACCATTTGCCGACCGGGGCCATCGAGCGGGTGCAGGCGGGAGCGGCGAGCGCGGCGCTGCTTGGCCGCCATGTGATCCTCGAGCTCACTCCGTTCGAGAGCCGCGGTCCGCGCCCCGGGGGCAAGGGACCGACGCGCGTGTTCGCCTCCGACAGCGAGGGCAACACGATCAGCCTGGTGTATTTCAACAACCCCGGCTGGGCGAAAAAGAGCTTGCCGATGGGCGAAAAGCGCGTCGTTTCAGGGAGGCTCGACGCTTATGGCGACGAGTGGCAGATCATCCACCCTGAGGTCAGCCTTCCTGGCAAAGGGCCGCAGCCCGCGGTGCGCGAGCCGGTCTATCCACTGACCGAAGGCCTCACCAACCGCCGTGTCGGCGAACTTGTCCGCGATACCTTCGAGCGCGTGCCCGACCTGCCCGAGTGGATCGAGCCGAGCCTTGCCGCCCGCGAGGGCTGGAGCGCGTGGCGCGCGTCGCTCGCACTGGCGCACCGCGAGCCCGGTGCTGCCGACGCCCGCAAGCGCCTCGCCTATGACGAGGTTTTCGCGAACCAGCTCGCCCTCCTGCTGCTGCGGCAATCGCAGCGCCGCCATCGGACTGTGCCGCTCGCGGGGACGGGCGAGCTGACCGGCAAGCTCAGTCTGCCCTACCAGCTGACCGGCGCGCAGCGGCGCGTGACCGAGGAAATCCGCGGCGACATGGGTCAGTCCGCGCCGATGCTGCGCCTGCTCCAGGGCGATGTCGGCTCCGGCAAGACCCTCGTCGCGCTGCTGGCGATGCTGGTGGCCGTCGAGAGCGGCGCCCAGGCCGCCCTGCTTGCCCCGACCGAGATCCTCGCCCGGCAGCATCATGCGACCTTGCTCAAGCAGCTCGACAGCCTCGGCGTGCGCGTCGCGATCCTGACCGGCCGGGAAAAGGGCAGGGCGCGAGAGAGCGTGCTGATGGGACTAGCCGACGGTTCGATCGATATCCTGATCGGGACGCACGCCATTTTTCAGGAAAAGGTCGCCTACAGGAAACTCGGCCTCGCGGTGATCGACGAGCAGCATCGCTTCGGGGTCTCGCAGCGGCTCCTCCTCGCGGCAAAGGCCGAACATCCGCCCCACCTGCTTGTGATGACCGCGACGCCGATCCCGCGGACGCTGACGCTCACGCAATATGGCGAGATGGACGTCAGCCGGATCGACGAGATGCCGCCTGGCCGGACCCCGGTCGAAACGCGCGTGATCAGCGAGGAGCGGCTGCCGGAAGTCGTCGACGGACTTGGCCGTCACATATCCGGCGGCGGCCAGGCCTATTGGGTCTGTCCCCTGGTGGAGGAGAGCGAGAAGAGCGACGCAGCCGCGGCCGAGGAGCGCGCGCGGGCGCTCAAGCTACGCTTCGGCGAGGACAAGATCGGCTTGGTCCACGGGCGGATGAAAGGTCCGGACAAGGATGCCGTTATGGCGCGCTTTGCGGCGGGCGAACTTTCGGTGCTGGTGGCGACGACGGTGATCGAGGTCGGCGTCGATGTGCCCAACGCCACGCTGATGGTCGTCGAGGGCGCCGAGCGCTTCGGCCTTGCTCAGCTCCACCAGCTGCGAGGACGGGTCGGGCGCGGAAGCGGCAAGAGCGTCTGCCTGTTGATCCGCGGCCAGCAGCTCAACGACACAGGTCGCGCCCGGCTCG
The DNA here is from genome assembly GCA_035540475.1 of Sphingomicrobium sp. Lineage (GTDB taxonomy): Bacteria > Pseudomonadota > Alphaproteobacteria > Sphingomonadales > Sphingomonadaceae > Sphingomicrobium. Next base: position 41,417 of record DATLGK010000107.1, read on the forward strand.
GGCTGATGCGCGAGACCAACGACGGCTTCCGCATCGCCGAGGAAGATTTGCGGCTTCGCGGCCCCGGCGAAATCCTCGGCACGCGGCAGTCGGGCGAAGAAGGCTTCCGCGTGGCAACGCCCGAGCTCGTGGCCGAGCTTGCGCCGCTCGCCCAGAGCGATGCGCAGCTGCTGCTCGACCGCGACGGCGGCTTGAAAGGCGAACGGGGTCAGGCTGCGCGGGTCTGCCTCTATCTGTTCGAGCGCGATCAGGCGGTGGGCCTGATTCGCTCCGGTTGAGGAGGATTTTGACGTGCCGATTCTGATCCCGATCCTGCTCGTGTTCGTCGCCGGTGGAGTGGTCGCGCTGCAGGCGCCGACCAACGCCATGCTAGCGAAGGCGGGCGGTTCGCCAATCCTCGCGGCACTGATCTCCTTCACGGTCGGCACGGTCGCGCTGCTGCTCGCGTGGCTGCTGACGCCGAACCGTCCCGGAGCTGCGGCCTTTTCCGGGTTGCCCTGGTACGCCTGGGTTGGCGGGCTTTACGGGGCGGTGTTTGTCGCCGTTGCCGCCTTCGCGGCGCCGCGCGTCGGCCTCGCCTCGCTGATCACGATCGGCATCGCGGGACAAATTGCCATGGCGCTGCTGCTCGATCATTTCGGCGCGCTTGGACTTCCGCGCGACCCAATCAGTCTGGGCCGGGTGGCCGGCGCGCTGCTCGTGGTCGCCGGCGTCGTGCTGGTGCGCAGCAGCTAGCGGACCAGCAATCCGTGCTTCTTCCGCCCGAGGCTGAGCTTCCCTCCGGCGACGATCAAGCCGGGATCGTTCACCACTTCGTCGTCCAGCCGGACCGCACCTTCGGCGATCTTGCGCTTGGCTTCCTTGTTCGATGGCGTGAAGCCGAGCGCGGTCAGCGCGTGCGCGATGTTCATTCCGTCGCCTACCGATAGCGTCGGCAAATCCTCGCCCGCGCCGCCTTCCGCGAAAGTCTCCCGTGCCGTCGATGCGGCCGCTTCGGCTGCTTGACGGCCGTGCAGCATCGCCGTCGCCTCGGTCGCGAGCACGATCTTCGCCTCGTTGATCTCCGCGCCGGGCAATTGTTCGAGCCGCGCAACTTCGTCTAGCGGCAGGTCGGTAAACCGGCGCAGGAAGGTGCCGACGTTCACATCGTCGACGTTGCGCCAGAATTGCCAATAGTCGTAGGGGCTAAGCAACTCCTCGTTCAGCCACACCGCCCCTTGCGCGGTCTTGCCCATCTTCGATCCGTCGGCATTGGTGATGAGCGGCGTCGTCACTCCATAGAGTTCGGTTCCATCGATGCGGCGAGCGAGCTCGATGCCGTTGACGATGTTCCCCCATTGATCCGAGCCGCCCATCTGCAGCCGGCATCCGGCGCGCCGCGACAGCTCGAGGAAGTCATAGGCCTGGAGGATCATGTAGTTGAACTCGAGGAAGGTCATCGGCTGCTCGCGATCGAGCCGAAGGCGGACGCTGTCGAAGGTCAGCATACGGTTGATCGTGAAATGCCGGCCGACCTCGCGCAGGAAGGGGATATATTCCAGCCGGTCGAGCCAGTCCGCATTGTTCAACATCAGGGCGTCGGTGGGCCCTTCACCGAAGGTCAGGAAGCGCTCGAAAACCTTGCGGATGCCGGCGATATTCTCATCGATCTGCTCCTCGCTGAGCAGCTGGCGTCCCTCGTCCTTGCCCGACGGGTCGCCGACCTTGGTCGTGCCACCTCCCATCAGCACGATGGGCTTGTGCCCGGCCTGCTGCAGCCGGCGCAGCAGCATGATCTGGACGAGGCTGCCGACGTGCAGGCTCGGCGCCGTAGCGTCGAAGCCAATATAGGCGCTGACGACGTCCTTTTGGGCCAGCGCATCGAGCGCGCCGGCGTCGGTGACCTGATGGATGTAGCCGCGCTCGTCGAGCAGCTTCAGGAGCGAAGAGCGGAATTCCGTCATGGCCCGCGCTTAGCCAGTTCGCCACTCCCGCGAAAGCGGGAGGGCCGCTAATGGGCATCGATGCAATTTAACCTTGAGCCGCATCCCGCCACGCCGCCGGCCGAGCCGCCGTTCAAGGTCTGGGCGAGCGTCGACCATGCGGGTGCATTCGGCGCGACGGCAACGACCAACATCTGGTTCGGAATCGGCGCTCCTGTGGGCCGCTTCGTCATCCCCGTCGGCGAGCCGGGCCGCGCGGACGACTTGTGGCAGTCGACCTGCTTCGAAGCCTTTCTGCGCAGCGAGGGTGAAACGTATCGCGAGTGGAATTTCGCTGCGAACGGTCAATGGGCGGCTTACGACTTCCGCGCCTATCGCGAACGAACCGGCCCTGCCGATGTCAGCGAGCCCTATCTCCGCATGGAGGACAATTTCACCTGGTGGGCGATGGGCGCGACGATTGCGGTCGAAGCGCAAAAGGACTGGCAGCTCGGCCTCTCCGCAATCCTCGAGGAGCAGGATGGGACCAAATCCTATTGGGCGCTCGCTCATCCCGAGGGCGACAAGCCGGACTTCCACGACCCGGTTTGCTTCGCCGCGCGGCTTGCCTAAGCAGCAGGCATGACCCTCTTCGGCATCGACCGCCTGCTCGCCGATCCCGAGCTTCGTCGCCCGCTCGAAGGACGGCGGGTAGCCTTACTCGCGCACCCCGCGTCGGTGACTCGGGACCTCACCCACAGCCTCGATGCGCTCGCGGCGGCCGGCCTGAACGTCACCGCGGCTTTCGGCCCGCAGCACGGCCTGCGCGGCGACAAGCAGGACAATATGGTGGAGTCCGAGGACTTTACGGACCCGGTCCACCATATTCCCGTCTTCAGCCTCTATGGCGAAGTGCGGCGGCCGACAGGGCAGTCGATGGGCACGTTCGATACGATCCTGATCGACCTTCAGGACCTCGGCTGTCGAATCTACACCTTCATCACCACGCTTCTCTACGTGCTCGAGGCGGCGGCCGAGCACGGCAAGAGCGTTTGGGTGCTCGACCGCCCCAACCCCGCCGGCCGCCCGGTCGAGGGACTGACCCTGCGAGCTGGCTGGGAAAGCTTCGTTGGCGCCGGACCGATCCCCATGCGTCATGGCCTGACGCTTGGCGAACTTGGCCATTGGTTCGTCGACCATTTCAGGCTCGACGTCGATTACCGCGTCGTCGAAATGCAGGGGTGGGGACCCGAGGATGCCCCGGGGTTCGGCTGGCCGCCGGAGCGTATCTGGATCAATCCAAGTCCCAATGCCGCAAACCTCAACATGGCGCGTGCCTACGCCGGCATGGTGATGCTCGAAGGTACGACGCTGAGCGAGGGCAGGGGCACGACGCGCCCGCTCGAGCTGTTCGGCGCGCCGGACCTCGATCCCCGGCGCATCATGTCCGAGATGGAAGCGCTGGCTCCCAATTGGCTTGCCGGCTGCAAGCTGCGCGAGGTCACCTTCCAGCCGACCTTCCACAAACATGTCGGCGAGATGTGCCGGGGCGTCTTCATCCACGCCGAAGGACCGTTGTACGATCATGCGGCCTTCAAGCCCTGGCGGCTTCAAACCCTGGCGTTCAAGGCGATCCGGCGGCTGTATCGGGATTATGATCTGTGGCGGGACTTCCCGTACGAATATGAGTTCGACAAGCTCGCGATCGACGTGATTAACGGTTCGCCTCTGCTTCGCCAGTGGGTGGATGACGGTGACGCGACGCCGACCGACCTCGAAGTGCTGGCGACGCCCGATGAAACGGATTGGGCTGACGCGCGGGCGGATTACCTACTTTACCGCTGAAATCAGAAGATCATCAGAAGATGATCAGCGACCACGCGAGCAATCACGCGCATGTTTTCGCGATTCCCACGTTGAGGAGACGGACCATGAACCGGTTGCTTCCATGCTTTGCTGCAGTGGCGATAATTGCCGATCCGGTCGCTGCTGCAAACGCTCCCTCGAAGGCCGAGCGCGACAGGCAAATCAGCGAGATCGTCTTCAAGAACTACCCGCCAAGGGCCCTCGCTGCCGGTGAGCAGGGTGCCGTTTTCTTCGTCGTCGAGCTCGACAGGGATGCTCATCCGATCAGTTGCCAGGTAACGCACGGCAGCGGGCATCCGCTGCTCGACGCGGAAACCTGCGAGTTGATCGTTCAGCACGCCGTATTCAAATCCGCGCGCGACGCGCACGGGCGGTTGACCAAGACAAAGGCCGAAGGGGTCGTCAACTGGGCGATTCTCGGGCGCGCACAAGAGCCGATCAACCCGATACCATTGACGGACAATACTGCGCCTGAGAAGCAAATATGCAAGAAAACGGTTCGGGCCGGGACGCTAGCCGGTGTTGAGCGGACTTGCATGACCGCGACGGAATGGGCGCGGCGGACAGATCAAATGAAGCAGTCGTGGGACGATCTTCAGGGCAGGAAGGGGTCCACCTCGGGTCTGCCTCCCTGCGTGGAACCCTGCGGCACAACCCTCAGCAATATCCTGTCCGATCCTGACTTTACCGGGAATTCGCCTCCGCGCTGACCCCCTTCGACGACCTTTCGCCGGTCCCTCGCGGCGTTTGTCGAATTGCGCTGGCAGGCCAGGTTGTTAAATGGCATCATCTTTCCATCAGTCATGGAAAGGGTTGCGGAAATGCGGGCTCGTTCATTGCTCATCGCGGTCGGGTTGATGGCTGCCGGTCCAGCTCTTGCCGAAACGCCTGGCTCCAAGGCGGCGCTCAATGCTTCGAATTGGGATGCACTCCTGAAATTCTATCCGCCGCGCGCTCTCGCCGCGCGCCAGGAAGGCGCGGTTGGATTCAGGGTGACGCTCGACAGCAAGGGGCTCGTCACCGGCTGTGAAGTCACGCACAGCAGCGGCCATCCGCTGCTGGACCAGGAAACCTGCAACGTCGTCGCGCTCCACACCGTGTTCAAGGCGGAGCAGCCGAACAGCGGGAGCCAGGTGCGCACGCACGAAGGCATGATCGCGTGGAAGCTTCCCGCCAGCACGTCGAAGCTTGCCGTCCCCCAGACAGCGGAGGCTTCTCCGCTGGACAAGGTCATCTGTAAGAAATCGGTAAAGACCGGCACGCTTGCCGGCGTCGAGCGAACCTGTCTGACGGCCCGCGAATGGGGCCGCCAGTCGGACGATACGAGGGAGTTCTGGTCGGATCTGCAGGGCCGCAAAGGCTCCACCAGCGGCAATTAATATCGGGTTCCAAACCGGCGCTGCGGCCCGCCATGCGCGGGCCGTTTGCGTTTCGGGGATGTCCTGCCTTGCCGTGGTTAACGAAGAAGTAGGAGGTTCCTGCGTATCTCCGCTTCCGAACTGTTCGGGAGCTGGGGCTTCGCATGGCGACGCAAGGGATTGAGGAAGTCACTGAAAATGCAATCCGCGCCGTGGCGCGCGATTGCGGATCGCTGTCGATGGAATGCAGCGACGTTGCCGGCTACGTGCATGGGGTCGCGAGCCGCATCGCCGAGCATCTGAAGATGCTCGACCAGCTCGAGGAGGTGACGACCCGCCTGATGAGCGATCAGGCGCGGGTGTCGGATTCGACCGATGAAGCGCGGCTGCTTTCCGAACAAGCCAAAGCCAAGCTCGATGCCGGCCGGGAGGCGATCGAGGGCACGATCGCCGGTTTCAAGGGGCTGACCGACCTGATCGTGCAGCTCGGCGAACGCATGGCCGGCTTCGCCTCGGCCATGAACCAGGTGCAAACGGTTTCGTCGACCATCGAAACGATCGCCCGCAAGACCAACATGCTTGCCCTCAATGCAACGATCGAGGCGGCGCGCGCGGGCGATGCCGGCCGCAGCTTCGCGGTGGTCGCCGCGGAAGTGAAGAAGCTTGCCCACGACACTCGCGCTGCGACCAGCCAGATCGCTTCGACGATCGGCGAGCTCACGCGCGAGGCGGGCGCCGTGACGACCGAGATCAAGACCGGGGTCGACCGCAGCCGTGCGGCACAATCGGGCTTCAACACGATCAGCGAGACCGTGCGTGAAGTGAGCGAGATTGTGGGAATGGTGGACCGCCAGACCGAAGGCATCGCCCACTCGACGAGCATGATCCAAACCAGCGTCGACCGCGTCAAGGCGGGGCTGACCGAATTTGCGGCCGACGCGCGTGACAATGGCACCGAGCTGCTCACGGCCGAAAAGCGGCTCGCTCATCTGGAAATGCTGTCCAACACCATGCTCGACACGTTGGCTAATTCCGGCGCGGAGATTGACGATACGCCGTTCATTCTTCGTGCGCAGGAAACCTGCCGTCAGATCCAGGCCGCAATTGAAGCTGCGATCGATGCCGGGGAAGTGACGGTCGAGGATGTCTTCGACCGCGACTATCAGGTCGTCGAGGGATCCAAGCCCGTGCAATATACGGTGCGTTTCAACGATGCCGCCGACAAATATGTGCGCCCGATCCTCGATCGAACCAAGGGTGCCGACAACCGCATCATCGGTTCGGCAATCGGCGACATGAACGGCTATCTGCCGACCCACCTCACCGAACGCAGCCACCCGCAGGGACCAGACCCCGTGTGGAACGACGAGCATTGCCGCAACCGGCGCATCCTCATCGACGATACGACCCGCATGGCCCTGGCGAGCGAGAAGCCGGCGACTCTTGCGACCTATCGAATGGAACTCGGCGACAAGTTCATCCCGGTGAAGAATGTTTTTGTGCCCTTGTGGGTCAAGGGACGGCGCTGGGGCAATTTCGAGCTCGCCTACCGCGACGACTGATTTGTGGGTGCGTTGCCCGACAGCGCCGCAAAATAGGGTTCCCAAAGGCTTACCCGCGCATAAACCCCGTCTTTACGGCCTTCGGGATAGGGTCTGCCAGCTGAGGCTTCGCCTGAGTGAATTCAGACGAGGGGAGAGGAATGGCGATTAACCCGTCCGTCGGCCAACAGGCGGTCAGCGTTGCGGAAGCCCAGCTCGCGCGAATTGCGGGCGAGGGTTGTGCCCGGCATTCCCACCTTGCCAACCTTGTCGAATCTTCGGGACCCTTCTCGGCCCGCGATCTCACGGATGCCGTGCACCTCCTGTGCAGTCTGCACGGTCGCTATCCCGGCCTGATCGCGGTTGCGCTCGAGCGCTGCCCGGCAGGCCCCGCGCAAGACTGGCTGAGCCGCGCTGCCGAGGGTTTCGAGCGGGAACGCCTCTACCTGGTGCGACTGACCGCGGCCGTCGGACCGCTGCCAAGCACTCCGGGAGCCGCGGAGACCGAAGCGAGTTTGCAGGCGGCCCGCCACGCGTTGGAAACCCTCGCCTTGTCGGAACGATCGGGCTGCGCGCTGGGTGCGGCGACGGCCTTGGTCGGCGACTGGTGGCCGATCCGCCGCGTCCTCGACCGCGCAGCCGCGCGGGTCGGAACCGAGGTGCCCGCCCCATCGCTTCCCGACGAACTGTCGGTGATCACCGTGATCGGACAGGCCGCGGATTCGCCGCCCGCCGCTCGCGCCCTGGCCTTCGGCGGTGAGCAGCTGCTGCTCCAGCACCGGGCCCTGTTCGACCTGCTCGAAGCCCGCGCCGAAGCCCGCGGGGACTTCTAAGCCGCTTCGGCGAGCTCTCGCTGTTCGTTATCGGCAGAAGGCGCCGGCACGTCGAGCGCCGCCGTTGTGGCCGCTTTCGGTTTCGGGAACAGCAGCCGCGAGGCCAGCACCACCACGCCGAGCGCAAGATAGGTGACGATCGCCCAGGTGGGGCTCCACAGCACGCTCGCGGCGAGCGGGACGCGAAGGAATGTCGGGTTAAATCCGAAGTCTTCGCCGATCGCTTCGCACACGCCCAATACGGTGTGTGACCGCAGGGGCAGGGCGACGTTGCTGTCTTGCGCGTGCATGTTGTGAACTCCGTCAGTCATTCGTACGCTTGAAAAAGCAAGCGGCATGCCAATTGAAAATCATGTGCTTGTTCAATGGCGTACGCAGCAAACCGGTCGCGAAGATGGCAATCGCCACCAACCTGGCGCACCATCAATTGGGAATTTGCACGCCATGCTGCAAGTGCGATAACGCAGTGCAGCATTGATGTTCGACGAACGGATGCCGATCTAGTAATTGGGTCGCCAGCTTGAGGAGCCGATTCCCGTGATGCGGATCATGATGAAATCGAAGATCCACCGCGCGACGGTGACTCAGGCCGACCTGCATTATGTGGGATCGGTCACGCTCGATGCGGCGTTGATGGAAGCGGCCGACCTGCTCGAAGGCGAGCAGGTGGCGATCGTGGATATCACCAACGGCGCGCGCATCGAGACCTATGTCATTCCGGGGCCGCGCGGCAGCGGCGTCATCGGCATCAACGGCGCCGCGGCGCATCTCGTGCACCCCGGAGACCTCGTCATCATCATGAGCTACGCCGTCCTCGACGATGCCGAGGCGCGCGCGCTTGAGCCGCGGGTCGTCCATGTCGATGAGGCAAATCGCGTCATCAAGATCGGCAATGACGCCGCCGAACCTGTCCCAGGATCGGACCAGGTCAGGGGCGACTTCGTTCAAGCGAGCTAGGCTGGCCGACCGTCAGCAGACGCCACGGCGGGGGCAGATAGTCCGTCGACATGTAATAATAGAAATTGCACCGGCCGCTCGCGTGGCGGTTGATCCCTTTGGCGATCCCGAACGCCACGCTGCCGCTGAACACGGGCCCGCCGCTGTCGCCCCCTTGGCAGCTCGGTCCACGCACCGTCACCCACGTGGGTGAGCACGGCCCGCCACAAAGGCTCCCTGGCGGTGCATAGTCGGTCAGCTCCACGGTCGAGCAGCTGTAGCCCGAGCTCTCCCCATAATGGCAGACGAAGTCGCCGGCGCGGGTGCTGGCGACGTTGCGCCAGGTGGTTACCCGCCGCAGCGAGCCTGCCGCGCGGTTGGCGTAGAACAATGGTTCGGGGCGGTCCGGGAGCAGATTGATCTGCACGTCGTGATAGCCGACACCCCATTGCCCCAGGAAGGGCAGTTCGACGGTCGTGCCGTCGGCCCGCCTATGAGTCAGGACGTCGGGGCAATGGGCGGCCGTCGCAATCGCTTCCCGGCTGCCGTCGGTCACCACGAACCCTGTCGTGCAGATGTTGCGCCGGCCCGTCTCGCTGCTGATGCCCTCGACCCGCATTCCGCCCTCGACGCGCATGTTGGATTCCAAAAGGTCGTTGATCACCACCCGCACGGGGACCCCGCTGACCTCCTCCGCGCGGGCGCGCAGGGCGTCGAGCCCGAAGCGCTGCGCATCGCCGCCGGTCACGAGCAGCACGACCTCTCCGGTGCGCTGATCGTAGCCCGCGCCGCGGGCGCCGGGCAGCTCGGAGCGAAAGTCGATCAGGTGACGACGCATCGCGGCGACAGCCTGGTCATGGGTGGCCCTGGCGCCCGCCCGGAAGACGATGCGAACGCCGTCGACTTGGCGATCTGCAACCGGCGCCTCGCCGGTCAACAGGACGAGGATGCGATAGTCGGGCATGTGCTCGATCGCGATGCCGGCGATGCGGCCGGCGAACTCGCGCCGGATCGCATCGGTCGCCGCGACGCCCGACTGCTGAACCTTGAGGCGCCGCAGCGCTTCGTCCGGGGTGACGCCGAAATGCGCGACATATTGAGCGGCGTCCTCGGCCAGCGCCTGGGCCTGGGTTTGCGGGGAGCGGGCCGCGGCTGCTTCCCACGGCAGGAGCAGCATCAGGGACAAGGCGATTCCGGCGCGCATCGACAGCAGGCTCTGCCATCCCCATGTTAAACCCCGACTGAAGGAGACCCCATGCCTGACACGTCCCCCGCGGGATTCGACCTCAGCCCGCCGACGCAGCAGCAGATCCAGCAGCTTGTCGCCGAGCTTAGCGAGGAGGAGCGGCACGTGCTGCTAGAGCACGGCACAGAGCGGCCTTTCTGCGGCACGTTCCTTGACGAGAAGCGTCCCGGGGTCTTCACCTGCCGGCTATGCGGCCTCCCGCTGTTCCACGGCGGCGCCAGGTTCGAAAGCGGCACCGGCTGGCCGAGCTTCACCCGCCCGTTCGCCGAGCAGCATCTGAGCTATGTCCGCGACACCAGCTACGGCATGGTCCGGACGGAGATCGTTTGCGCGCGATGCGCGGCGCACCAGGGCCATGTATTCGACGACGGGCCGCCGCCGACCGGCCAACGCTATTGCATTAACTCGGTCAGCCTCGACTTCACGCCGGCGGGCGAGCCGCTTCCCGACAAGCTCGGCCGCGGCGCGCCCGAAGGCCAGGCGGTGGAGCCCTGAATGGCGCGCCGCGATCCCGGCCGCCTGCCGTTCCTGCTGCTGTTCCTGTTCATGGCCCTGTCGGCGCTGGTCGGCGGGGTCGTGGCGCGGCTGCTTCCGCTCGGCGCCAGCACTGCTGAGCCGGCGCCGGCGCCGCAGCTGCTCGCCAGCACTGCCTCGGCAAGCCTCGCTCCGCTGGTGCGCAAGACGGCTCCGGCCGTGGTCAACATCGCCGTCCTCCAGCCCTCGCCGGTGCAGCAGAACCCGCTCCTCCAGGACCCCTTCTTCCGACGATATTTCGGAGTCCCCGACGCGGCGCTGCGGCCGACCGTCAGCGCCGGATCCGGCGTGATCGTCGACGGCGCGCGGGGCCTGGTGATCACCAATTACCACGTGATCCAGAACGCGAGCGCGGTCGAGGTGACGCTGCGCGACGGACGCAAGCTGCCCGCGCAGCCGGTCGCCTTCGCCCCGGAGCTCGACCTCGCCGTGCTGCACATCGGCGCGCGCAACCTTCCGGCGCTGCCGCTCGGCGACAGCGAAAGGCTCGAGGTCGGCGATTCGGTGCTCGCCATCGGCAATCCGTTCGGCCTTGGCCAGACCGTCACCAGCGGCATCGTCAGCGCCACCAACCGCCCCTTGCTGCAGGGCGACAAAAGGCGCTTCATCCAGACCGACGCGCCGATCAATCCCGGCAATTCGGGCGGCGCGCTGATCGACCTTCAAGGCCGGCTGGTCGGAATCAATTCGGCGCTGTTCAGCCCGGGCACGGGCCAGGGCAGCGCCGGCAATATCGGCATCGGCTTCGCCATCCCCAGCAACGTCGTCAAAGGCGTGCTGTCCGAGGCCGAACGGCAGTTGTGACCGCGCGGCCGCTCAGGCCCGCGGATCAGAGCCCGGCGCGGTCGTCCGTGCTCGAATAAGGCTGCTCCTGGACGCTCGTGTCGATGTCGGCGAGCGGGTAGAGCGGGTCGCGGGCGATCAGGCCCGTCAGCAGCAGATAGAGAGCGACCAGCGCGGCGATGATCGTCGCGATCTCGCCCAGCTCGACGAAATAGACGAGCGCGCCCAAGCCCAGCGCGACGACGATCCGAACCACCCGGTCTTCCGGGCCGACATTCTTGGTCATTGGCAGCACCCCTTTTTCAAATCCCAAGCCGGCAGCTTAGCCGATAATTCGCAACCTTCCAGCGGGGACTCGAAGCGCGCGGGACAATGGCGCTCGGGCGGGGGAGGGGGGTGTGTCGGCTTTGTCAGCTTTGTCAGTTTTGTGACCTTCGCCTGTCGAGCATCGCTCCGACCAGGCCGCGGCGGTGCACGGCATGCCTTGCGGATAGAGCGAGGGCCGCGGCGTCATCCACGAGCATAAGCCACAAAAGGGGCGGTGTAGGAAAGTTGTTTAGAAATGCGGGAAGGGCACCGGCTACCGGCCGGCGCCCTTCGCCTTTAGTCGACGCGCTGGGCGAGGCCGCGCTGGAGAGCTTCAGCGACGAGCGTGCGCAGCTGCGCGGCGGCAAGGCCGGCAAGGCGGCTCTGTTCGCGGCCGAGCTCGCCCTGCTGCTTGCCGAGCGTCGACTGCTGCGCGCCGAGCGCCGACTGCTGGCGCCCGAGCGCCGACTGCTGGCGCCCAAGCTCCGCCATCTGGCGCGCAGTCGCGTCGGCCATCATTCGCCCGATCCGTCCCTGCTCGGCCCCAAGCGCGGCCTGCTGGCGGCCGAGCGCGGACTGCTCCCGGCCAAGCGCCGACTGCCGGGCGCCGAGCTCGCGCTGCGGTTTCATCAAGGCGTCGGCGCGGGCGAGCGTCGCCGGGTCGCGGATCACGTAAGCGGCGCCGTTCTGCCGGAAATAGAGCAGGGGCTCGCTGCCGCGGCGCATGGCCCTGGCGCGGCTGTAGTCGTCGTTTGTGCCGTTCATGCTGGAACTGTCGCCGGAGCTGAACAGAACGAAGTGGAAGCGGTCGGCGGATTCCGCCTGGCTGGCATGAGCGGGACCGGCGGTCGCGGTGAGGGTGATGGCGGACAGCGCAAGCGCGGCCGCGGCGGCAAGGCCGCGGGCAGGGATGCGCAGAGAAGCGAGCGAAGCGGGCATGGAAAATCCTTCCTGAATTGAACGAACGTCTGCGAACGACTCATCCGCTACAATTGTAGCGCTACAAATGCAACGCGCGGGTATACGGAACGGCGTGTCGCTTCGACGAACGGCGCGATCTCCTCATCGCTTTCAAGTGGGCCGCATCGGCGCCGCCCCGAGCGACGAACGCCCCCAGGGCGCGCCCAGCCGAGCAACGCGGCCGCGCCGAGGCCGTTGGGGAGGTACGGGCAATTCGCCCGCACCCACCCAATCAGGAGAACCTCCATGAGTGAGCGTATTGCATCCGCCGTGTTCGACCGCCGCGAGGAAGCCGGGCGCGCCTTGTCCGAACTGCGTTCGGCCGGCGTCAGCGACAACAGCATTTCGATCATCGGCCGCCACGGCGAGCAGAGCGACACCACCGGCGGGATTGACGACGAGGATGCCGCCGACAAGGCTGGCGATGCGGCCAAGGGCGCGGCCGGCGGCGCGGTCGCCGGCGGGCTGCTCGGCGTTGCCGCGCTCGCCATCCCCGGAGTCGGCCCGCTCGCGGCCGCGGGCGCGATCGCCTCGGGCGCGATCCCCGGCGCGGCTGCGATCGGCGCCGGGGCCGGAGCGCTCGCCGGCGGCCTGACCGGCCTGCTCACCGGCCACGGCATCAGCGACGAGGACGCGCGCTACTATGAGGACCGCATCAAGGCCGGCGGATACTTCCTGTCGGTCGAGACCGACAATTCCGGCCCCTCGCCCGACACGGTGCGCGAGATCCTGTTCCGCAACGGCGGCCATAATGCGAGCCGGCAGCGGACGACGGCCGAGACGTTCTAGGCGCGTTTTAGGCGTAAACGAGAGGGGCGGGAGGCGAGATGCTTCCCGCCCCTATCTTGATTCTCTGCTGATGGCGGCTGGGGAGTTACCTGCAAATCGGTAACTGTCACCGTAATCTTAACACCGTAATCTCCCACCGTAATCTCCACCGTAATCTCGCGTAATCTCGTAATCTAATCCGTGTCACCGTAATCGTCCTGTCACCGTAATCGTCACCGTAATCGGAATCTCGGTGTGTCAGGGTGGCGCCATAGCTTGGCGAGCTAAATCTCGGCTGGGAATTCCAGTGATTCCAGCAGGACTTCACGCTCAAGGTTGCTTTGGCGACGGGCGAGCGTCTCGCGATACTCTTGCGCTTCGATGTCCCTGAAAAATTGGGCCTCGGGAGCGAGTCGCTTTACGGCGGCTTCCACTTCTTCAAGGGACGCCCTGAAGAACTCCTTACGCATATTTTGAACGTTGATCCGTGTGCTTTCGAACTCATTGTGGAGGGCTCGTTCGAGAGCTGGGGCATCATCGCTGTAAATCATCGCGTGAGTGTCGAAGGTGAATGGGACGCTTGCGTCGCCGAGCTCGCGTACACGATCTACGGGGTCTAACCGGCGCGTCAGGCCGATTTTGACCACGCCGTCTCCAAAGGATCCTATGTTTGAGATGATGTAGACGTAACCCGATCGGGTACGTTCGGCCATCGCCTTAGCTCGTTCCGCTTTCGCGTGCGCGGCCGCCAGATCCTTTTCGAGCATGGTAATCTGTTGCTCGAAGGCTTTCAGCTGCGGCCCCACTATCGCTCGTGCTTCACTTTTCGCCTTTTCGAGCAGCTTTGCATAATACGCCTCTTCCTCTTCAGCGCGCTCGAGGTCCCGCAGCAGCTTTTGCTCTTCGCGCGCCAGCCGCGCTGCTTCAGCCCGCTCTTCGCGCTCGGCCTTCAACTTCTCTCGATACTCGTGCGTGAGATAAAGCTCTTCCAGTTTGAGGCGCAGATAGTCCGTCGAGATATATGTCGTGTTGGACGCATTCATGTTGTCGATTTGTTGATGGGCCCGGAGTATTCGTTTCTCCATCGCGTTGACATTGTTCCATCTAGTATTCGCAATAGCCGCGTCGCATTCGTTGTTGAACGCTCGCAACGTGAGTCGAATGTTCCGATTGGTCATTGTCTGTCCCTTTGACAGACTGCCATCAACGTGCCACTGCGTCGTGCAATAAACTGCTGTTTTTGCCGAAACCATCGCCTTTTGCTGCTCGCGGACGAGCAAAATTTGTTCTTTGTATTCTTCGCTGTCCGAGAATTCGAAGTGCGGTTCGTAGACCCCCATTTCCGCGAATGAGAGGCGCTCATCGAAGATCGCAATCTCATGCAACAGGCGGTCGTAAATCGCCTTCTTCTCGGCATAAGAAGCTCTTAGCTCCTCCAGCTCGCCTATGGCTTTGGCTGTATCAGCGCGGACGCGCGCCTCCTCCTGGTCAGCGTCAATAATTCCGGAGAACCGCTCCTTGGCGCGCTCGAACTCTTCACGAAGCTGTTCTTGGGCTCTCTCCGCTTCTTCCTGCGTGTTCCGCAGTTCGTTTCGGCTTCGCTTTAGACGCCTAGACACGATCCAAACTGCGACTGCCAAGGGCAATGGCAGCAGCAGCCATAGCACCACGAATGCCATCCCGACGTCCATAATCCGAACCCCCAACACTGCACGATCGAGGAACCGCACAGTGGTGGATTCCAATCGAACGCAATGCTCCCGAGCCACTGGAAGGGAACACGCATCTGACTTGAATTCAATGGGAAACTAACGCGGGGACAGTCTCGCCGCGCCGAGCAAGAAACTAATAAGCTGGACCCCGGATCAAGTCCGGGGTGACGAGGTTCGAAAGCGATGACACCGATCGACGGTACTGACCTAGTCAGTGCGAAGTGTTCAATCGCGTCAGCTCAAATTCTGCTTAGCAGAGGGTGCTCCTATTTCGCAGGAGCCCCTGATCGTGAGCGATTCCCTAGCTGTTAAACACGCATCGCAGGACAACCGGAAGAGACGGCTTTTGTCTCGCGCCAGTGAGCGTCAGCTCACTGGTCCAGGAAGGACCGCATCTTCCGCGACCGCGACGGATGCTTGAGCTTCCGCAGCGCCTTCGCCTCGATCTGCCGGATACGCTCGCGGGTCACCGAAAACTGCTGCCCGACTTCCTCCAGCGTGTGATCGGTGTTCATGCCGATGCCGAAGCGCATGCGCAGCACGCGCTCCTCGCGCGGGGTGAGTGACGCCAGCACGCGGGTGACGGTCTCTTTCAAATTCGCCTGGATCGCGGCGTCGACCGGGATGACGGCGTTCTTGTCCTCGATGAAGTCGCCGAGGTGGCTGTCTTCCTCGTCGCCGATCGGGGTTTCGAGGCTGATCGGCTCCTTGGCGATCTTCAAAACCTTGCGCACCTTTTCGAGCGGCATGGAGAGGCGCTCCGCAAGCTCCTCGGGGGTCGCTTCGCGACCGGTCTCGTGGAGGAACTGGCGCCCGGTGCGCACGAGCTTGTTGATCGTCTCGATCATGTGCACCGGGATGCGGATGGTGCGCGCCTGGTCGGCGATCGAGCGGGTGATCGCCTGACGGATCCACCACGTCGCGTAGGTGCTGAACTTGTAGCCGCGGCGATATTCGAACTTGTCGACCGCCTTCATCAGGCCGATATTGCCTTCCTGGATGAGGTCGAGGAACTGCAGGCCGCGGTTGGTGTATTTCTTGGCGATCGAGATGACGAGGCGGAGGTTGGCCTCGACCATTTCCTTCTTGGCGATGCGCGCCTCGCGCTCGCCCTTCTGGACCATGTTGACGATGCGGCGGAACTCGGTGAGCGAGGTGCCGGTCGACTGGGCGATGTCGCTGATTTCGGAGCGGATGCGCTCGACCGTGTCCTTCTCGGCCGAAGCGAAGGCGGCCCATTTCTTGTCGAGCTTGGCGACGTCGGCGAGCCAATTCTCGTCGAGCTCTCGGCCGGTATAAGCTTCGAGGAAGGCGCGGCGAGGAACGCGGTGCCGCTCGGCGAGGCGGAGCATCTGGCCGCCCAGCGCCATCAGCCTTTTGTTGTAGGCGTAGAGCGCCTCGACCAGATATTCGATCTTGCTGCCGTGGAACTGGACGCTCTCGACCTCGGCGGTGAGCTGCTCGCGGAGCTTGTGATATTTCTTCTCGTCCGAGGGGGGGAAGTCCTGGCCGGCCTGGAGCGCGTCCATCCGCGCCGCCTGGACCTTCGAGAATTTCTTGAAGATCGAGGTGATCTGCGCGAATTTCTCGAGCGCCTGGGGCTTTAGGGTCTCCTCCATCTGGGCGAGCGACAAGGCATTGTCCTCGTCATCGTCCTCGGCCTGCGGCTTGGCGCGCCGTTCGACCATGTCCTCGTCCTCGTCCTCGGACGCGGCCTCGGGCTCGTCGGCGACCTCTTCCTCTTCCTTGATGGTCGGGCCGGCGACCTTCTCGCTGATCTCGCCTTCGGCCCCTTCGCCGCCTTCCTCGGCCTCGGTCAGCTGCTCGGCCGTCGGGCCCTTGCTGAGCATGGCCTCGAGGTCGAGGATCTCGCGCAGCTGCATGCGGCCTTCGTTGAGGGCGTTCGACCAGCCGATGATGGCGTTGAAGGTGATGGGGGATTCGCACAGGCCCCAGATCATCGTGTCGCGGCCGGCCTCGATGCGCTTGGCGATGGCGATCTCGCCCTCGCGGCTGAGAAGCTCGACCGCGCCCATTTCGCGCAGGTACATGCGCACCGGGTCGTCGGTGCGGTCGGTCGGCTCTTTCTTGGTCGCGGCGGCGGGGCGGGGGCCGCCGTCGTCGAGCGGGTCGACCTCCTCGTCGATCGCCGGCTCGGGCTCCTTGTCCTCGTCGTCCTCGGCCGCTTCCTCATTCTCGACGACGTTGATGCCCATCTCGTTGATCGCGGACATGATGTCCTCGATCTGCTCGGAGCTCATCTGGTCCTGGGGCAGCGCCTCGTTGATTTCGTCATAAGTGACGAAGCCGCGCTTCTTGGCGCGGGCGATCAGCTTCTTGATCGAAGCGTCGTTAAGGTCGATCAGCGGGGCATCGCCCGCCTCGGCCGCATCGACGTCGTTGGTGTCGTTCTTCGCCATAAGTTCCAAGCCGCCTAATCGGTGCCGGCGAGCTGCGCCAGCCTCTGCCTCAACCCGCGCTGCGCCGCGATCAGGCGCTGCTGTTCCTCCAGGGCCTCGTCGGTGAAATCCCGCTTCAGCCGTTCCGTTGCATCCTCGAGGGCCCGTCCCACTTCCTCCGCCGCAGCGATGATCTCCACGGCAGCCGCCAGATCGCTTCGGGCGCGGTCGGGATCGCTGTCGCGGCGGGTGAAGGAAAAGCCCATGGGGCGCGGGCCTTTTCCGCCCGATGCTCCATCGGCGCCCAATATGGTGGCAATGCCCTCCTGATCAAGCGCCGCGCCGGAAAAGGCGGCGTTGACCAGCGCGTCGCGCATTTGCGCGGTACCCTTGTCGGCGATGGGAAGGCTGGCGAGCTGCTCGCAGTGGAGGGGGAGCTCCTCCGGGTAATAAGCGAAGCCGAGGACCAGCGCGCGGGCCGTGGGCACGTCGATCCCGGTCGAGGCGATGGTCCGCGCCTGGGCCTGGACCGGCGGCGCCGGGGGCACGAAGCGGCCATTCTTGAAGCTGCCGCGGCGGAAGGGGACATCGGAGCGGCGCTCGGCAGCGGCCGGCCTTCGCTGTTCGTAAAAGCGCTGGAGCCAGTCCTCGCGGTACATCCGGGCAAGGTCGCCGTGGCCGATCGCCGCGGCATGGCCGAGCAGCCGCTGCTTAAGGCCGGCCCAGGCTTCGGGCGTGGTCAGCGCCTCGGCGCCAAGCTCGTGCCGCCACAGCCGCGCGTCGAGCGGCTCGGGGCTGGCGAGCAGCGCCTCGAACGCCTCGCGGCCGCCGTTTCGCACAACGTCGTCCGGGTCCTGGCCGGCGGGGAGCTCGACGAAGCGCAGGGTGCGGTCGGGACGGAGGTGGGGCAAAGCGCGGGTTGCCGCGCGGATCGCCGCTTTCTGCCCGGCCGCGTCGCCGTCGAAGCAGAGGATCGGCGACGGGTCGAGCCGCCACAGCCGCTCGAGCTGGGCCTCGGTCAGCGCGGTGCCGTTGGGCGCGACGGTTTCGGCGATGCCGGCGCGGTCGAGCGCGATCACGTCCATATAGCCTTCGACCACGATCAGCCGCTTGGCGGCGCGGCTGGCGGGGGCGGCACGGTCGAGATTGTAGAGGGTGCGGCCCTTGTCGAAGAGGATCGTGTCGGGGGAGTTCAAATATTT
>DATLGK010000108.1:0-3227 GCA_035540475.1 Sphingomicrobium sp.
GAGCTTCTGATGTTCATTCGTGAGCGGCTGGACCGCGGAGGCGTCAGCCCAAGCTTTGACGAGATGCGCGAAGCGCTCGACCTCAAGTCGAAATCAGGGGTCCATCGTCTGGTTTCGGCGCTCGAGGAACGTGGTTTTATCCGCCGGCTTCCGAACCGCGCCCGGGCGCTCGAGGTGGTGCGACTTCCGGAAGGGAGCGCTCCAGCCGCGGCGGCGCCGCTTGCCGGAAAGCCGGTGATCCCCGTCCCGGCCAACGACACGATCGAAATCCCGCTTCACGGCCGGATTGCCGCCGGCACGCCGATCGAGGCGCTGCAGGGCAATGAGGGCTTCGCGGTGCCGGCGGCGCTGCTCGGCCCCGGCGAGCATTTTGCGCTCGAAATTTCGGGCGACTCGATGGTCGACGAGGGAATCCTCGACGGCGACTTCGCGCTGATCCGCAAGGTCGACAGCGCCCGCGACGGCGAGATCGTCGTCGCCCTCATCGACGATGAGGAAGCGACGTTGAAAACCTATCGACGCGAAGGGCGGATGATCCGCCTCGACCCGGCCAACTCCCGCTACGAGCCGCAGCGGTTCGACGAGAGCCGGGTTCGAATCCAGGGCCGTTTGGCCGGGCTGATCCGCCGCTATTGAGCGCTGTCGCGCGCCGTTTCTTGACTACACGCGACCGAAGACCGGGGACAGAATGCGTCGATGCTGATTGACCGCGTTGCCGACCTGCTGCGCGAAGCCGCCACGGAGGCTATTCTCCCACGGTTCAATCGGCTCCGGAAAGGCGACGTAATCGAGAAGTCCGCAGGCGAGCTTGTGACCTCGGCAGACGAGCATTCAGAACGCATAATCACCGAGGGCCTCCTCGCTTTGCTGCCCAATTCGCGGGTCATTGGCGAGGAAGCTTGCGCAGCCTGCCCCGAACTGCTGATCCGAATTGACCAAGGGTCGACTTGGCTGGTCGACCCTCTCGACGGCACCGGCAACTTTGTCGGGGGACGCGACCGCCGTTCTCAATCATGGCAGCACTTCTCCAGGGCGGAGAAGCGGTCGCGTCGTGGATGCTCGACCCGCTCACCGGCCGAATCTGCCTCGCCGAAAAGGGGTCCGGTGCCTTCATCGACGGGACACGCATCCATGCCGATCAGCGAGCATCATGCCGGAATCGGCTGACCGGAGCCATACTTGCGCGCTTCGTTCCTGATCTGGTGAAGAGCCAAATCGAACAACGTTCACAGCAGCTGAAGCTCGTCCCGGGACTGCTTTGCGCCGGAGCCGAGTATCCGGAGGTGGCGGGGGGTGATCGCCACTTCGCCGTCTTCTGGCGGACACTGCCTTGGGACCATGTGCCGGGCGCGCTGTTCCTAGAGGAAGCGGGCGGATACGTCGTGCGGCCGGATGGCTCGCCATATCGTGCCGCCTGCGATGGTGCAGGCCTCATCGTCGCCCGGAACCAGAGTATCGGAACGGACGTGATGAATTTGCTATTCCGCTGAGCGACCTCTGCTTCGGGTCTGCTATTCCGGGGTTGTCGGATCGCCATGCGCGGACCTGGCTGACCTTGTCCGCCGGGAAACCGCTTTTCGGGCATGTTCCCGGATGATGTCCTCGTCCCGCGCGAGGTAGATGCAGTAGATCTTATCGTCGGTGACATAGGAATGGACCCACTGTATCTCCGGCCCGAGGTCGCGAAGCACCGAGCAGCTGGTCCGCGACGCGCCTCGCGCTAGCGTCTTTGCCGCGCTGCGTCAGCGGCCCACGGATGTTGCCCAACCCGCTCTGCAACGGTCGTCACTCGGGGCTCGGGACCCAACCGGACGGCGACGCCGCCGGTCCTCTCCAAGGCCTTGCGGTCGAGTTTCAGCCAGCGCGGCGTGCAGGCCCGGGGGAGCCACCGATCCGAAACGACGATGTCCGCCTCGGCGCAGGCCGCTACCAGATCGGCCCAGCCGATCGGCGTCGACGAGCGGGTGGCAAACAATTGCCACGAGCGTCCTCCTCGCTCGATCCGAGTGACGCATGAGTCGCGCGAGCAATCGGTCCCGGGGCGATCGCCCAGCGCCTGCGGATCCTGGTCGACTCCCGCCGCTTCGGCCATCAGCTCGCGGATGAAATCGCCGCTGCGGGAGCGGAGCAGCAAAGGCGTTCCGTCCTCGCCGAGCAATGCCATGTGCCGGCCGTCACCGGTGACAAGCAGGTCGGGAGCCGGGGTCGCCGCCGCAGCCAGCCCGCCAAGTGCTACCGGCACCAACCCAAGCCATCGCGCGCGACTGGTCCACAAACAGACCCAGAGGCCGCCCAGAGTCATCAGCGCGAAGGCCCAGACCGGCATCGAAGGCAGGGTGGCAACCGCGCCGGGGGCGTCGGCGACGCGATGAGCGATCCCCAACAGGAGATCGAGCGCGAGGCCGGTTACGAACCAGGCAGGGGCGCCGGCCCCGAAAAAGTCCAGGAACAGGGCCAGCGCTTCGAAGGGCATGATGACGAAAGTGGTCAGCGGTATGGCGATCAAATTGGCCGCGACTCCGTAGAGCCCCGCTTTGTGGAAATGGTAGAGGGCGAATGGGGTCAGTGCGATTTCGACGGCGAGCCCGGTCATGAACAAGGCGAGGAGGAAGCGGCCCAACCTCCCGGTCAACCCTTCGTCGCGACGCTGGAAGGTTCGGCGGGCCCATTGCGTGCCGTGCAAGGCAAGGATCGCGGTGACCGCGGCGAAGCTGAACTGGAAGCTGGCGCTGGCGACCAGCTCGGGCCTCAGGGCGAGGATGATGAGCGCGCCTACCGACAAAGTACGAAGACTGATCGCGTCCCGGCCGATGGCCAGGCCGCCGAGGACCAGCAAGGCGGCGATGCAGCTTCTTACCGTCGGCACCTGCATTCCTGTAAGCAGCGTATAGCCGATGCCGGCGAGCGCCCCGACGCCGGCGGCAACCATTATCAGGTTGAAGCGCAGCGCGATCCGCTCCGAGAGAGCCAGCAGCTTCAGCGAAAGCAGCATCGCCGCGGCGACCACCGCTCCGATATGAAGGCCGCTGACCGCCAGCAGATGGGCGAGGCCGCTGCGCCGCATCGCCCGAGCATCCTCCTTGCTGACCGACATCTTGTCGCCGGTCGCGAGCGCGGTGGCGATGGTCCCGGCCGAGCCGGGGAGCCGGTCGCGGATGTGGCGGCCCAGGCGATCCCGGAACGCATCGATCCCGGTCGCGGGGCGCGGCTCGAGCACGGTCACCGGG
>DATLGK010000109.1:0-2200 GCA_035540475.1 Sphingomicrobium sp.
GCCACAAGGCTTCGTTGGCGAGCAGCTGGTTCTTGGCGTTGAGGAACAGGATCCGCACCTCCTCGACCCTTTTGTGCGCCATGGCCGCGTGGAGATAGTCGCCGAGCGCCTCCCAGCTCGACAGCACCGGCCGCTCCTCGATACGCGCCTCGAGCATCCGCACAGCAGTCGCTTCGGCTATCTTTAGCGCCCCGATCGTCGGCTCGCTCAGGCCTTCTCGCCGCAGCGCGTCCGCGCTCGCCGAGAGGAGGGGTCCGATCCCCCCGAAATCGTGCAGAAGGCGCTTGGCCAGCGGCTTGGTATCGACCCGCGGAATTGTCAGCGCGAGCAGATATTCGACCAGTTCGTAATCGTGGAAGCCCGTCGCTCCGCCATTCAACAATCGTCTGCGTAGCCGGGCGCGGTGGCCGGCGCGCTGAGGCTCGTCTGCGGTGGTGGTGCGCCCGTGCATGCCGCCCTTTCGTTGCGACAGGTCCGAGCGCCGACGAATAGACCACAGGTGCGGGGCGCTTGTGAAGCGGTCATGCCGCCTCTGGAACGGTGACGGCACAGATGGGTTAGAAGGCCCGATGGACCAGCGGACGCGAGACGAGGGGCTCGAACCAGCAGACGAAGCTCACGCAGTCGTCGTCCGCCGGCCGGCCTGGGCGCGCGTTGCGAAATGGGTCGCCCTTGCCGGCCTGATCCTTCTCGTCGTCGGAATCGCCATCGTCTGGATCGAGCGCCGTCCGATCGCCCGGCATTATCTCAAAGGCGAGCTCGAGCGGCGCGGCGTCACCGCTACCTATCAGCTCGACCGGGTCGGCTTGCGGACCCAGGAAGTGCGCGACCTGGTGATCGGAGATCCGAAGCGTCCCGACCTCGTCGCGCGCCACGCGATCATCCAGATGCGCCTCAAGTGGAACGGCAGTTTCGAGGTTTACCGCATATACGCCCGCGGCGTCCGCCTTCGCGGCAGGCTGGTCGACGGCCGCGTCAGCTGGGGCCAGGTCGACAAGCTGCTGCCGCCGCCGAGCGACAAGCCGTTCGAGCTGCCTGACTTCGCGCTCGACATCGCCGACAGCAGCATCTCGCTCGCCACCCCGTTCGGACCGCTCGGCGTCGCGCTGCAGGGCAATGGCAAATTGAGCGGGGGGTTCGAGGGAAGGGCAGCCGTGGTGAGCCCGCGGCTTGTCCCCGGACGCTGCGCAGCGACCAACCTGCACGCCAACATGGCCGTTTCGGTGACTGCGCGCCGGCCGCGATTCGAAGGCCCGGTCGCGCTCGACAGGTTCAGCTGCCCGCAGAGCAATTTCCACATCGTCGAACCGCGGTTCGATGCGAACACCAGCTTCAACGAGGCCTTCACTCGCATCGACGGCCGCGGCCGCATGGCCATCGCGACGCTGGTCGCCGGTGCAAACGGCCTTGCCAATTTCGTCGGCGACATCAGCTTCAAGGGGACGCCGGAGGCCGTGAACGGGCAGGTGCGCTTGGCGGCACAGAGATCGCGGCTTGCGACCATTTTCGCGGACCGCACTCGCCTGAACGGCGACTATCATATGGGGATCCGCGAAGGCACCTTTGCGCTGGCTGGCGATTTCGCGGCGGACAGCGGCCGGCTCGACCCTTCGATGATTGCGGGAGTCACCCAGCCGCTTGCGGCGGCGGCGGGCACGCCCATCGGGCCGGTCGCGGCAAGCATCGGCAATGCCATCACGCGGACCGCGCGCAACTTCAACGCGACGGGCCAGATCCGGCTCGTCAACTTCCCTGGGGGAGGCGCGGCGCGGATCCGCAGCGCGGACATCGTCGGCCCCGGCGGCGCCCGCGCGCGCATCTCCGGCGGTAGCGGAGTGACTTATTACTGGCCCTCGGGCGGCCTCAGGGTCGACGGCGACATCGCCATGGCCGGCGGCGGCCTGCCAAGCGGCCGGGTGACACTTCGCCAGCCGCGGCCCGGCGCGCCGATGAGCGGCGTTGCCGATCTTGAACCCTATGTTGCAGGCGGCCAGCGTCTGGCGCTCACGCCTATCCGCTTTGGCCCGGGCCCCGGCGGCTCGACGACGGTCAGCACCATCGCCCAGCTCGACGGTTCCTTCCCGAAGGGCCGCGTCCAGGCGCTGCGCCTGCCGATCACCGGCCAGATCGGGCGCGGCGGCAGCTTCGCGTTCGGGACCGCGTGCGAAGTGATCAGCTTCGACTATCTGAGGATGGGCGC
>DATLGK010000110.1:0-27022 GCA_035540475.1 Sphingomicrobium sp.
GTACGAGAGGACCGGGGTGAACATGCCTCTGGTGGACCTGTCGTGGCGCCAGCCGCGCAGCAGGGTAGCTATGCATGGACGGGATAACCGCTGAAAGCATCTAAGCGGGAAGCCTCCCTCGAGATAAGGTATCTTAGAGTCGTGGAAGACCACCACGTTGATAGGCCGGGTGTGGAAGCGCAGTAATGCGTGGAGCTAACCGGTCCTAATTACTCATTTCGCGCTTGAGAGTCCCACCATCATCGTCAGCTCTGCTGGCGACTGGTTGATCTCAGCTAGATGACGCTAAGAACTACACCCAAGTGCACGATTTCTAGAACTTCGAAACGCCGGTCCCATAGCTTGGTGACCATAGCGTCTGTGACCCACCCGATCCCATCCCGAACTCGGCCGTGAAACCAGACAGCGCCGATGGTACTACTGCTTAAGCAGTGGAAGAGTAGGTCGTCGCCAGGCTTTGAAACCGGCGTCTCGAAGAACCCATTCACGATGCTCCTAATGCCGCTGCCGGCTCGCCGAGCGGCGGCATTTTCGTTTCAGGACTCCGGTCCTGCCGACGTTGGCGCGGGGTGGAGCAGCCCGGTAGCTCGTCAGGCTCATAACCTGAAGGTCGCAGGTTCAAATCCTGCCCCCGCAACCAACGCACTTCTCAGCCGCCTTTCGGGGCGGCTTTTTTATTGTCTTTCGCCGGCGTGCGCGGCCTTCCATTCCATCGCCCGCCGCACCCGTCTCTCAACCGAAGGATGCGTGTAGAAGATCGCCTCCTGCAGCGGATGCGGGCGCGGGTAGCGATATTCCGCCGTCTTGACCAAGGCCGAGGCGAGGCCGTCCGGCTCGTTGACCGTGCGCAGTGAATATTGGTCGGACTGCGTCTCCAGCGTTCTCGACAATGTGTTCGTCAGCGGCATCGCCAGCAGCAGGAACAGGCTGCCCATGAAGGCGAGCACCGGCAGGCCGCGCGGCTCGCCCAGTTCGGCGTCGGACCCGAAGGCCCCCGCGAAGCTCGGGAACAGCCGGTCGACGAGGAAGAAGACCAGCATCGCGAGAAGCGAGAAAACGATGATCATCCACCAGACGTGGCCCAGCACATAATGGCCAATCTCGTGGCCGGTCACGGCCTTCACCTCGTCGAGCGAGGCCTGCTTCATGGCGACGTCGGAAATGGCGATCCGGGCGGATCCGAACACGCCTGAGACGTTGGCGGTGAAATTGTTCGACTGGCGCGACCCGTCAAACATGAACAAGCGGTCTTCCGGGATGTCTGCACGGCTCGCCATTTCGACCAGCGCATCGCGCACCGGGCCCGCGGGGACCGGCTCATAGCGGTTGAACAACGGCTCGATCGCGATCGGCGACACCAGCATCATGAATGCGAGCGCCCCGGCGACAAGGCCGCCCGACCAGACCCACCAGCGCCGGCCGGTGCGGTTGATGAGCCAGTAGAGCGCAGCCAGGAACAGCGCACCGAGGACGACGGTGATGGCCAGGCCGATCCCGTTCTGCATCAGATAATCGGCGAAAGGCTGGCTGCTGCGCCCATATTGCCGTTCCCGCCACCAGCCCGAATAGATGCTCCAGGGCAGCGAGAGCAGGCTTGAGATCAGCACATAGGTGCCGCCCACCACCATCGCCCGCGCGGCGACCCGACGGTTCGCGAGCTTCGCCTGGATCCGGTTGAGCACGCCCCAGCGGACGATCAGCCAGGCGACCAGCGCTGATACGAGAAGGCCCCATAACAGCAGCCAGTGGTTGCCGGCGGTGTAGCTTGACGCCTTCTCGAGCGTCTCGGCACCGAGGCTGTCGATGTAGCGCGCGGTTTCCGCGCGCGGATCGATACGCATTCCTTTGATTCCCCCAGTTCGCTGCGCCAGCGTAACGGTATCGGGAACGACTGCAAGCCGCGGGCGATTGTCGACAGGTGACCCAAGCCCCTGCTCCGCCCGTCCCGATGGAGGCCCTGCTCGCGGCCGAGCTGCCGCACGGTGAAGGCTGGCAGTTCGAGCCGAAATGGGACGGTTTTCGCTGCCTCGCTGCGCGCGACGGAGCACAAGTGACCCTCACCTCGAGGTCGGGAAAGCCGCTCGCCCGCTATTTCCCCGACGTGGCCGAGATGCTCGCCGGCCTGCGCGACCAGCACTTTCTGCTCGATGGCGAGCTCATCATACCGGTAGGAGATGCTCTCTCGTTCGACGCGCTGCAGCTCCGCCTTCACCCGGCGGAGAGCCGCGTGCGCAAGCTTGCCGCCGAACATCCGGCCGAGCTGATGCTGTTCGACGCAATCGAGCTCGACGGCGAAAATCTGACGGATCGGCCGCTAAAACAGCGCCGCCGCGCGCTCGAGCTTTTCTATGCGCGCAACAAGGCGCCGCGCCTGCATCTTTCGCCCGTAACCCGCGACCGCAAGGTCGCGCTCGGCTGGCTCCAGAGGAGCGGCGGAGCGCTTGACGGCGTGATCGCGAAGCGCGGCGATCAGGAATATCGCTCCGGCGAGCGGGCGATGATCAAGGTCAAGCAGCAGCGCACTGCCGACTGCGTCGTCGGCGGCTTCCGGTATGCCGAAAAGCGCAAGGAGGTCGCCTCGCTGCTGCTCGGCCTCTACAACGACCGTGGCCTGCTCGATCATGTCGGCTTCACCTCAGCCATTCCCGCCAAGGATCGGCCGGAGCTGACCAGGAGGCTCGAGAAGCTGATCGCGCCGCCCGGCTTCACCGGAGATGCGCCCGGCGGCCCGAGCCGCTGGAATCGCGGCAAGGAGGTCCCGTGGCAGCCATTGACGCCCGAGCTGGTCGTCGAGGTCCGTTACGACCAGGTGACCGCGCGCCGCTTTCGTCACGGCACCGGCTTCGTGCGCTGGCGGCCCGACAAGGACCCCAAGCAATGCACCTTCGATCAGCTGGCGCCGGAGCTCAAACCGTCGGAGCTTGAGGAGCTGTTCGGCCGATGAGCCTGCTGTTCGACGCCCCGCTGCTAGCCGGCCTTAAATATGCCGAGGAAGTGATCAGCATCGCCGAGGAGCGGGAGCTGCTCGATCGCCTGGGCGGCCTCGCCCTCGCGCCCTTCCGCTTCCATGGCTGGCTCGGCAACCGCAAGACCCAGAGCTATGGCTGGCGCTACGACTTCGAGGATGCGAGCTTCACGCCGGCCGAACCCGTGCCGGAATGGCTGCTGCCGCTGCGCAGCCGCGCCGCCAGCTTCGCGGGTCTGCCTGCGAACGATTTCGTGCATGTGCTCGTCGCGCGCTACGATCCGGGCGCCGGGATCGGCTGGCACCGCGACCGCGACGTGTTCGAGCAGGTGGTGGGAATTTCCTTCGGTTCGGCTGCCATTCTGCGTTTTCGTCGCCGCCGGCCCGGCGGGTTCGATCGCGCGAAGCTCGATGTTGCGCCGCGCTCGGCCTATCTGCTCACCGAAGAAGCGCGGCACCAGTGGGAGCACAGCATCGCGCCGGGCGAGCAGCTGCGCTTCTCGATCACCTTCCGCGCGCTGTCTGACAAGGGGCGCGCGATCGCTGAGAAGGCTCGGCTGAGCCGCTCTATTCCCACACTTTGACGCGATCGGCGGGCGCGAGATAGAGCCGGTGCTGCGGCCCGACGCCGAAGGCTTCGTACCAGGCGTCGTGGTTGCGGACCGCCCAGGTCCGCCACTTGCTCGGCGAGTGCACTCCTGAAATCACGGCCTTTCTCAGCTCGGGCTCGCGGAAGGCCACCTTGTTGACCTGGGCCCGGCCCATGAAGAACCGCTGTGCCCCGGTGAACCCGTCGAGGACCGGCGCGGGCTTGCCCCCGAGCGAGAGCTGATAGGCATCCCAGGCGATCGCCAGGCCGGCGTTGTCGGCGATATTCTCGCCCAGCGTCTGCGCGCCGCGGACATTGAGGCCTGGCAGGACCTCGTAGGCGTCATATTGCGCCACCAGCTTCGCCGACCGCTCCTTGAACCGGGCGAGATCCTCGTCGGTCCACCAGCGGACGAGCCGCCCGGACGGGTCGTACTTCGATCCCTGGTCGTCGAAATGGTGGCTGATCTCATGACCGATCACATAACCGATGGCGCCATAGTTGACCGCCGGATCCGCGTTGGGATCGAAATGCGGCGCCTGCAGGTAGGCGGCCGGGAAGACGATCTGGTTGTTGGCGAAGCTCGCGTAGGCGTTTGCCGTGATCGGCATCATCCACCATTCCGTGCGATCGACCGGCTGGTCGATGCGCGCGAGCCGCCGGGCGTGATCATATTCGGCCTGGCGGACGAAATTGCCGTAGGCGTCGTCGGGCCGGACAATGAGGCCGTCATAATTGCGCCATTTGGGCGGGTAGCCGATCATCGGAGTGAAGGCGGCAAGCTTGGCCCTCGCCTTGACCTTGGTTTCCGGCGACATCCAGCTGAGGTTGGCGAGGCGGCGGTCCATCGCCGCGAGCACGTTGGCGACGAGCTCATCCATCTTGGCCTTCGTCGCGGGCGGGAAATGCCGGGCAATGTACGGCTTCGACACCGCGTCGGTGAGCGCGGCTCCCGTCAGCTCGATCGCCTGCAGCCAACGAGCCGGGGCTTCCGTGGCGCCGCCCAAGACTCCACCCGAGAAAGCGAACTCCTCTTCCGTGAAGGCGGTCGGCAGCACCATTGCCCGGTCCTTCGCGAGCCGCGCTGTGAGCCAATCCTTGATGACCGGAAGCGGCGTCTCGCGGAAGATTTTGGCCATGGCCGTGACGGCGCTGGTCTCGCCGACAACGATCGTGGGGCGGCCTCCAAGCCCCGCGCCGTCGAGATAAGCCTGCCAGTCGAAGCCCGGAGCCTTCGCCTTGAGCTCCGCCACGGTCCACGGATTGTAGGTTTTCTCCGCGTCGCGGGATTCGGCGAGTGGCCAGTGCGCCTGCGCGAGCTTGCGTTCGAAGTCGTAGACAGCGGCGGCTCTGGCAGGTGCGCTGGCCGCTGGCGCGCCGCTCAGCTTCAACAGATTGGCGACATGGGCACGGTAGGCCTGCTGTGTCGTCTTCGCCGCGTCGTCCGAATTCAGGTAATAATCGCGGTTGGGCATGCCGAGGCCGCCTTGCCCGAGGCCGGGCACATAGCGCTCCGGATTCTTGTCGTCCTGGCCGATCCCGAGCGGGAAAAGCGAGGGGAAGTATCGCGGCATGCGTCCGACCGGCGGGGTCGGCCGCCAGCGGCGCACGAGCTTGCCCATTTCTGCCGCCAGCGCGGAATGGCTCGTCGCGCTGCGCACCGGCGCAAGCTCCGCCAGCAAGGGCTTCGCGCCGCGCGCGTCGATCGCCGCGCGATCCATCAGCGCGGCATAATAATCCGCCACGCGCGCTTCATCTCCCGAGATGGAAGCGCGCCGGGCGATCATCTCGTCGATGATCGCCCTGACCTGCGATGCGGCAAGGTCGTTGAGCCGCGCGACTTGGCTCAGCGCGCCGCGGTCGGGCGGGATGACGACGGTCTTCGCCCAGGTGCCGTTGACGTAGGACCAGAAATCGTCCCCCGGATGGACCGATCGGTCCATCGAAGCGAAGTCGACGCCGAACGTGCCCCACTCGGGCTTGCCGGGCTGCGCTGCTTGCGGCTTCGGCGCTTCAGCTGCGGGCTGGGCAATTGCCGCAGGCGCTGCGGCGGCCAACAAGCAGGCGGCGGCGATGAGTTTACGGTGCAAGGGTAAATCCTCGGTCAGTCAGGATGACCGACTATGGACCCACGCAGGGACCGGGGGCAAGCTAGCGCGCCTCGAACCCCGCAATGCATTCGGCGAGCCAGCGCGCCGCGGTCAGGGCACTAAGGTCGGACTGGTCGAGCGGCGGGTCCCATTCGGTGAGGTCGATCAGGCGCACGCGCGGCTCGGAGGCGAGCGTGCGCACCGCCCAGAAGAAGTCCTGCACCGCCATGCCGCCGGGCCGGGCCCCCGGAGCGCCAGGCATTTGCGCCCGGTCGATCACGTCGATGTCGCAGTCGACAACGAGTGCATCGCAGTGGCGCGTGTGCCGGATTGCGCGCTCGATCGAGCGGCGGATCCCGTCGCGGCGGACGCCCTCCAACGTTACTACGAGATTGCCCGCGGCAAGCGCGTCGCGGTGCATGTCGGCGGTGTTGGCGAAGCTTGCCAGCCCGACCTGGGCGATGTTCTTCCCCGGCAATCCGTCCTCGATCAATGCCCGAACCGGATTGCCGTTGGACAGGCCCTGCTCCAGCCCGCGCATGTCGAAATGCGCATCGAGGGTGATCAGCCCGATCTTGTCGAGCGGCATGTCCAGCCCAAGCAGCGCCGGGCGGGTCACGGCATTGTTGCCGCCGACCAGCAGCGTCAGCGCCTTGCCCCGCGAGGCCTCGCCGACCGCATTGCGGATCAGCGGCGTCGCCTGCTCGATCGTCAGCCCGTCGAGCGCGACATCGCCGAAGTCGGCGACGGGCGTAAACAGCGCTCGCCCGATCTCGACATCATAGGTGCCGATCCGCCGAAGCGTCTTGCGCAGCAAGGCCGGCGCTTCGTCGCAGCGGCCCGGCGTCACTGACCCCGCGGCCAGCGGCGCACCGACCAGCGCCAGCGGAACCTTCGCTTCGCAGCCGAGCAGCAGGTCGGAAAGATTGGCCCAGGCGCTCACCTCTTTGCCGTAGCAACCCGCCTCGCCTATGCGCAAATCCATGTGGGATCGCCTTCTCGTCGACTGTCATATCGCCACGCTCGAGGCGCGGCCGGGCAATCCGCTGGGACTGGTCGAAGATGGCGCGATCGGCATCGACGGCGGAAAGATCGTTCGGGTCGGCAAACGCACCGAACTTGCCGGCTTCCGCGCGAAACAGATCGACGCGCTCGGCGGTGCCTGGGTGACGCCCGGGCTGATCGACTGCCACACCCACCTCATCTTCGGGGGCACCCGCGCCGACGAACATGCGATGCGCCGCGCCGGTGCCACCTATGAGGAGATTGCCCAGGCCGGCGGCGGGATCGCCTCGACCGTCAAGCGCACCACGGCCGCGTCCGACGAGCAATTGATCGAGCAGAGCCGGCGCCGCCTTCACGCGCTGATGCGTGGCGGCTGCACCACGGTCGAGATCAAGTCAGGCTACGGCCTCGATGCGGAGAGCGAGCTCAGGCTCCTTCGGCTCGCCGCGCAGCTCGGCGAGGGCGAGGCGGTGCGCATCGTCCCGACCCTGCTCGCCCTCCACGCGCTTCCCGCCGACCAGAAGGACCGCCGCGCCCATTATGTCGGCGAGATCGTCGACAAGCTGATCCCGGCAGCGGCGAAGCAGGGCCTTGCCACCAGCGTCGACGCCTTTTGCGAAGGCATCGCCTTCACCGCGGAAGAGGTCGAGCGGCTGTTCAAGGCGGCGGCGCACCACGGTCTCCGCGTCCGCCTCCACGCCGAGCAGCTTTCCAACCAAAAGGGTGCCGCGCTCGCCGCGCGTTACCGCGCGCTTTCGGCCGACCATCTCGAGCATCTCGATGAGGCTGGAGCGAAAGCGATGGCCGCCGCCGGAACTGTCGCGGTGCTGCTCCCCGGCGCATTCTATGCGCTGCAGGAGGAGCGTAAGCCGCCGGTCGCGCTGCTCAGGAAGCATAAGGTGCCGATCGCGGTCGCGACCGATTGCAACCCCGGCACCTCGCCTTTGCTCTCGCCGACCCTGGCGATGAACATGGCGTGCACTTTGTTCGGCCTGACCCCCGAAGAAGCGCTCGCGGGAATGACGACCAACGCCGCCCGCGCGCTCGGCCTCGCCCATAGCGTCGGAAGCATCGCTGCGGGCAAGCAGGCCGACCTTTGCGCCTGGCGCATCGAAACCCTCGCCGAGCTTGGCTATTGGGTCGGCCTTCCCGGCCCCGAGCGCCGCATCTTCAATGGAGCAAACAGCTGAACACCGACCGACGCGACAACAGCCGACATATCCGCGCCCGGCGCGGAAGCGAGATCGTGGCCAAGAGCTGGACCACCGAGGCCGCGGTGCGGATGCTCCAGAACAATCTCGACGACGAGGTCGCCGAGGATCCGCAGAGCTTGGTGGTCTATGGGGGGATCGGCCGCGCCGCGCGCAATTGGGAGTGCTTCGACAAGATCGTCGAGACGCTCGAGCGGCTCGAGGAGGACCAGACCCTGCTCGTCCAGTCGGGCAAGCCGGTCGGCGTGTTCCGCACCCACAAGGACGCGCCGCGCGTACTCATCGCCAATTCCAACATCGTCCCCAAATGGGCGAACTGGGAGACGTTCAACCAGCTCGATCGTGCAGGGCTGATGATGTACGGCCAGATGACCGCCGGCAGCTGGATCTACATCGGCACTCAGGGGATCGTCCAAGGCACGTACGAGACCTTCGCCGAGATGGGCCGCCAGCATTATGGCGGCGACCTCACGGGCCGCTGGATCCTCACCGCCGGCCTCGGCGGCATGGGGGGAGCGCAACCGCTCGCGGCGGTGATGGCGGGCGCCCATTGCATCGCCATCGAGTGCCAGGACAGCCGCATCGAGAAGCGCCTCGAGACCCGCTATCTCGACAGGCGCGCGACCAGCATCGACGAGGCGCTCGACATAATCCGCACTGCGGACGAGCCGACCAGCGTCGGCCTGCTCGGCAATGCCGCCGAAATCCTTCCCGAAATGCTCGCGCGCGGCATCAAGCCCGACGCGCTGACCGACCAGACCAGCGCCCACGACCCCGCCAACGGCTATTGTCCCATGGGCTGGAGCGTCGCCAAATGGCAGGAGATGCGCGAAAAGGATCCCGCCGCCGTCGCCGAGGCCGCGCGAATCTCGATTGCCCGCCACGTGGAGGCGATGTTGTCCTATAAGGAGATGGGCATTCCCGTCTTCGACTATGGCAACAACATCCGCCAGGAAGCGCTCGATATGGGCGTCACCCATGCCTTCGACTTCCCCGGCTTCGTGCCCGCCTACGTCCGCCCGCTTTTCTGCCGCGGCATCGGCCCGTTCCGCTGGGTCGCGCTGTCCGGCGACCCCGAGGACATCTACCGCACCGACGCCAAGGTGAAGGAGCTGATCCCCGACGACCCGCACCTCCACCGCTGGCTCGACATGGCGCGCGAGCGGATCGCCTTCCAGGGGCTTCCGGCACGCATCTGCTGGGTCGGCCTCGGCCAGCGCAACCGCCTCGGCCTCGCCTTCAACGAGATGGTCAGGAACGGCGAAGTCTCCGCCCCGATCGTCATCGGCCGCGACCATCTCGACAGCGGCTCCGTTGCCTCTCCCAACCGCGAAACCGAAGCGATGCAGGACGGCAGCGACGTCGTCTCCGACTGGCCGTTGCTCAACGCTTTGCTCAACACCGCCTCGGGGGCGACCTGGGTCTCGCTCCACCACGGCGGCGGCGTCGGCATGGGCTATTCGCAGCACGCCGGAATGGTGATCGTCGCCGACGGCAGCGACGACGCCGCCCGGCGGCTCGAGCGCGTGCTGTGGAACGACCCCGCCACCGGCGTCATGCGCCATGCGGATGCGGGTTATGAAATCGCCATCGAGTGCGCGCGCGGACAGGGGTTGGATTTGCCGATGGTGAACCTGTGAGGCTGACTCCTGAACAGGTGACGCTCGAGCAGCTCCGCCAGCTTTGGCAAGGGGCGGACGGGCGGCTCGACGACGCTGCTATGCACCATGTCGCCGAGGCCGCTGCCTCGGTCGAACGCATCGTTGCCTCGGGCGAGACCGTCTACGGCGTCAACACCGGTTTCGGGCTGCTTGCGAACACGCGCATCCCCGACGACCGCCTGGCCGAGCTTCAGACCAATCTGATTCTGTCCCACAGCGCCGGGCTCGGCGACCCGCTTCCGCGCCACGTCACGCGGCTGATGATCGTTCTCAAATTGCTCGGGCTCGGCCGCGGCCATTCGGGCGTCCGCGTCGAGGTGATCGAGGCGCTGCAGGCGCTGCTCGATGCCGACGCCATGCCGCTTATTCCGAGCCAAGGCAGCGTCGGTGCCTCTGGCGACCTCGCGCCGCTCGCGCATCTGATCGCGGCGCTGATGGGTCATGGAAGCATCGACGTCGGCGGCGAGATACTGGCCGCCGGCGCGGCCCTGCAGAAGCTGGGCATGGAACCGCTGCAGCTCGCGCCGAAGGAGGGCCTAGCGCTGATCAATGGCACGCAGGCGAGCTGCGCGATCGCGCTCGACGCGCTGTTCGCCGCCGAGCGGGTCTTCGCCGCCGCGATCGCCGCCGGCGCTTTGTCGGTCGATGCGCTCAAGGGCAGCGTCAAGCCGTTCGACGCGCGAATCTCCGAGCTGCGCGGGCAGCCGGGTCAAATCCGGGTCGCCGCGGCGCTGCGCGAGCTGCTCGAGGGCAGCGAGATCGTCGCCAGCCACGCCCGCTGCGGCCGGGTGCAGGACCCCTACAGCTTCCGCTGCCAGCCGCAGGTGATGGGCGCTTCTCTCGACCTGCTTCAAAACGCTGCCCGCACGCTGACCATCGAAGCTGCCGCGGTGACCGACAATCCGATCCTGTTCCCGGACGATGACGAGGCGATCAGCGGCGGCAATTTCCATGCCCAGCCGGTCGCCTTCGCTGCCGACACGATCGCTATGGCCTTGTGCGAGGTCGGGTCGATCTCCGAGCGGCGCACCGCGGTCCTGATCGACCCCAAGATGAGCGGGCTCCCGCCTTTCCTGACCGAGGATTCGGGCGTCAATTCCGGCCTCATGATCCCGCAGGTCACGGCCGCGGCCCTGGTCAGCGAGAACAAGAGCCTGGCTTTTCCCGCGAGCGTCGACACCATCCCGACCTCGGCGGGTCAGGAGGATCATGTGTCGATGGCGCCGATCGCCGGGCGCAAGGCGGCCGAGATCGCGCGCAACGCGGCCGGAGTGGTCGCGGTCGAGTTGCTCGCCGCCGCGCAGGGCATCGACCATCATGCGCCACTCAGGACATCAGCGAAGCTGCAACAGGTGCACGCCGCCGTGCGCGAGCTATCGCCGCATTTCACCGCCGACCGCTATTGGGCCGACGAGATGCGCGCGCTTCAGGATGCAATATTGAGCGGCGCAATCGCCGCCGACGGAGTCGCGCTCAGCTGACGCGCGTCCAGCGCTGTTCCTTGCACACCAGCCCGGCGACCGCGCAGCCGCGCACGATCATCACATTGTCGCCCGACTGGCGCACCGTGGCCGAGCCGGCGACGCCGTGCTTGGGGTCGAAGGCGCGGCCGCGGTAGACGCCGCCGCTGACCTGCCTCAGGTCGGTGAGGACGCGGGCGCCCGGCTCGACGCCCTTCTCGCGGTTTTTGGACGAAGCCCAGCTGACGGTGCCGCAATAGGCCGAGCCGCACGGGGCGACGCGGACGATCACGCTGCCCTTTTCATTCTTCCAGCGCCCTTCGAGCGGCGTCTGCGCCGAAGCGGCTGCCGGAACGGCCGTGGCCAGCAGGGCCAGGCCTGCGCATGAGAGAATCGCTTTCATGGGCCCCTTATACCGCTGATTTGCGGCAAGAATCGCGCATTGCCCTTGCGCTTGGATGAACGGGGCAGATGGACCGCCTGACGCGGTCAGTGGAAATCGCGGCTCTTGGGGATGATTTCGACGTCGCGCGGATGGCGCGGCGGAGGCGGGCGCCCGAGCGGTGCTTGCGTCCCGGGCGCGTCGCCGCGCGACAGCGGCGCATCCATGATGTCCGCGCTCAAATGCCCAAGCATGTAGGTGTGGTCCTCGAGCCGCCTGGCAACGACGTGGATCACGTCGCTGTCCGGGTCCCGCTGCACAATCCCCTGCACCGCCATCAGCCGCGCGCCCATGACGATCTTGCGCTGCTTTTCGAACACGTCGGGCCAGACCACCAGATTGGCGATTCCGGTCTCGTCCTCCAGCGTGATGAAGACCACGCCCTTGGCGCTGCCCGGCCGCTGCCGGATCAGCACGATTCCGGCGATCGACAAGCGCTTGCCGTCCCGGGTCGCGTTCAGTTGCTCGGCGGTGACGAAGCCGTTCGCCGCATAATGGGTGCGAAGGAAGTGCATCGGATGGGCTTTCAGGCTGAGCCGCAGCGTCTGGTAATCGCTGACCACATGTTCGCTAAGCGGCATCGCCGGAAGCGTCGCGGGCTCTGCCTCGACGCCCTCGTCGCGCGTCTCGGCCGCGGCGAACAAGGGCAGGTCGGGAGCAGCCTTGAGCGCGCGCGAATCCCACAGTGCGGCGCGGCGGTCGAGGCCGATTGACCGGAAGGCGTCGGCCGCGGCGAGCCGCTGGATCGCATGCACCGGAACCTTGCCGCGGCGCTGGAGCTCTTCGACCGAGGCATAGGGGCGCCCGGCGGCCAGCCGCTCCGCCGCCTCGCGCTGCAACCCGTCGACCTGGCGCAGGCCGAGGCGGAGGGCGCCGTTCTCGAGCCTGCAGTCCCATTCGCTGTGATTCACATCCACCTCGCGCACTTCGACGCCATGCTCGCGCGCGTCGCGGACGATCTGCGCGGGGGCGTAGAAACCCATCGGCTGCGAATTGAGCAGCGCCGCGGCAAAGGCCGCTGGATAGCGCCAGCGCAGCCAGCTCGACACGTAGACGAGGTGGGCGAAGCTCGCCGCATGGCTCTCGGGAAAGCCATACTCGCCAAAGCCCTTGATCTGGTCGAAGCAGCGCTGCGCGAATTCGGGATCGTAGCCGCGCTCCACCATCCGCCCGACCATCTTGTCCTGCAGCCGTTCGATATTCCCCTTGGAGCGGAAGGTCGCCATCGCCTTCCTTAGCTGATTGGCCTCGGCGGCGGTGAAGCGCGCCGCATCGATCGCGATCTTCATCGCCTGCTCCTGGAAGATCGGCACGCCGAGCGTCCGGCCGAGGATCTTTTCGAGCTCGTCGGGCGGCCCATGCTCGGGCGATGGGCAGGGGAAGGTCACCGCTTCCTTGCCGCTGCGGCGCTTCAGATAGGGATGGACCATGTCGCCCTGGATCGGCCCCGGGCGGACGATGGCGACCTCGATGACGAGGTCATAGAAGCAGCGCGGCCTGAGGCGCGGCAGCATGTTCATCTGGGCCCGGCTCTCGACCTGGAACACGCCCAGGGAATCCCCGCGGCACAGCATGTCGTAGACCTCCGGCACGTCCTGCGGGACGGTCGCCAGCTCGAACCGCTCCCTGTGGTGCTGCTCGATGAGGTCGAAGCATTTGCGGATGCAGGTCAGCATGCCGAGCGCGAGCACGTCGATCTTGAGGATTCCGAGCTCGTCGATGTCGTCCTTGTCCCATTCGATGAAGGTGCGATCGGCCATCGCGCCATTGCCGACCGGGACCGTCTCGGTCAGCGGACGGTCGGTCAGGACGAAGCCGCCGACATGCTGCGACAGGTGCCGCGGCATGCCGATCAGTTGCTCGGCGAGCTTCACCGTGCGCTTCAAATGCGGGTCGGAAAGGTCGAGCCCGGCTTCGCTGACATGGCTTTCCGGCACATCCTCGCCCCAGCTGCCCCAGATGGTGGACGCGAGCGCTCCGCACACGTCTTCGCTAAGTCCCATTACCTTGCCGACTTCCCGGATCGCCGAGCGCGGGCGGTAGTGAATCACGGTCGCGGCGATCCCGGCCCGCTCACGGCCGTATTTCTCGTAAATGTGCTGGATCACCTCCTCGCGCCGCTCATGTTCGAAATCGACGTCGATGTCGGGCGGCTCGCGCCGCTCCTCGGAAATGAAGCGCTCGAACAACAGATCGCTGGTCGACGGGTCGACCGCGGTGATGCCGAGGCAATAGCAGACCGCGCTGTTCGCCGCCGAGCCGCGCCCCTGGCACAGGATCGGGGGCGAGAGGCTGCGGGCGAAAGCGACGATGTCGTGGACGGTCAGGAAGTAACGCGCGAAGTCGAGCCGGCCGATCAGCGCCAGCTCGTGACGGAGCTGCTTTAAGACCTTTTCGGGAATGCCGTCCGGCCAGCGCTCGCCGGCACCCTTCCAGGTCAGCTGTTCCAGATATTCCTGTGGCGATTTGCCCTCGGGCACGGTTTCCTTGGGATATTCATAGGCCAGCTCGTCGAGGCTGAAGTTGAGCGCGTCGGCGAATGCGCGCGTCGCTTCGATCGCGTGCGGCCAGCGCGCGAACAGCCGCATCATCTCTTCGGGCGATTTCAAATGCCTTTCCGCGTTCGCCTCGAGCAGATAGCCGGCCTTGGCGATCGTGGTCTTCTCGCGGATGCAGGTCATCACGTCCTGCAGCGGCCGTTTGTCGGGCGCGTGATAATGGACGTCGTTGGTCGCGAGGACCGTGCAGCCGTTCGCCTTGGCCATCCGGTCGAGCCGTTCGATCCGCGCATTGTCATTGCCGAGATAAAGCCAGCTTGCAGCGACGTGGCGCAGCGACGGCAAGGCTTCGCGCAGCCGGGGCAACTCGGCTTCGAAAGCGTCGAGATCGTCTCCGGGCCAGGCGATGAAGGCAATGGCCTCCCGCTGCTCGGCGACATCGGCCAGGCCCAGCAAACATTCCCCTTTGTCTGCGCGCATCTTGCCGAGGCTAAGCAGCCGCGACAGCCGGCCATAGCCGTCGCGGTCGACCGGATAAGCGAGCAATGACGGCGCGTCCGTCAGGCCCAACCGGCAGCCGATCAGCGGCCTCAGCCCCGCGCCCTTGCACGCGCTGTGCATCCGCACCACGCCGGCCAGCGTGTTGCGGTCGGCGATGCCGATCGAGTCCATGCCGAGATCGAACGCGCGGAGCACCAGCTCGATTGCGTCCGAGGCACCGCGCAAGAAGGAGAATGGCGAAGTGACGCCGAGCTCGACAAATGGCGCGCGTTCGACCGGCGGCGGCGGACCGCCGTCCTTCGGCACCAGCTTCAGCCGCGAGAAACCGACTTTCTCGGGCATCAGCCGAACAGCCCGTGGATGAACCAGGCGGGAGCGCCGCCGCGGCCGTCGCCGATGAGGCCTTCGCGGTAGATCCAGTAGCGCCGGCCAGCCTCATCCTCGACGCGGTAATAATCGCGCAACCGCGCCGAGCCGGGCTGCCGCCACCATTCGGGTGCGATCCGCTCCGGCCCTTCGGCGCGGGCGATGTCATGGACTCCGCGCCGCCACACGAACCGCCGCGGCATGCCTTCGGGCGTGGCGTAAATGACGTCGATGGCTTCGGGCCGGTCGAGGAGTCGCTGGGGGCGTCGACAAAGCCCCTCTCCCCTTTGCGGGAGAGGGGTTGGGGAGAGGGGGTGTTTCGCTTCTCTCCCCCTCTCCCTTCCGCCGCTTCGCGGCTCCCTCTCTCCCCCGCAGAGGGGGGAGGGGCTAACAGCCGCAATCCACCCGCTCGCCCGCTCGGGCAGATGGCTTTCGTGGCGCTGCGGGCGCCGCACGCGTCTCGCGCCGAGCTTGACCGTCAGCCGGTCGACCAGGCGGGCGATTTCGGCATCGCCGGACGGCTCCTCGACCAAGCTCTCCTGCGCGGCGTCGAGATCCTCGCTCCACTCGGCGGCCAGCGCGAACGCATCGAAGCCGAAGCTAGGATCGAGCGCCGCCGCTTTTTCGGCGAGCAGCCGCTGGAGATGCTTCGGATCGCGGCTCGGAATCGCCGTCGCGACCGAGGCGAGCGCGACGCTGCCGTCGACGCGATAGCCGGCGAGCGAGAGGCGCCGCGCGCCGAGGTGCCGTTCTTCCAGTTCGCACACCAGGCTGGGAATCAGCCGTTCGAGCGCTTGCGCCGCGGCCTCCGGATGAGTCGCCGGCTCCTCGAGGCGAAGGCTGGCGCGCGGCGCTGGTTCGGCTGGGGCAGCGGTCAGCGGCTCCGGCTTGCGCCCGAGCATCCGGTCGAGCGCGTCGACCACGTCCGCCGCGCCGCGGAAACGACGCGCGAGCGCGAGGCGCGGCACGGCGGTCAGCGCCCCGATCGTCTTGAGCCCCAGCCGCTCGAGCGTCCGCACTGTGTCGGGGTCGAGACGAAGCGCGGCGACGGGAAGGGGGGAGAGTTGCGCGACCAGGTCCTTCTCTCGCGAAGAGGAGAGGGGCTGGTACCGGGCCAGCGCCCAGGCCGCGGCCGCGGTCGGAGCAATGGCGATCCGCGCGGTCAGGCCGAGCGCGGCGAACCGCTGCTCGATGTCGGCTGCCAGCGCCTCCTCGCCGCCGAACAGATGTGCGACTCCCGTGACGTCCAGCCTCAGCCCGTCGCCGTCGGCCTCGACCAGCGGCGACCAGCGGCCGGCCCAGCTCGCCAGCCGCTGCACCAGCGCTGCATCGCCGCCCGGGTCGGCCGGAACCGAGATCAGCGCCGGGTCGAGCGCGCGGGCGTCGGTCAGCCGCGCGCCGGCTCTCGCACCGCGCGCCGCAGCCGCCCTGGTCACGGCATGGATGACCGGCCCGTGCGTCCCTTCGACCGTCAGGACAACCGGCGCTTCAGGCGCGCAGTCGCTCGCTTTCGTCCAGCGCTCGATCGCCAGATGCGGCAGCCAGATGGAAGCGATCCGCCTGGGTCCCATCAAAGCCATACTTTGATGGGGGCCCTTCATGGCCGATTGTCCACCGGCCAGGCGGAGACCCGCGGGCACGGAACAGCTCTGCGTCCCAGGCGGGCAAACCCGGCGCGCGCGGGTCGAGATCGTTGATGAACGAGGGCGCCGATCCGATCCGCCAGCGCATGCGCGCGCCGCTGAGGTTCGCCGTGCCGCCGAGGCGCACCAGCCAGCACGGCGTTGCGCTGCGTTCGGCAGCGACCGCAAGACGCCGGGTCGCAGTGAAGTCGAGCGCGCGCGGGTCGCCCCAGATTTCGCCGATCACGCAGGAAAGGGCCGAACATCTTAGCCCCTCCTCCATCGCCCATAGCGCGCCCTGCGCGTCGCGGGCCTCGACATGGATGAGATCGCAGCAGGGCAGTCCTGGCGGATGCACGCGGCCGCACTCCGCGATCGCCATCCGTTCCTGGACCCAGAGGACGGTTTTCGCCGGATCGACCTGCGCGAGCAGGAACCCCGCCCAGCCGCCGTCGCGCGGATGGGTTGCGAAGAGCTCACAGAGGGTGGGGCCGGACGGCGCGGGCAAGCGCCATCGCTCGCCCAGCCCCTTGGGGAGACGGTCGAATTCCGCCGGCCCGGAGCACGTGCGGACGGCTCCGCCGGCGACCAGAGACAAGCCTCTCGCCACACGACTCACAACGTTTCTGTTCTACTTTTGTTCTTTTCCTGCGACTCCGGATCGAGAGTCAATGGGGCGACTCGGCTTCCCTCATCCAGACTTTGCAGGGGAGCTATTCCGTGCGACCATCGACCGGTGCACCGGCTACTGCTCATCCTATGCGCCCTATTCCTGATTGGAACGTCGCCTCATCCCTACCAGGAAGGGCAGGTGTGGACGTACCACACCCGGCCCGGCGAAGAATCGTCTTTGCTGAAGATCCAGAAAATCGAAGCTTCACCGGAGGTTGGCCAAATCTATCACATCACAGTCATCGGGCTGCACCTCAAGAACCCACGCATGGCCCCCATCATCGCTCACGCGCCCGTTTCCCAGCAGGTTCTCGACCAAAGCGTCGTTCGAACCACCGAGGACCCGGGCGGATTCCCTTCAGCCGACCCTGGGATCAAAGAATGGAGGAACGCTGAAGGCGGCGTCTTCACAATCCCGGTCGCGCGGATCGTTCAAATCCTCGACGACCGAAGCGCAACGATCGGCGATTAGCGTTCCACGTCGCCGAGAAAACGAACCATTTCGCGGACGGCGGCCCGCGCGCCCGTTGGCGACATCGCAAAGCCCATGTGGCTGGTGCGAACCTCGACCGCCTTGTCGCGGCTTCGCTCGGTCCCCCGGGCCGAGGGCGCGGCGACGATCCCGTCCCTGCCTGACCACACAGCGAGAGTGGGAACCGGCGGCTTCTCCTCCTTGTCCGGGATCGGCGGCCTGTCGACCGGATGTCCCGCGATCAGCTCGTAGAGCCGCCAGACATTGGTATAGCGTCGGCGGTCACCGGACACCGGCGACCCGAGCGTCACGACTGCGCGCACCCGCTGTGGCTCGGCCCGCGCAATCTCCCGCGCGTAAAGGCCGCCGAGGCTCCAGCCGACGAGGAGCAGCGGGCGGTCCGAACCGCACTGGTCGACCGCGCGCTTGAGGCATTCGAGCGTGTCGGCGCGCGCGCCCATGTTCCACCCCTGACGCCACGGGTGCACCCGAAAACCCGCTTCGGCGAGCGCGCGGCGAAGCTCGGTGGTGTGGCGGTCGTGGGCAATGAAGCCGGGGATGACCATCACCGGAG
Organism: Sphingomicrobium sp.; assembly: GCA_035540475.1. Lineage (GTDB taxonomy): Bacteria > Pseudomonadota > Alphaproteobacteria > Sphingomonadales > Sphingomonadaceae > Sphingomicrobium. The sequence continues at coordinate 18,129 of DATLGK010000110.1, forward strand.
CGCCGTCTGCGGGCCCACGGGCGCGCTGATGTCCGATCATCCGCGGCGCATTTGCGACCAGCGCGCCAATCTCCTTCAGCCGAGCGAGCGTTCGCGGTGCTCCGTCGCGCCTCAGAGGAATTCTCCGCCCATCAGCGCCTGCAGCGCCTTCGGCAGCCGCACGCGCCCGTCTTTGGTCTGGTGGTTCTCGAGCAGTGGTACCAGGATTCTCGGGCTCGCCAGCGCCGTGTTGTTGAGCGTGTGGGCGAAGCGCACCTTCCCGTCGCTTCCGCGGTACCGGATGTTCGCCCGCCGCGCCTGCCAGTCGTGAAGCGTCGAGCAGCTGTGGGTCTCGCGATATTTGCCAAGGCTCGGTACCCAGCTCTCGATATCGTTCATGCGATATTTGCCGAGACCCATGTCGCCGGTCGAGGTCTCGATCACCTGATACGGGATCTCCATCGCCTGCAGCATGTCCTCGGCCAGCTGCAGCAGGGTCGAGTGCCATTCGGCCGACTGCCCCTCGTCGGCTTCGCAGACGACGTATTGCTCGACCTTCACGAACTGGTGGACGCGCAGCAGGCCGCGCACGTCCTTGCCCGCGCTGCCCGCCTCGCGGCGGAAGCAGGGCGAGTAGCCGGCGTAAAGGATCGGCAGCTTGTCGGCCTCGATGATCTCGCCCGAATGGAGCGAGGTCAGCACCACTTCCGCGGTGCCGGCAAGCCAGAGATCGTCGTTGGGAAGCTCGTAGGTTTCCTCGCGGTGGCCGGGAAACTGGCCCTGGTTGAGGAACGCCTGCTCGCGCGCGATTGCCGGAACGGTGATCGGCGTGAACCCTGCCCCCGCGATCCGCTCGAGTGCCCAGCCCATGAGCTTGGTCTCGAGCAGGGCGAGAGCCCCCTTGAGGCAATAGGTGCGGCTGCCCGACACCTGCGTGACCCGCGACAGATCGGCCCAGTCGTTCTTCTCGATCAGCGCGACATGGTCGAGCGGCTCGAAGTCGAAGCTCGGCGGCTCGCCGGCGGTGCGGATGACCTGGTTGAAGCTCTCGTCAGGCCCAACCGGGGCGCCCTCGTACGGAATTCCGGGAAGCTTCAGGACCAGCGCTTTCAGCGCTTCCTCCTTGTCCGCCAGCTCGCCTTCCAGCGCCGCCGCCTTGGCCCCCGCCTCCTTCGCCTGCCGTCCGAGTTCGGCCTTCTCCTCGGGCGTTGCATCCTTGAACCTCGCGCTGACCGCGTTGCGCTCGGCGCGGAGCTGCTCGATTCCGGCCTTGGCCGCGCGCACCTCGGAATCGAGCCGGAGCAGCTGATCGAGGTCGAGTTCGACCCCCTTGTCGCGGATCGCGCGTTCGACCGTCGCGCGGTTGGCCCTGACGAAATCCATGGCAAGCATGGCCGGGCAGTTGCGCGAATTGCGTCTGAACCGCAAGTTCGCCTAGGGGCCCGCGATGCCTTCAGGCCTGATCGCCCTTCTCGACGACGTCGCGACCATCGCCAAGCTGGCGGCCGCCTCGGTCGACGACGTCGGCGCTGCTGCCGGCAGGGCCGGGGCCAAGGCCGCCGGCGTGGTCATCGACGATACCGCGGTGACCCCGCGTTACGTCGTCGGGCTTGCTCCTGAGCGCGAGCTTCCGATCATCGCCAAGATCGCGCGGGGCTCGCTTCGTAACAAGCTGTTGATCCTGCTGCCGGGCGCGCTGCTGCTTACCGCTTTCGCGCCCTTCCTGATCATGCCGATCCTGATGCTCGGCGGCTCCTATCTCGCGTTCGAGGCGACCGAGAAAATCCTCGAGACCCTGCTTAACGAGCACCACCACAAGGAAGTGCTGGTCGAGGCGCTCGCCGATCCCGCCGAGCTCGAGAAGCTGCAGGTGAGCGGCGCCGTCCGCACCGACTTCATCCTGTCGGCCGAGATCATGGCCATCGCGCTCGCGAGCCTCGGCGCCATGTCGCTGTGGACGACGGCCGCGGCGCTGCTGGTCGTCTCCCTCGCGATTACCGCCGGGGTCTATGGCGCGGTCGCCCTGATCGTGAAGCTCGACGACATCGGCCTGCATCTTGCGCAGCGCCGCGGGGGAGGGGCTCGGCGGTTCGGAGAAATGCTGGTGCGTCTCGTTCCGAAGATGCTGACGGGGCTTTCCGTCCTCGGCACGGCGGCAATGTTGTGGGTCGGCGGTGGGATCCTGCTGCACGGGCTCGAGGAGATGCACCTCATCGATCCCATCGCCCATGCGCTGCACGACGTTGCCTATCACGCGGCGCAGGCGACGGGCCCGCTCGGCGGACTTGTCGGCTGGCTGGTTCACGCGCTCGCGGGGGCGTTCCTCGGCTTTGTCGTCGGTCTGGTCATCGTGATGATCGTGCGCCAGTTCACGCGCCACCCCGAGGCGCTGGTCGTCGACTGACGCGGCGCTTCCTGCGAGAGGTGCGATCCCATCGTTGCTTGGGTGAATGCGCCCGTTCGGGGGTGCGCTAGTCGAAATGCAAGCGCCGGTAGCGCCCGCGGAAATAGAGCAAAGGGTCGAGGCTGGCGTCGAAGCTCGCCTTGGCCACCTGCCCGACCAGGATATGATGGTCGCCGCCGTCGTACACGGCGTAGCGCTGGCATTCGAACACGCAGAGCGAATCCTCGAGGATCGGAGCCCCGGCCTCGCCGGTCGACCAGGGCGTCGAGCCGAAGCGGTCGCCGACCCGAGTCGAAAAGGTGATCGAGGCCGGCTGCTGCCCCGTCTGCAGGACGTTGATCGCGAAATGCGAGGCGGCGATCAGCGCAGGAGCGCTCGCAGCCTCTTTGTGAAGGCACACGAGCAGCAGCGGCGGGTCGAGCGAAACCGAAGTGAAGCTGTTGACGGTGAGGCCTGCCGGCACGCCGTTGTCGCCGATGCAGGTGACGACTGTCACCCCGGTCGCGAAACAGCCAAGCGCGTCGCGCAGGGTGCGCGGGTCGTGCCCGGTCCGATATTCGCCCTTGGTCGCATCCGCCATCGCTGCGGCTATAGCGCCCCCCGCCTAGAGCGCCAGCAACCGCTCGGGCGTGAGCGCGAGCACGTCGCGGATCGTCTGCTCGAGGCTTTCCGACACCAGGTAGAGCGGCTGGTAGGCGTCGTGACGATAGGGCGTGTGTACCGCTCTCTCGACCGAGAAGGGCAGGCGCTCGACTTCACGGCTTGCCAGGCTGAAATGCGATTCACCGAAGCTCGACGCGAGCCCTGCGCCGAGGATCTTGAGCTGGCCTGCTTCCCTCGCCAGCGCGAACTCGACGCTATGCCAATAGAGCCGCGCGACTCGCTCGCCATGGCCGGCGGCGATCGCCGCGAGCCCCAGCGTTCCGATGTGACGCGCCATCTCGGCAAAGTCGTGGTGGGCAAGCATCGGGATGTGGCCAAAGAGATCGTGGAAGCAATCGGGCGCTTCGAGGTAATCGAGTTGCTCGCGGCTGCGGATGAAATTGCCGACGGGGAAAATCCGCTGCGACAGCATCGCGAAGAAAATCTCGTCGGCCACGAGCCCGGGGACGGCGACGGTGCGCCACCCGGTTCTCGGCTCCAGGATCGCGTTCAACTCGCCAAGCTCGGGTACGCCCGGGTGCGACAGGCGCAGCAGGTCGATTCCGTCGAGGAAGGCGGAGACGACGCGGCTGCCGAGCAGCTCCACTTGCCGCGCGAACAGCAGGTCCCAGACCGCATGGTCCTCGACGCTGAATCTCTCCCAACGCTGAGGCACGACATAAGACGTCCAGGCAGACGCCCGCGCAGGAGCTAGGTCTAGGGGCACCGTCTCTTCGTCATTGGGTCGAAACATGGCTTGGTCCTTCCTTCGGGCAATAAAAAACCCGCCGAGCGGGCGCTGGGCGGGTCGAGGTTGGTCGTCTTAAAGCTTGCGCGCGCGTCAGCCGCTCCCAACCTCCTCGGGATAATAATAGCCGATTGTGGCGATCACGCTGTACATCGGGGCCGCCTATTCCACGCGCCGCCTGAACGATCAATGGCTGGCAGGCGGCTTATTTAAGCTCGTTGGAGACGTTGCCGTACATGGTGTTCATATTGCCGCCGAGCGCCTGCATCCCCAGCATTCCGGCGACGGCAATGAGCGAGGCGACCAGCGCATATTCGATCGCGGTCGCGCCGCGGCTGTCGCGGAGAATTCGCGTTAACTCTCGCATACCCCACTCCTTGGTTAATATTCGACACGCCCAGTGAGCGGCGTCAGCGGCCTTTTTCCTCTCGGGACGCTGCCAAAAGCTTTCAGTTGATGGTTAACGTTGCGGCGCATTTGTGCGCTCGCGGTGCGGGACAAGTCCCTGCAATGCCAGCATTTCACCTCGGCATCGATCCGGTCCGCGATTATTGTGCGCGCTCCGGTGCGTTATGGGGAGGGTGACCATGTTCGAGCAGGTCCTGGGGGAGAATCTGAAAAGCGTCGCGGTAGGGCTCGTCTTGACCGCGGCCGTGGTCGGCGGAGGCTTCGCGCTCGCTTTCTCCTGAGCCGCTTTAATCGGCTGACGGTCCCGCGATCCGGTTGATCGCCTCGGCGAGCGCATGGTCGCGCTCGCTGACTCTGCTCACGTCGTGGCTCGTCAGCCGGAAATCGACCCGGTTCCACACGCTTGTGAACTCCGGGTGGTGGTCGACTTTCTCGGCGTGCATCGCCACGCGGGTGAGGAAGCCGAACGCCTGACTGAAATCCTTGAAGCGGAAACTGCGGACCAGCGCCTTCTCGCCTTCCTCGACTGCCCAGCCGTTCGGAATATCCATGCGATTCTCCTGTCCTACAGCAGCGCGTTTCGCTTAAGCCGATCGCAATGACCAGAATCGATCCGCAACGCGCATCGCTTCGCACGCGCGTACGCGTGCGCGCACGTGTCGCTGCCAACTTTGCCAACTTCCGCGCGCTTGAAATGATGTCGCGGGGAGAGCAGTTGGGCGGCAAAGGAGACTGACATGGCCACGACCCTCGAAGAGAAGACCGTCACCGGTTTTGCCAATCCGATGGGCACCGACGGCTTCGAGTTCGTCGAATATACCGCCCCGGACATCGAGCTTCTGCGCTCTTTGTTCGCGAAAATGGGTTTCCCCGAGGTCGCGCGCCACAAGAGCAAGAACGTCACCCTCCACAAGCAGGGCGATTGCAACTTCGTGATCAATGCCGAGCCGGGCTCCTATGCTGAGGATTATGCGAAGGCCCACGGCCCCAGCGCCTGCGCCATGGCGTTCCGGGTCAAGGATGCCAAAGCGGCGTTCGAACGGGCGGTGAAGCTCGGCGCGACTCCGGTCGAGGTGAAGCGCGGCGACGGCGAGCTCGACCTGCCGGCTATCGAGGGGATCGGCGGCTCGCGACTGTTCTTCATCGATCGCTATGGCGAGGGCGCAGGAAGCGAGGGCTCGATCTACGAGGTCGATTTCGATTTCCATCCCGACTGGCGGGACAGGATGGCCGAGGCGGATTCGAAGCTCACCTACATCGACCACCTCACTCACAATGTGCACCGCGGGAACATGGCGACCTGGGCCGATTTCTATGAGCGGCTCTTCAACTTCCGCGAGATCCGCTATTTCGACATCGAGGGGAAGGTCACCGGCCTGTTCTCCAAGGCGATGACCAGCCCGTGCGGCAAGATCCGCATCCCCCTGAACGAGAGCCAGGACGACAAGAGCCAGATCGAAGAGTTCCTGCGCGAATATAAGGGCGAGGGCATTCAGCACATCGCGCTCGGCACAACCGACATTTACGAAAGCGTCGATATTTTGGGCGCCCGCGGCATCCCCTTCCAGGACACGCCCGATACCTATTACGAGCTGCTGCCCGAGCGGATCAAAGGCCACGACGAGGACATCGCCGAGCTCGAGAAACGGCGCATTCTGATGGATGGGGCACCGACCGAAGGCCAGGGCCTGCTGCTGCAGATCTTCACCCAGAATGTCATCGGCCCGATCTTCTTCGAGATCATCCAGCGCAAGGGCAATGAGGGCTTCGGCGAGGGCAATTTCAAGGCGCTGTTCGAATCGATCGAGCTCGACCAGATGCGCCGCGGGGTCATTTGATCGGAATGACCGAAGCCTTCATCTGCGACTACGTCCGGACCCCGATCGGCCGCTACGGCGGCGCGCTGTCCAGCGTTCGCGCCGACGACCTCGCCGCGATCCCGATCAAGGCGCTGATCGAGCGCAATCCCAAAGTCGACTGGTCCGAGCTCGACGACGTCATCCTCGGCTGCGCCAACCAGGCCGGCGAGGACAACCGCAACCTGGCGCGCATGGCGGGCCTTCTCGCCGGACTTCCAGACAGCTCGGGCGGAGTGACCTTGAACCGCCTGTGCGGCTCGGGCCTCGACGCCGTGACGATGGCGGCCCGCGCGATCCGCGGCAGCGAGGCGGATCTGATCATCGCCGGCGGCAGCGAAAGCATGAGCCGCGCACCCTTCGTCATGCCCAAGGCGGAAAGCGCCTTCGACCGGCGGGCGGAGATTTACGACACGACCATCGGCTGGCGCTTCGTCAACCCGAAGATGCGCGACGCGTATGGCGACGACACCATGCCGAGCACGGCCGAGAATGTCGCCGAGGAGTTCCAGATCACGCGGCAAGATCAGGACGCCTTCGCCCTTCGCAGCCAGGAAAAGACCGCAAAGGCGCAGGCGAACGGCCGTTTCGCTGCCGAGATCGTCGCGGTCGAGATCCCGCAACGCAAGGGCGACCCGGTGGTCGTCGACAAGGACGAGCATCCGCGTCTCACCAGCCTCGACAAGCTCGCCGCTCTGAAGCCAATCGTCCGCAATGACGGCACCGTCACCGCCGGCAACGCCAGCGGGGTCAATGACGGGGCGGCGGCGCTCATCATCGCCAGCGAGGATGCGGCGAAGCGCAACGGCCTCACCCCCAAGGCACGCGTCATCGGCGGCGCCGTCGCCGGCGTTCCGCCGAGGATCATGGGCATCGGCCCTGCGCCGGCGTCCGAGAAACTGATGAAGCGGCTTGGCCTCAAGATCGGCGACTTCGGCGTGATCGAGCTCAACGAGGCTTTCGCCGCCCAGGCGCTTGCGGTGACCCGCCAGCTCGGCCTTGCCGACGACGATGACCGGGTGAACCCCAACGGCGGCGCCATCGCCCTCGGCCACCCGCTCGGCATGTCCGGCGCCAGGCTGGCGCTGACCGCGACCGAGGAGCTGCAGCGGAACGGCGGCCGCTATGCGCTCGCCACCATGTGCATCGGCGTCGGCCAGGGAATCGCGCTGGCGCTCGAACGCGTGTAAAGCAGCAGCCCATGGGCGGGGTTGCGGAAAAGACTCTCGACGAAGCGGCGATCATGGCCGTGCTGGATTCGGTGCCTGACCCCGAGATTCCGGTGCTCTCGATCACCGACCTCGGGATCGTCCGGCGAGTGACCGGCGACCGCGTCTACATCAGCCCGACCTACACCGGCTGCCCCGCCACGGTGGCGATCGAAAATGCCATTCGCGACGCGCTCGACGAGGCCGGCTTCGGCCATGTCTATGTCGAGCGGCAATTGTTCCCGCCCTGGACGACCGACTGGATCAGCGAGCGCGGGCGCGACCGGCTGAAGGCCTATGGGATCGCGCCGCCGAGCCCGTCAGCGACGGCCGAATGCCCGCTGTGCGGCTCGACCGACACCGAGGAGGTCAGCCGTTTCGGGGCCACGCCGTGCAAGGCGCAGTGGCGCTGCAAGGCGTGCCAGGAGCCGTTCGAGCGCTTCAAATGCCATTGACGCGCTGAGGCGCCTCACCATTCGGCGAAGCTGCCGTCGTGCTGGCGCCAGACGGGGTTACGCCAGCGGTGGCGGTCCTTGTCGGCTTCACGGACCGCCTCCTCGTCGAGCGTGATGCCGAGACCGGGACCGGTCGGGATCCCAAGATAGCCGTCCTGCGGCGTCAGCACCGCCTTGTCGCTGCAGAAGGTGAAGAGGTCGGCGCCGACATTGTAATGGATGCCAAGGCTCATTTCCTGGATCGCGACGTTCGGCGTGCAGGCGGCGAGTTGCAGGCAGGAGGCGAGGGCGAGCGGGCCGAGCGGGCAGTGCGGCGCAACCGCGACGTCATAGGCCTCGGCCATGGCCGCGATCTTGCGGCATTCGAGAAGCCCCCCGGCATGGCTGAGGTCGGGCTGGATGATGTCGACCGCGCCCATTTCGAAGAACGGCTTGAAGTCCCAGCGCGAATAGAGCCGTTCGCCGAGCGCGATCGGAGTCGAGGTCAGCTCGGCGATCTGGCGCAACCCTTCGGGGTTTTCGGACAGCAACGGTTCCTCGATGAACAGCAGGCCGAGCGGCTCGAGCGCTTTGGCGAGCTGCTTCGCCATCGGCCGGTGGACGCGGCCGTGGAAGTCAAGTCCGACGTCCATCCCCGCGGCCTGCGCCGCCTCGACCCGCTTGATCACCTCGTCGAACAGGCGCGGCGTGCCGATCCAGTCGAGCTCGGCGGTGGCGTTCATTTTCACCGCCGAAAAGCCCTGGTCCTTCCGAGCCCGGGCCGCGTCGGCGATCTCGTGCGGCCGGTCGCCGCCGATCCAGGCATAGGCGCGCACGCGGTCGCGGACCCGTCCGCCGAGCATTTCCCACGCCGGCAGGCCGGCCGCCTTGCCTTTGAGATCCCACAGCGCCTGCTCGAAGCCGGCGAGCGCGCTCATCAGCACCGGCCCGCCGCGGTAGAAACCGCCGCGATAGGCGATTTGCCAGATGTCCTCGATGCGGCTGGCGTCATGACCGATGAAGCGGTCGCGAAGCGCCTCGAACGCGCCTTCGACCGCCTCGGCGTGGCCTTCGAGGCTCGGCTCGCCCCATCCCACTGCCCCGTCCTCGGTCTCGACGCGGCAGAACAGCCAGCGCGGCGGAACGTAGAAGACCTCGATGCGCGCAATGGTGAGAGGGTTCACGCCTCGGCCTCGTGCGCCTGCGTGCCGCTGT
>DATLGK010000111.1:0-40878 GCA_035540475.1 Sphingomicrobium sp.
CCTATTCGATCATTCCGCGGAGCGCTGGCAGCTGGCCGGGCGTGATTTTCAACGGCCCTCCGCTCGGCCTGCCCGTATCACGCTTCGGCACCGGCCGCGGCGGCGGCGCGCATGCGCCAAACGAATGGTTCCTGGTCCGCAGCAGCAACCCGAAGGTGCACGGGCTCGACGAGCAAACTCTGGCCTTCGTCGATTTCCTCTACGTGGTGGCCGAGGAGGCGGCGCGGGGCCGCTGAAGCCCTAGCGCCGCGGGAGCGCGGCGCAGTCGTCGGAAGGCAGCGCCTTGCCCTTGCGGCAGCGCTCCTGCGCCAGCCGCAATTGGCGGCCGCGTTCCTCTTCCTGCTTGCGCAGCTCGCGCCCGCGCTTCTGGTCGGCCTCGGCCTGGCTGGTGGTGACGGCATCGACTCCGGCCGAGACGGCCTTGACCGGCAGGGTTGCGACATCGACCGCGGTCTTTGCGACCGTGCCGACAACGCAGCCGGTCAGCAGGGGAGCGGCGGCGATGAACAAAGCGAAGCGGAGCATGCCGAGCAAAGTCGCAGATGATTCAAGGGATTACAACTGCATGGCAGTTTCGGCGAGCGCCTCGGCCTGGGTCAACAACGTCTCGTCCGCCTCGGCCCCGGGCGGCAGCGCCTCGCGCCCGACTATCACCATCAGGGGCACGGCCATCGGCGTGATCCGGTCCGGCCGGACGTGCACCATTGTCGCTGCCGCGCGGTCGACCAGCCGCACCAGCCGGCCCAATTCGGTCATCCGTCGGCGAGCGTCGTCCCACGCCGCGCGAAGCAGCAGGTGTTGCGGTTCGTAGCGGCGCAGCACATCGTAAATGAGGTCGGTCGAAAAGCTCACCTGCCGGCCGGTCTTCTTGCGGCCCGGATGCTGCCGCTCGACCAGCCCGCCGACGACAGCCACTTCGCGGAAAGCGGACTTCAGCAAATAGGAGCCTTCGACCCACTCGACGAACTCGCGCTCGAGGATATCGGCCGAGAACAGCGCCTTGGGGTCGGTGATCGGCTCGAGCCCGTAGCAGGCGAGCGCATAATCGTTGGCCACGAAGCCGAGCGGTTTCAGGCCCGCGCTTTCCATTCGGCGGGTGATCAGCATCCCCAGCGACTGGTGCGCATTCCAGCCTTCGAAGCTGTAGGCGACCATGAAATGCTGGCCCTCGTGGGGGAAGGTCTCGACCAGCAGCTGGTGGGGCTCGGGAAGCACCGAACGTTCCGACTGGACCTCGAGCCATTCGCGCACATCGTCGGGAAAGCGGTGCCAGTCGTTGCGGTCGCACAGCATGTGGCGGACTCGGTTGGCGAGGTGGGTGGACATGCTCATCCGCTGCCCGCCGTAGGTGACGATCCGCGCCCGCTTCGAGCTCGCGTGGACGATGATGTCCGTGTCCTTGAACTGCTCGACCTCGAGGCTGAGGCCGGAAAAATAGAAATTGTCGCCGGGCGCGAGGGTCGAGGCGTAGCCCTCCTCGATCGTGCCGAGCTTGCGGCCGTTGCGGAAGCGGACGGTGAGGAGCGGCTGCTCGACGATCACTCCGGCGTTGAGGCGGTGCTGCTGGGCGACCGCGGGCCTGGTAATGCGCCACATTCCGCCGGGCTCGGGCACCAGCCGGCGGAAGCGGTCGTACGCCTTGAGCGCATAGCCGCCGGTGGCGATGAAATTGAGGATCTCCTCGAACGTCTCGCGCTTCAGTCCCGCATAAGGTGCCGCGGAGCGGACTTCGGCGAGCAGCTCGTCCTGCTGGAACGGGGCGGCGACGGCCATGGCGAGGATGTGCTGGGCGAGGACGTCGAGCGCTCCCGGGCGGAAGACTTCGGGGTCGAGCTCGCCGTCGTCGATCGCGTCGAGCGCCGCGCGCGCTTCGAGATATTCGAAGCGGTTGCCGGGGACGATGGTGCCGAGGGACGGCTCGTCGAGGCGGTGATTGGCGCGGCCGATGCGCTGCAGCAGGCGCGATGAGCCCTTGGGCGCGCCCATCTGCACGACGAGGTCGACGTCGCCCCAGTCGATGCCAAGGTCGAGGCTGGCGGTGCAGACGAGGCCGCGGAGCCTGCCCTCGGCCATCGCCGCCTCGACCCTGCGCCGCGCCTCGACCGCGAGGCTGCCGTGGTGGATTCCGATCGGCAGTGCCTGGTCGTTCACCGCCCAAAGGTCCTGGAAGATCAGCTCGGCGAGGCTGCGGGTGTTGCAGAAGACGAGCGTCGTCTTGTGCCGCTCGATCAGCTGCATCACCTCGCGCGCGGCATGGCGGCCGCTGTGCCCGCCCCAGGGGATCTTGTTCTCTGGGATCAGGATCGAGAGCGCGGGCTCGGCGCCGGGGTCGCCGAGGACGAGGTCGACAAGCTCCATGTCCGCGTCGGGCGCGAGCCACGAGCGGTAGGCGTCGGGATCGCTGATCGTCGCCGAAAGGCCGACCCGCCTGAGGCCGGGCGCGAGCTTCTGCAGCCGAGCCATCGACAGCGCGAGAAGGTCGCCGCGCTTCTCCTTGGCGAAGCCGTGGAGCTCGTCGACCACGATCGCCTTGAGACCGGAGAACATCTGCGCGGATTCCGGGTAGCTGAGAAGCAGGCTCAGCGATTCGGGCGTGGTCAGCAGCACCTGGGGCGGCTTGACCCGCTGCCGCGCCTTGCGGTCCGACGGCGTGTCGCCGGTGCGGGTCTCGACGCGGATCGGCAGGCCCATTCCCTCGATCGGCCCGATCAGATTGCGCTGCACGTCGACCGCCAGCGCCTTCAGCGGCGACACGTACAGCGTGTGCAATCCTTCCGACGGCTCTTCCGCAAGCTCGCAGATGGTCGGCAGGAAGCCGGCAAGGGTCTTGCCCGCCCCGGTCGCAGCGACCAGCAGCGCGCTGCGCCCCGATCGGGCCAGTGCCAGCATGTCGAGCTGATGCCGCCGCGGCGCCCAGCCCTTCGATTCGAACCAGCTCTGGACGGCCGGAGGAAGATTCAGAGCTTGTCGGTCCCGTCGCGCCGGCGCTGCTCTTCCTCGGCATAGACGTCGCGCGCGCCGGCCTCGGTCTCGATCGTGCTGCGGTTGGAGCGGCGGCGCATCACCAGCCAGATCAGCGCCACCAGCAGAACCGCCGGAGCGACGATGTCGATCAGCCACCAGAGGGATTCGTCCATGCTCTTGCCTCCCGTTCCCGGGGAACCCTGCCCCGTTTCATGCCTATATAGCTCCAATGGCGCGATTGGGTTCCTGGATTAAGGCGAAACCGGAGGGCATTTACGTCGAGCCCGCCGACGCTTGGATCGACCCCAGCGAGCCCAAGCCGCGCGCGCTGATCACGCACGGCCATTCGGATCACGCGCGCGGCGGGCATGGAGCGGTGCTCGCGACCGCGGAAACGCTCGCCATCATGGAGGTGCGCTGCGGGCCGCAGACCGGCCAGGCGCTCGCTTATGACGAAGCCATTCGCCTCGGCGAGGTCGATCTACGTTTCGTCCCCGCCGGCCATGTGCTCGGCAGCGCGCAGATCGTGCTCGAACATAAGGGCGAACGGGTCGTGGTCTCGGGCGACTATAAGCGCCGCCCGGACCCGACCTGTCCGGCGTTCGTGCCGGTCCCGTGCGACATTTTCATTACCGAGGCGACGTTCGGTCTTCCGGTGTTCCGCCATCCCGATACCGGCAGCGAAATCGACCGGCTGCTCCACCGGCTCCATTCGGACCCGAGCCGCTGCGTTCTCGTCGGCGCCTATGCGCTGGGCAAGGCGCAGCGGATCATCACCGAGCTTCGCGCGCGCGGCCATGACCAGCCGATCTTTTATCACGGCGCGATCGAGCGGTTGAACCAGCTTTACGAAAGTTTCGGGGTCGAGCTCGGCGAGCTTCGCCACACCGCCAGGGCCACCAAGCAGGAGATGGGGGGCCATGTCGTGATCTGCCCCCCCGGTGCGCTCAACGACCGCTGGTCGCGGCGCCTGCCCGACCCGGTGACCGCCATGGCCTCGGGCTGGATGCGGATCCGCCAGCGCGCCCGACAGCGCAATGTCGAGCTGCCTTTGGTGATCTCCGATCATGCCGACTGGGACGAGCTGACCACGACCATCCGCGAGCTCGAGCCCACCGAAGTGTGGATCACCCACGGCCGCGAGGAAGCGCTCAAGCATTGGTGCATGACCCACCAGATCAACGCCTGCGAGCTCAACCTCGTCGGCTATGAAGACGAGGACGAATAGGCCGCTCGCTTAAGGCGTGGCCCTAGGAGTGCGGTTCCGGCAACGGTCCTATCACACGGCAGGTCAGTCCGTCGCCAGCAAAGTCGAGCTCTACTGTACCACGGAACTCCGCTGCGAGCGTGCGCTTGATCATCTTGGTGCCGAATCCGACCTTCGTCGGGGGCTTCACCGGCGGGCCGCCCCGTTCGCGCCACCATAATTCGAGGCGTCCTGAATCGGTGTTCCACTCAATCGACACTTGACCGGCGGGACTCGAAAGCGCGCCATATTTCGATGCGTTCGTCGCCAGCTCATGGATGGCGAGAGACAGGCTGACCGCGGTCTGGGGCGGCAATGAGATTTCAGGTCCGCCTACGTCGCACCGCCCGGGCGGGCAGAAAGGTGCCAGCGCAGCGCCAATCACCGCCTCGATGGAAGCGGCTTCCCAGTTTTGCGCCGTCAAAAGGTTATGCGCGGCCGCAAGCGCAGAGAGGCGGCCCTCAAATCCGCTGATCGCCTCTCGCGGAGGGGCTTCCTTACGGAATGTCTGGTGAGCAAGGCTCTGAACGATCGCGAGCGTGTTCTTCACTCGGTGGTTGAGTTCGGCGACAAGAATTTGCTGCTGGCGTTCCAGCCGCTTGCGCTCGGTGATGTCGCGCCCAACGACATGAAGTCCAACCGGCTCGCCCGCCCGGTCGAACGTCAGGCCCGAGTTGATTTCCCAGTAGCGCCACTCGCCGCTGGTGCTGTGGACCTGCAGTTCGTAGCGAGTCGTACCTCCTCGCTCGAGCTTTTCCCGGAGCATGCGACGGGTCAGCTCCAGATCGTCTGGCGAAATGAAATCCGCGATGCTGCGGCCGACTGCCTCCTCCTGAGCGAGCCCAATCGCCGCCGCCGCGGCGGGATTGCAGGCGGTAATCGCCTGGTTGAGATCGGCAGTGAAAATAAGATCGCTTGTTTGCTCGAAAATTCTGCGATGTTTTTCCTCGCTTTCCGCCAGTGCGGCCTCATCCCGCTTGCGAAGATCGATGTCGACGAGGACTCCGGGAAAGCGAAGTGGCGTGCCTGATTCGGCAAGTTCGCAGCGCCCGACCGCTTCCACCCAGCGGTATTGGCCGTCGGGCTGGCGAACCCGGTATTCGGCTCGGTAGTCGCCGCCGCTCTTCAAAACACCTTCGAGGATTTCGCGAACTCGCGATCGGTCCTCGGGGTGGATCTGCTCGAACGGCGCGCTGAGCGGAATTCCGTTGCGGCATTCATCCGGATCTAGGCCGAACGACCGTGCAAAGCGCTCGTCGCCTGTGAACTGATCGGTAGGGACGTGCCACACCCAAGTGCCGGCGATCGCTCCGGCATTCAGCGCCAATTCGACCCGCTCGGAAGCGTCCCGAATCGCTTCCTCCCAGCGCAGCCGGTCGCTGAGGTCGTAGAAATAACAGACGACGCCGTGGCGTCCGTCGGGCAGGACGATCCTTTGGATCCGCCAATCGTATGCCTCGACGTTGTCGATGCCGCTTCTGCGTTCGATGGTGCGCTGGGAAGCATAAGGCTCGCCGGTCTCGAGCGTGTGGTGGAAGCGCTCGATCGCCTCGCTGGCAAATGGCTCTTCCCAGATTGCGCGCAGCACTTCGGCGAAATCGCGTCCAATGAGCGGCTTGACCGTTTCGAAGACCTTTTCCGACCCGCGGCTGACCACGGCCAGCCTGAAATCGGCGTCGACGACGTAAACGCCGAACGGGTCGTTCTTTATGAGGTTGTAGAACGTTTCCTGATTGCGGCGTAGCTGCTCTTCGGCGGCCTTGCGATCCGACACGTCGATCGTAACGCAGACGGTATGGGCGACTCGGCCGTCTCGCTCGCGGATGGCGGTGACGCTGTTGTGGACCCAGACGATGGTCCCGTCGGGACGGACATAGCGCTTCTCGATATCGAAGCCGCGGCCATGCTCCAATGCGTCTAAGAAAAGCGGAATGTTGCCGGGCAGGTCGTCTGGATGCGTGATGTCCTGCATCCGCATCGACAAAAGCTCTTCCCGAGTGCGCCCGGTGATGGTGCAATAGCGATCGTTGACGCGAAGAAAGCGGCCGGTCGAGTCAGTCTCCGACATTCCTGCCGCAGCCTGGTCGAAGAAACCCGACAGCCGCGCTTCGCGCAGAGCTTCGTCCGCCTGCATATGGTTTTACTCCAGCCGCTGGCCCACCGTTAGATTGGCCAGTGATCGAGGCCAAGACTCAGTGCGCCGCCTCGGTGCGCTGAACGCCGGATTTCGCGAGTTCGTCGTCGATCTGGCCGACGAGGCGGTCGAGGCCGCTCTGATCGTTGGCCTCTGCGCGCGCGACCAGCACGTCCTGGGTATTCGAAGCGCGCAGCAGCCACCAGCCGTCGCCGGTGCTGACCCGGACGCCGTCGGTGGCGTCGACTTTCGCACCGTCGGCGGAAAGCCGGTCGCGGACTTCCTCGACGATGGCGAATTTGCGCACCTCATCGACCGGGAAGCGCATTTCGGGGGTCGCGGTGGTTGTGGGCATGGCGTCCATGATCTCGGTGAGGCTGCGCCCGCTCTGCGACACCGCCTCGATCAGCCGGATGGCCGCGTAAAGGGCGTCGTCGAAGCCGTACCAGCGATGCTTGAAGAAGATGTGGCCGCTCATCTCGCCGGCGAGCGGCGCGCCGGTCTCCTTCATCTTCGACTTGATCAGGCTGTGGCCGGTCTTCCACATCAAGGGTTGGCCGCCGAGGCGGGCGATGCCGTCGAACAGCACCTGGCTGGCCTTGACGTCGGCGATGATCGTCGCTCCGGGCTGCGCCTTCAGAACCGGCTCGGCGAGGATCAGCATCAGCTGGTCGCCCCAGATCACGCGGCCCCTGCCGTCAACGGCGCCGATGCGGTCGCCGTCGCCGTCGAAGGCGATGCCGAAGTCGAGCCCTTCGCTCGCGACCAGTTGCTTGAGGTCGGCAAGGTTCTTCTCGACTGTCGGGTCGGGGTGATGGTTGGGGAAGCTTCCGTCCACCTCGCTGAAGATCACATGGTGCTGCCCCGGCAGGCGATCGACAAGCATGTCGAGGACCGGCCCGGCCGCGCCATTGCCCGCGTCCCAGCCGACCCGGAACGGCTTGCCCGAAAAGTCCTGGAGCAGGCGCTCGACATACGCGGCGCGGACATCCACTTCTTCGGTGCGGCCCGAGCCCGTGCTCCACTCGCCCGCCGCGGCGCGGCGGCCGAGCGCCTGGATCTCCGCTCCAAAGACAGATCGGCCTTTGAGCAGCAGCTTAAAGCCGTTGTAGTCGGCGGGGTTGTGGCTGCCGGTCACCTGGATGCCGCCGTCGACGTCGAGATGGTAGGTCGCGAAATAGAGCATCGGCGAGGGGCCCATGCCGATCATCACAGCATCGCAGCCGCCTTCGGTGAGGCCGCGGACCAGCGCCGCCTCGAGCATTCCCGAATGGCTGCGGCCGTCGCGGCCGACGGCGATGCGCCGGGCGCCTTCATCGACCGCCAGCGCGGCATAGGTGCGGCCGAGCGCGTAAGCGTCCGCCTCGGTCAGCGTGTCTCCGACGATTCCACGGATGTCATACTCGCGGAGGATGGTGGGGTTGAATGCGTGGGTCATTACGCCGCCGAACACACGAAACGGCGGCTTTGTTCAATGGCCTTCAGGCCGCCTCGCGCTCGCTTGCGTCGGGAATCGCGAGGCCGGCGATCATCTCGCGCAATTCCTGGCGGGCGGTAATGTGCGCGATGCCGACTTCGCCGAGCTGCGGAAGGTCGATCAGCGTCAGGCCCTTGGGGAAGAGCTCGCGATAGATGACTCGCTCGCCAAGCCCCGGGATCACCCGGAAGCCGACGCGGCGGGCGAGCTCGTCGAGCGCCGCCCCGACCCGCTTCAGATTGTGGGACTCGATGTGCTGCAGGCGATTGCGCAGGACGACCCAGTCGACGCTCTTGCCGGTCTGCTTGGCGCGCGCAGTCCGGCTGTTCCAGATCAGCTCGGCATAGAAACTCGGCTTCGTCACCTTGTAATTTTCAGGGTGCACCTGGCCGATCAGGTCGAGATCGACGAAGCTGTCGTTCATCGGCGTGACAAGAGTGTCGGCGCGCAGGATCGCGGCCTTAGCGATGGCGTCGTCGCGGCCTGGCGTGTCGATGACGATCACGTCGGCCTGGCCCGAAAGCCGCGCAATCGCTGCGCCGAGCCCCTCTTCGCTATGGTCCTCGAGGACTTCATAAGCCGCCTGCGGCAGGGCCGTCTCGAGCCGGCGCATGGTTGCGTCCCGATTCTCGAGATAACGGGTCATGGTGCGCTGGCGGCTGTCGAGGTCGAGCGCGGCGACGCGGTGGCCCGAAGCGGCGAGAGCGACGGCGGTATGAACCGCGGTCGTCGACTTGCCGGTCCCGCCCTTTTCGTTGGCGAAGACGATGAAATGCGGCTGGCTCATGCTTGATCTTTCCCCCGGCGCCAGTGCAAGCGCCGCCCGTCGCCAAGTTTATCCGAGGCTTCCCACGCGTGCAAATCGTTCGATCGAGTGAAGAATTGGCGCGCGCGCGGGCCGAGATGCGGGGAAGGCTGGCGCTGGTGCCGACCATGGGCGCGCTTCACGCCGGGCACATGGCGCTGGTCGAAGCAGCGCGGGCGCACGCCGACAGCATCGCCGCGACGATCTTCGTCAACCCGGCGCAATTTGGCGAAGGCGAAGATTTTTCGCGCTACCCGCGGCGCGAGGAGCAGGACGCGCAGATGCTCGAACAGGCGGGCTGCGAGCTGCTGTGGATGCCGCGGGCCGAGGACATCTACCCCGACGGCTTTGCCACCACCGTGCACGTCGCGGCGGTGAGCGACCGCTGGGAAGGCGAAGCCCGGCCCGGCCATTTCGACGGCGTTGCGACGATCGTCGCGAAATTGCTCCTCGCGGTACGTCCGGACGTCGCCGTGTTCGGCGAAAAGGATTTCCAACAGCTGGCGGTGATCCACCGTCTGGTCGCCGACCTGGGGCTCGGGGTCGACATCGTCGCCGTGCCGACGGTGCGGGAAGACGACGGCCTCGCCCTTTCGTCCCGTAACGCCTATCTGTCGCCCGAGGAGCGCAGCCGCGCCGTCAATCTCTACCGCGCGCTGCGCAATGCCGGCAGCTCCATCTGTGCCGGCCAGCCGGTCGGCGCGGCGCTCGAGGAAGCGCGGGCCGCGCTGCTCGGTGGGGGATTTTCCTGCGTCGACTATCTCGCGTTGGTTGATGAGGCGACGCTCGAGCCAATCAACGACCTGGAACGGCCCGCAAGGCTCATCGGCGCCGCGGTGATCGGCACGACCCGCCTGATCGACAATCTGCCGATCATGGTTGAGCCGCGTTAACCATTTCTTTGCTGTTGGCGGACGAACCTCCCCTCGACCAGGATTGAGGGGGACGAACAATGGGTGCAATCAGCCAGAAAAGCGCGGAATTCCTGCTCCGCAGCCGGCTCACCGACGCCGAAGCGGGCGATGTCGACGCGCTGTTCGAGCTGGGGGTGACCTATTCGACCGGCCGCGGAGGCACTGCCGTGGACCTGATCGAAGCACATAAATGGTTTAACCTTGCGGCGCTGTCGGGCTGTACGCGCGGGCAGCAATGCCGCGCCGAAATCGCGCTCGAAATGACCGCCCGCGAGATCGCCGAAGCGCAGCGCCAGGCGCGCGCCTGGCTGGCGGCGACCGGCTACCAGCGCCGCGCGGCTTAACGCACCAGGACGGTGACGGCGCGGCCGGGGCCCGGACGCTCCTTGCCCCAGGTCGTCGCGCCGATTTGCGCCGCGGGCACTCCGAGCAGGATCAGATAATTCCGCACTTCCTCTGCGCGCCGGGCGCCGATCGCCAGCGCATGATCGCGCGTGTCGCCCGGATCCGCATACCCCTCTACCCGCACGACGACCTCCGGATGACGGCGCAGCCACGCGGCCTGCGCCGCTAGCACAGTCCTTGCCGGAGGACCGAGCACGCTGCTGTTGCCACCGAAATAGACGGTGGTGCCGCCGGACTGGGCCGCGAACTCGGCGCGGAGCAGGTCGATCAGGGGCACCGGCGGGGTCGCCGGCTGGCGCTGACCGACGACCGGAAGCCGCAGCTGGGCCGCGGCCGGCCCCGCGATCAGGGTAGCGGCGAGCAGGAGGATGAGGGTTTTGCGCATCCGCGTCACTCCGTCGCGCCCGACCAGTCGGGGTCCGAGCCCGGCTGGGGAATGGTCATTTGCCGAGGAGCGCTGCCGTCGAGGCCGATCCGGAACAGGCCGGGCCGGCCCGTCTGGTCGGGACGCTGAAACAACAGCTCGCGGCTGCTCGCGGCCCAACTCGCGCTATCGTCGTTGGGGCCGGTCGTCAGCAGCCGCTCTTCGCTGCCGTCGACCTTCATCACGCCGATCCGGCGGCCGTACGGGCCCCTATGGGTGAAGGCGATCCACTGCCCGTCGGGGCTCCATTCGGGAGCCGCGTAGACTCCGCCGCCAAAGCTGATCCGGCGCTGGCCCGATCCGTCCGCGTTCATCACATACAGCTGCTGCGTGCCCGATCGATCGCTCTCGAACACGATCTGGCGTCCGTCGGGGGAGAAGCTGCCGCCGGTGTCGATGCCGGGCGCAGTGGTCAGCCGCTGCGCCGGGCCGCCCGCCGCGTTGACGACGTAAATGTCGCAATTGGGGCCCTGCATCATTGAGAAGAGGATGCGGTTCCCGTCGGCCGAGAAGCGCGGCGCGAAACTGGTCGTCTGCGTCGGGATCAGCGCCGACTGCTGGTTCGTCGCGAGGTCGATCAAGCGCACCTGCGGCGAGCCTTCGCTGAAGCTGACGTAGGCGATGCGGTTCGCGCTCGGCGACAGCCGCGGCGTCAGCACCAATGTGTCGCCGGCCGTCAAATAGCTGTGATTGCGGCCATCGCTGTCCATCAGCGCGATGCGCTTGACGATATTGCCCGGCGTGCCTGTTTCGGCGACGTAGGCGATGCGCGTGTCGAAATTCGCCGGCGAGCCGGTGACCGCCTGATAGGCGAGCGACGAGCATCTGTGGGCCGCGCGGCGGACGTCGTTGGCAGCGACGACGAAGCCCCTTCGGGCAAGCTCGCGGCGCTTGTCGATGTCGTAGACGTAGCAGCCGAAGGTCAGGCGGCCGTCGGATCGCATCTGCACAAATCCGGTGACCAGGGCCCTGGCGCCCTTCGCCCGCCAAGTCGAGAAAGAGGGCGCGGTCACTTCGGGATAGGAATAATAGTCTTTCTGGTCGGGCTTCAGCGGGACAAGCTCCGACGTCTGGCGCAGGTCCGCCTCGATGATCTGCGTCGCCTGCCAGGCGATGGCGAGCATCTCGTTGCCGCGGGTGCCGGTGTCCGGAGTGGTCATCGGCGGAATGGCGATGACGGTCGCTGCGGGGACGCCCGGCTCCGCCTGCTGGGCGACGGCTGCCACCGCAGCGGACGCGAGCGCCGCGATCAGCGGAATCTTCAGAATATTTGCCCTCATTGTCCCGTCGTGATCTGCCTGAACTTCTCGACCCATTCGAGCGGCTGGCGCCGCGGCCTGCCCTCGCCGTCGAGAAAGGCCGCCGTCAACCGCGCATCGGTGAGCAGTTCCGTTCCGCGCATGACTCGCTGCTGAATGTGGACCGACGAGGCCCGGACTTCATCGACCGTGCTGACGACGAGGATGTCGTCGCCGAGTCGTGCCGGGCGGCGGTATTTGATCGCCACCTCGACCACTGCGTAAGCGCTGCCCGAGCGCGCGAGCTCGGCCACCTGGTCGACGCCGACGGCACGGATCATGTCCGAGCGCGCGCGCTCCATATACTTCAGATAATTGGCATAATAGACGATGCCGTAGGCGTCGGTGTCCTCGAAATAGACGCTGATCGCGAAGCGATGTTCGTTGCCGACGAAGCCGCCGCGATACGGGGTGTCGAACGCGGAACTCACCTCGCCGCGCCGAGGTCGCCGACCAGGCGGATCAGGTCCCCGTGCGCCGCGGGAACATCGGACAGGTGCATGCCCCAGCCGGGGACGAACATGCCGAGCATTCCGACTTCGCCGCCAACGCGGCTGGTCCATTTTTCGCCCGGCCGGTAGTTGGTCCGGATCGCCAGATAGCCGCGCGGGCCCTCATTAACGCATTTGCCCGAAACCAGCCCTTCGGTGCGGACGTAAGGAGTGGGGGGCTGGCCCTCGCTCGACCATTGGATCGGGCCACCGGGGACCGGAAGCGCCGAGCGAGTGAACCAATAGCTGTCGAGCCTCTCCCAATCCTTCGACCCCGGCCGCGCGGGATTAACGCAGCCGACGGTCATTCCGGGCGCGGAGGCAATGCCGAAGATCGCGCCCGGCGGAGGCAGATTCCGGTCGCGGAAGCTGACATAGCTGATCACGCAGCCGGTTTCGCCGGGACGGCTGCACAGCGGCGTCTTCTGGAACGTGCCGCCGACCAGCTTGCCCTGCGGGACGAGCACGTTGAAGCCGGGGATGATCGCGAGCCTCATGCGCGCGGCGACGGCGGAATTGGTCTCGATCTCCCGCGCGATCAACTGCTGCAACATGAGGCTGCCCTGGCTGTGGCCGATCAGCACGAACGGCCGTCCTCCATTGCGGGTGGCGAGATAGTTGCGCCAGGCAGCAGCGACGTCGCGATAGGCGAGCTCTCCCGCAGCGGTAATGTCCGCTCCGGCCGCAAAGGCGGCGATCGAAGCGACGGTCATTTGCCGGTAGATCGGCGCAAAGGTGCGGCAGACGCCTGCGAAGCGCGCGAACTGCCCTTCGGCCGCGGCCCGCTCCTCAGCGACGATGAGGTCGCTGTTCAGGCCCGGATCGCGCGACACGGTCGGATAGACGTAGAAGCAGTCCACCGGCGGGTTGGCCGCGACCGTGCTGAGGCCCGTCGAGCCATAGCCGTTGGGGCTGAGCGCAGTGGTCGGCAGCGGCGTCGAGCAGACGTCCTTGCGTCCTGGCAGGCAAAGCCAGGCGGAATCCTTCGAGTAATCGGGGGCTGCGACCGGGACCTGCGACGGCGCCGGGGCTTGTCCTCGCGGCTGTGCGGAGGCGGGGGCGGAGATGACCGCGATTGCCGCGGCGGCGGTCAGCATTAAGGCGCGCATTATTGGGACGTGGCTCCGTTGTCGAACAATGTGCTCTGGCTGCCTTGGGGCACCGGCAGCCCGAGGTGGGCATAGCCGCGGCCGTTGAGGCAACGCCCCCGTGCCGTCCGCGCGATGAGGCCCAGCTGAATGAGGAAGGGCTCGATCACGTCCTCGATCGTGTCGCGCGGTTCGCTGAGGCCGGCGGCGAGCGTTTCGACGCCGACCGGTCCGCCGCCGTAGAGATCGGCGATCATCGTCAGATAGCGCCGGTCCATCGCGTCCAGGCCCAGCGCATCGATTTCGAGCCGCGACAGCGCTTTGTCGGCGACCTCGGCGGTGATGCTGTCGGAGCCCGACGCAAAAGCAAAATCGCGCACGCGGCGCAGCAGCCGGCCGGCAATGCGGGGGGTCCCGCGCGAGCGGCGGGCGATTTCCGTTGCGCCGTCGTCGGTGAGATTGACGCCGAGCAGCCGCGCGGCGCGCCGCACGACCTGCTCGAGCTCTTCGACAGTGTAGAAGTTGAGCCGGACCGGAATCCCGAAGCGGTCGCGCAGCGGCGTGGTCAGGAGACCTTGCCGCGTCGTCGCGCCGATCAGCGTGAAGCGCGGAAGCTCAATCCGTACGGAGCGCGCTGACGGGCCTTCGCCGATCATCAGGTCGAGCGCGCGGTCCTCCATCGCCGGGTAGAGCACTTCCTCGACCGCGGGGTTGAGGCGGTGGATTTCGTCGATGAACAGGACGTCGCCGTCCTCGAGGTTGGTGAGCAAGGCGGCAAGATCGCCCGACTTGGCGATCACCGGCCCCGAGGTGGCGCGAAAGCCGACCCCCATTTCGCGAGCGAGAATGCCGGCGAGCGTGGTCTTGCCGAGGCCCGGCGGCCCGTGCAGCAGCACATGGTCCAGCGCCTCGCCGCGGCTTTTCGCGGCGCTGACGAACACGCGCAGATTTTCCCGTGCCGCCTGCTGGCCGATGAACTCGTCGAGGCTCTTCGGGCGCAGCGCGGCGTCGGCGTCCTCGCTTGTCCGTTCCGGCGTCGTGATGCGGGCGGGATCAGTCGCCATACGGTCCGCGAAAGTTGCCAATGTTGACAGTTCTACGCGCGCATGCACGCCCGCGTACGCGCGAGGAGCAAGGATCGGCTGGTGCCCGGGGGTGGACGGCGACGCGCATCGTGCCATGATGCATATCGACAGGCCTGTAGGACAGCAATTTCGAGGATTGGGGGTAGGGGCGGCGATGAAACTCGACAGAAGGGCCCTGCTGGCGGGCAGCGCGGCGGTGATAGCATCGGCGCCCGCGCTTGCTCAGCGCGGCACGACGGCCGGCTGGTACGACCGCGCGATCGTCATCGATGCGCTGGGCGGGATCGGCGATCCCTACGGGCCCCCAGGGCAATTGCGCCTGAGCGACCGCGCCTGGGCCGAGATGGTCGCGACCGGCGTGACGATGGTCCGCGACACGGTGATGCCGGTCGGCAATCTCCCCGACCCGTGGAGCGACTATCAAAAGGGGATTGGCCAGAAGAAGAATATCCTTGCCGCGAACCCCGACAGGCTGCTGCTGGTGCGAAGCGCCGCCGACATCCTGAAAGCCAAGCGCGCGCGCAAGATGGGCGTCGTTCTCGGGACGCAGGACACGTCGATGGTCGGGCCCGAGCTCGATCGCCTTGCGCAGATGAAAAAGGACGGGGTGATGACCGTCCAGCTGACCTACAACAACGCCAATCTCGCTGGCGACGGCGCGCTCGAGCCGCGCAACGGCGGCCTGACCAAGCTCGGCCGCGCGACGATCGAGCGGATCGAGGCGGAAAAGCTGCTGCTCGACCTCAGCCACGGCGGCGCGCGGACGATGGCCGAGGCGGCGGCGCAGGCAAAGCGCCCACTGGTGATCAGCCATACCGCGGCGCGGGCACTGACCGACCATCCGCGCAACACGGCCGACGAGACGATGAAGATGGTCGCCGACAAAGGCGGGGTCGTCGGCGTCTATTTCATGCCGTTCCTGACGCTCGACAGCCGGCCCCGGGGAGAGGACGTTCTGAGGCATGTCGAACATGTCGCCAACCTGGTCGGCGAAGATCATGTCGGAATCGGTACCGACAATGGCCCTCTGCCGACGACGCTCGACGAAGCGACCAAGAAGCGGCTGGAGACATGGCAGCTCGAGCGCATCCGCCAGGGCATCGCTGCGCCGGGCGAAGCGGTTGGCGTCTATCCTCTTGTCGCCGATTATAACAGCGTCGACCGCTATCGGCGCTTCGTCGGCGACCTTGCCCGGCGCGGCTGGAGCACGGGGCGGCTCGAGAAGCTGATGGGCGGCAATTTCCTGCGCGTCTACCGCGAGGCCTGGGGCGGCTGACGCTGCCTAGTGCGAGTGCTCGACCTCGCCTGAAATCTCGACCCAGTCGTGCTTGCGCTCCTCCCACACCGAGAAGCGCGGAGTGAGCGAATAAGGGTCGTGGAAGGCGCCCAGGGGGATCGCCACCAGCCCGTCGAACTTGCCGTCGATCTCATAATGCACGTCCGACCCGCATTCGGGGCAGAAGTGGAAGGTGATGCGATTGCCGCTGTCGGCAATGTTGACGAAGGTCTTGGCGCGGCCTTCGATGGTGACGTGCGCGCTTGGCCAGCGAGCCTGCACCGCGAACGCGCTGCCCGAGCGTTTCTTGCAATCGAGGCAATGGCAGACCGAGACTCGCACGGGTTCGCCGCTCGCCGTGGCGCGCAGCTGGCCGCATCGGCACGAGGCCGCGCGGGTGGTCACCGGACCCGCCCGTGGTGGCGATCGATCGTCGCCTGGGGCAGGCGGAGGAAGCGCGCGGCATTGTTGTAGAAAATATCGCGCTTCTGCTCACGCGTCAGGAAGGGCGCTTCCTCGATCGCCTGGACCGCGCGGCTGATGACACCGGGCCAGATCATCTGATCGGAGCCAAAAAGAATCCGATCGCCATAGCCAGCGTCAACGATCTCCTTGAGGAAGGCGTAAAAGGCCGGCCGCGGCTCGGTATAAACGATGCTGCCGATCTCGGCGTAGACGTGGGGATAATTGAACAGCAGCGCACGAAGGCGATCGGCATGGGGGTAGGCCGCGTGCATCAGCGAGACGCGCAGCTTGGGATATTTCTTCAGTACGCTTTCCAAGCGGAGTGGATCGCTCAAGGCGGCGAGGTATGCGCCACCGTTCGTATAAGGTTCTCCTGGCTCGCCTGGGCCCATGTGAATTGCGACAGGCACGTCCAGTTCGGCTGCAAGAGCCCATAATGGGTCCATGCGCGGATCGTCGACCGGCACTCCTTCATATTGAGCCATGATCTCGCCGATCACGGTCAGCTTGCCCGCACGGTGAAGGGCGCGGAGCTGATCGAGTGACTTAGGCGCGACATGCGCTTGGCTGGGCGTCCCGGGCAGGCGATAGTCGATCGCGGGCATGAAGCGCGGGCTCGCTGCCAGCCATTGCTCGACCAGCGCCGGCTCGCCGCTCAGCACGCCGAAAATGTTGTTCGCCTCGATTTCCCGAATGGTGCCTGCGAGCACTTCGGCGTCGGACTTGGCGGCGGGCACCGGCGCATCGCAGGGAGCGCCGTTCATCTCCATACCTTCGAGGACGCCGTTCTTCGGGTCGCTGCGCGGCATGATCCGAAACGGCGTGCACATCGGCATCGGGTCCGTGCCCGTATAACCGACGCGCCGGGCATGGAGGTGCATGTCGATGATCGGCGGCCCGGCGGCCTGCGCGGCCGCCAGCGCGAACAGGATGTCGATCATTTCGCGGCCTTTCTCAGGGCCAGCCGGACCAAAGCATCAAGGCCGACGTCCTCGCCGAGCTCGTCCTGGGCGGCGTTGACGGCGGCGCTGGCTTCGGCGGGCTTGAAGCCGAGGTTGGCGAGGGCGCTGAGCGCGTCGGCCGCGGCTCCGGCGCGCGGGGCGGGTGCTGCGGCGCCGAGGCCGGTGACGCCAAGCTTGCCCTGAAGCTCGTTGGCGATGCGCGCGGCGAGCTTGGGGCCAACGCCATTGGCGCGGCCGATCATCGCCTTGTCGCCCTGCGCGACAGCGCGGGCGAGCTCGTCGGGCGAGAGGATGGAGAGGATCGCGAGCGCGAGGCGGCCGCCAACGCCCTGGATGCCGGTCAAGGCGCGGAAGGCATCACGCTCTTGCGGATTGCCGAAGCCGAACAGGGTCCAGGCATCCTCGCGCACCTGAAGCTCGGTCAGCAGCATCACATCGCTGCCGATCGGGCCCAGCGCGGCGAGCGTCTTGCCGCTGAGCTGGACGAGGTAGCCGACGCCGCCGACGAGGATCACTGCGCCGTCGGCGCTGGTTTCGGCCAGGGTTCCGGAGAGGCGGGCGATCATCTTGGCTGCACCCTGTCATTGCGAGCGTAGCGAAGCAATCCAGCTGGATTGCCGCGGCTCCTCCGGAGCCTCGCAATGACGGATCAACGGATGCGCCGCGCGGTCGCCAGATGATGCGCGTGGGTGATCGCGACGGCGAGCGCGTCGGCGGCATCGGAGCCGGCGATGTTGATGCCGGGCAGCAGCCGCGAGACCATCGCATGGACCTGCGCCTTTTCGGCGCTTCCCGTGCCGACCACCGCTTTCTTGACCAGCGCCGGCGAATATTCGCCGACCTCGATGCCGCGGCGGGCGGCGCACATCAACGCCACTCCGCGCGCCTGGCCGAGCTTGAGCGTCGATTGCGGGTTCTTGTTGACGAACACTTCCTCGGCGGCGGCGGCATCCGGCCCGTGCTCGGCGATGAGCGCCTCGAGCTGGTCGGCGAGCGCGGCGAGGCGGCGCGGCAGGGCATCAGCAGGGTCGGTCTTGAGCTGCCCGTTGGCGATATGGGCGAGGCGGTTCCCCTCGGCTTCGATCAGTCCCCAGCCCGTGGTGCCGAGGCCGGGATCGAGGCCGAGGATCCTAGGCAAGCTTCTCCAGCTCTTCCTCGGGCACGTCGTAATTGCCCCAGACGGTCTGGACGTCGTCATCTTCTTCGAGCGCGTCGATCAGCTTCATGAGGCTCGCGGCGTCGTCGCCGCGGACCTCGACCTCGGTCGAAGGCTTCCACGCCAGCTTTGCCCCTTCCCCCTCGCCGAGCATCGTCTCGAGGCCGCGCGCGACCTCGTGCAAATTCTCGACGCTGGTCCAGATGCGGTGGCCGTCTTCGTCGCTCTCGACGTCCTCGGCGCCGGCCTCGATCGCGGCCTCCAGCACCTTGTCCGCATCGCCGGCCGAGGCCGGATATTCGATCAGGCCGAGGCGTTCGAAGCCGTGGCTGACGCTGCCGCTCGCGCCGAGATTTCCGCCATTTTTGGAGAAGATCGTGCGCACATTCGTGGCGGTGCGATTGCGGTTGTCCGTCAGTGCTTCGACGATCAGCGCGACGCCGCCGGGGCCAAAGCCTTCGTAGCGGATCTCCTCGTAATTTTCGGCATCGGAGCCGGATGCCTTGTCGATCGCGCGCTGGATATTGTCCTTCGGCATCGACTGGGCGCGAGCGGCGATCACTGCCGCGCGCAGCCGCGCGTTCGCGTCCGGGTCGGGCAGGCCCATCTTGGCCGCGACGGTGATTTCGCGGCTCAATTTGGAGAAGAGGGCCGAGCGCTTCTTATCCTGCGCCCCCTTGCGGTACATGATGTTCTTGAATTTGGAATGGCCCGCCATTGACCGTCCTTAGCTCAGCAGCCGATCGCCGCGCGATAGGTTTCGAGCACCGCATCCTGCTCCTGGCGCGTGTGCGTCTCCATCTTCCTCAGGCGCACGACCATGCGCATGATCTTGGGGTCGTAGCCGTTGGCCTTTGCCTCGGCATAGACGTCGCGAATGTCGTCCGCGATGCCCTTCTTCTCCTCCTCCAAGCGTTCGATCCGCTCGATGAACAGCCGCAGCTGATCGGCCGCGACGGTGCCTTCCGCCATCTTCATGAACTCCGCTTTGACGTGTGACCGCGGGCTGTAGCGGGTTGAACCGCCACATCAAGCAGCTAAGTGCTGGCGGGGTGAGCGAAACTTTTTCTCCCCGATCGCGCAAGGTCAAAATCCTCGCGACCCTCGGCCCGGCTTCCGCCGACGCACGCATGGTGCGCAAGCTGATGCTTGCCGGAGCCGACGCGTTTCGAATCAACATGAGCCACGGCGACCGCAAGCAGAAGGCGAAGCTGGTCGCCGCCATTCGCGCGCTCGAGAAGGAGTTCCACAGGCCAACGACGATCCTGTTCGATCTCCAGGGTCCCAAGCTGCGCGTCGGCCAGTTCGAAGGCGGCGCCGCAATGCTCGAAAAGGGCGAGCGCTTCGTCCTCGATCGTGATGCCGGCGCCGGCGACAGCCGCCGTGTGCAGCTGCCTCATAGCGAGCTGTTCGAGGCGGTTGAGCCGGGAACCAACATCCTGATCGACGACGGCAAGGTCAGATTGAACGTAATCGACGCCGACGAGGGCCAGATCGTCACCGAAGTGAAGGTCGGCGGGCGCGTTTCGGACAATAAGGGCGTGAACGTGCCCGATGTGGTCGTGCCGATCCCGGCGCTGACCGACAAGGACCGCTCCGACCTCGAATTCGCGCTCGAGCAACGCGCCGACTGGGTCGCCTTGTCCTTCGTGCAGCGGCCGGAGGACGTGGCCGAAGCGCGTTCGATCATCGGCGATCGGGCAGCGCTGCTCGCGAAGATCGAAAAGCCCGCGGCGATCGACCGGCTCGACGACATCATCGCGCTGGCGGACGCGGTGATGGTGGCCCGCGGGGACCTCGGCGTCGAGCTTCCGCCCGAAGCCGTGCCGCCGCTCCAGAACCGGATCGTCGCGACCGCCCGCCATTTTGGAAAGCCGGTGGTGGTTGCAACGCAAATGCTGGAGTCGATGGTCACCTCGCCGACACCGACGCGAGCCGAAGTCAGCGACGTCGCCAAGGCGATCTACGACGGCGCCGACGCGGTCATGCTCTCGGCGGAAAGCGCGTCGGGGCAATATCCGTGCGAAGCGGTGCAGATGATGAACCGCATCGCCGCGAGCGTCGAGAGAGACCCTTCCTACCAGGCGCGAGTGCATTTCACCCAGACCGAGGTCGAGCCGACGACCGCCGACGCGCTTGCCAGCTCGGCGCGGCAGATCGCGGGGACGATCTCGGCGACGGCGATGATCTGCTACACGAGCTCCGGCTCGACCGCTCGGCGGATCGCGCGGGAGCGCCCGCCGGTCCCGCTGCTGGCGATGAGCGCGTCGATCAACACGGCGCGGCGGATGGGCCTGCTGTGGGGAGTCCACGCGGTTCACACGCGCGACGTGTCGAGCTTCGAGGAAATGGTCGAGAAGGCCAAGCGCATGGCGCTTCGCCACCAGATCGCCAAGGGCGGAGAGCGGGTGATCGTCATGGCCGGGATCCCGTTCGCCACCGCGGGGTCGACCAATGTTCTCCACGTCGTCCGGCTGATCGGCGACGAGCTCGATCGTTACCAGAAGAGCTCAGCGCGGCAGTAGGGCCGGGATCTCCGCCGCGATTTCGCGGGCGAGGAAACCGATCGGGCCGACTTTCCGTGCGAGGGCGGATCCGGCTTCCCCGTGAAGCCAGACCGCCCAGAGCAAGGCATGGAGCGGCTCGGCGCCCCGAGCGAGCAAGCCGCCGACAATTCCGGCGAGGACGTCACCGCTCCCCGACACGCCGAGTCCCGGCGCGCCGCCGTCGTAGGTCCAGCATTGCTTTTGCGGCGTCACGACATGGCTGGTCACGCCCTTGACCAGGATCACCGAGCGATAGAGCTCGGCCGCACGCAAGCCGCAGCCGGCCGGATTGGCGGCCACGGCGGCGGGGTCGCAGTCGAGCAGCGAAGCCAGCTCGTCCCCGTTGGGCAAGAGGATCGGCATCTTCGCTCGCCGCAGCTCGCGTTCGTGGAGGGGCTCGAGGGTGCGCAGAAAGGCGACGTCGAGTGCGACCGCGGCGGGGGCTTCGAGAAGCAGTTCGGCGATGCGCTTGCAGGTCGGCGAGCGCTTGACGCCGGGCCCCGCGACCACCGCATCGACGTCGGCGATTGCGTCGCAAATCGCGGGCAGCGCGTCGTGCGCAAACGCCCCCTCTCTGGTCTCCGGAAGCGCGAACACCATCGCTTCGGGCATCGCCACGGCGAGCTGCATCGCCGCACTTTCGACCGTGGCGATGCGCAGCTTCCCGGCCCCGGCGCGCAGCGCGCCGTGCGCGGCGAGAAGCGCGGCGCCGGGCACGGCAGTACTCCCGGCGAGGATCAGGACCCGCCCCTTGGTTTCCTTGTCGCCGTCGACGACGGCGGGCAGCGGATGCAGGTCGAGCGCGGCGCGGTCGAGCGGCGCGCTGTTCATCGGGTCCCGGCCATCGCATCCGGCGCCGACGTCTTCGGCGCGCCTTCGGCCTCGAGCGGAGCGCCGTGGTTCCACAGCGACAGCTGCGGCACGCAAAGCCCCTTGGCGTCCGGCTCGAAGTCATAGGCGCAAATGCCGCAGTTGAGCACGTCGGCTTCCTTGTCGATGCCGAGGATCTGATGCTCGTCGAGCTCTTCCAAAATGTAGCGCATGCACAGCACGACGACCTGGTGGCAGACGACGAGCACGCGCCGGTCGCAATAATGAAGATTGATCGTGTTGAGCATCGAGCGGAGCCGGAGGATCACGTCGGCCCAGCTCTCGCCGCCGGGCGGGCGATGATAGAATTTGCCGAGCCGCCGGCGGTGCTCGGCTTCCTCCGGGAAACGGTCGCGGATGCCGAGCGTGGTCAGCCGGTCGAAGATTCCGAATTCGCGCTCGCGAAGCCGCTCGTCGACGATGGTCCGGGCGGGGCCGCCGGCAAGCGCGCCCTCCTTGCAGATGATTTCCGCCGTCTGCCGCGCCCGGACGTAGGGCGAGGACAGGATGATCTCGGGCCGCTCGCCGCGCGGCAGCGCGGCAAACCAGCGGCCCGCGGCCTTGGCCTGGTCGACGCCGAGCGACGATAGCGGCACATCGACGTCGCGAAGGTCGATGTCGATCTCGTGCGCGCCGGCCTCGTCCGCCGCGTCGCGCGCGACATTGCCCTGGCTCTGCCCATGACGGACCAGCCACAAGCGCTCCGGCCAATTCTGGCGCATCGTCAGCTGAAATCTCCTTCAGGGCGAGAAAGCGCGAATCCGGGTTAAGGTTCAACGCAGGAGTGTGCGGACTGCCGTCCCGGCAGGAATCAATATTCGCCCTCGAGCAGGCCTTCGATCACGTGGTGCTGGATGACCGGCTCCAGCTCGTCGGCGACGCGATAGATCAGATGATCGCGCACCCTCGCCGGAAGCGATTCGAGATAGGCGCGCGTGACCTGCAGATCATGGTGGTTGGAGTTGGACGCGTCGGGTGCGTCGACGCCGACCACTAGCACCGGGCGGGGCTCGTTCGATCGATTGGCAGTGCCGCGATGGATCGTCAGGGCCGAGCGCGCCGAAATGTCGCCGCGCTGCGGCAGCTTGGGCACCGCGCGCTCGATATAGCGAGGCCACAATTCCCTGGGCGGAAACATGTCGTCGCGGGAGCCGCGGATGTCGTCCCACTGCGTTCCAAGCGCAATCTCGAACGCGCCATGCTCGGGCCGCGTATCGACCGTGGTGAGGTTGAAGGCGAGCGAGTTGAGGCGGCGGCCCTCGAGCGTCGCCGGCGGCGCCGGAAAGTCGCGGTGCCACGGCTGGTCCTGGGCACCCGGGAACGGGATATCGAAGCCGATCTCGACGATCTTGTACTGCGGCCCGAGCACCGCTTCGCACACCGCGACGAACCAGGGGTGAGTGGCGATGTCAACGAAGCCGCCGATCCGCTCGGGCTGCACCTCGACGTACCAGCGTTCGGGGCCGCGCGGCAGCGCGCCGCCGGGCACCGCCTTCGCCTCCTCGAACAAGGCCATGATGTCCTGGTAGAGCTGGTCGGCCCAATCGGGCGCGAAGGCGCCCTTCAGCGCGATGATCCCGTCGCCGTAGAGGCCGCCCATGAGCGCGGCCGCGTCATAATCCTGGTCGAAGCTCACGTCCGTCCTTTTCGCCCGAGTCCCGGCGACCAGATTAGCAGCTTCGTATCAGAGATTTAGGGGGTAATCGCGCTTCGCGCCTGCTGAACGAAATCGTCGAGGGCGCGATCGAGCGGGCGCAGCAATAGCCCGCGAGTGCTCGACAGGCTTGTGTCGCACGGCTCTTCTTCTTGTTCGGGCGCGATGATCCGCGCGGAGTCGAGCTTCGCCCGGTCGGCAATCTCGCAGGCGAGGTCGTGCCAGCTGACCGCGCCCTGGTTGGTCAGGTGCCAAATCCCCTTTTCCTGGTCGAGCAGCAGGTCCAGCGTCGCTTGCACGAGCTCCGGCACATAGGTCGGAGAAACAACGGTCTTGTCGCTGGCAAGCACGTCTTCGCCGCGGCGCAGCCGCTCGACCGTGTTGAAGAGGAAGTTGTAGCGATCCCAAGGGCCGAAGAACGCACTGGTGCGGATGATGAGGGCGTCGGCATCGAGGGAAAGAAGCCGCTGCTCCGCTTCGGCCTTGCTCTTGCCATAGGCGCAGGCCGGCGCCGGGCGGTCAGGCTCGACATAAGGACGCCCCGCCTTGCCGTCGAACACCAGGTCGGACGAGAAAGTGACCAGCGGGATACCCGCCGCCTTGCAGGCGCGTCCGAGCAGCTCCGGCCCGGTCGCATTGGCGGCGAGGCATTCGTCGAACTTCGCATCGGCTTCCCACGTGCGCACGAAGCCGGCGGCGTTGATGACCGCCCAAGGCTTGAACCGCTCGAGCGCCGCCGCGATCGACTCTTCGTTGCAGATGTCGAGCTCGGCGCGGCTGGTGAGCACATGGGGCAGCCCGCGGTGCGCGCAAATCTTCGCGAAGGCCTGGCCGAGCGTGCCCGTGGCGCCGGTAATGAGAATTGGGCGCGCCTTGCTGCAGTCGCGCGGAAGCATCTCGAATGACGGCCGGCCGTAGCAGCGGCCGGGCCGGCGCCACCAGCCGGGCAGGTCGAGAACGGGATGGTCGAGCTTCTCGCCGCGGCCGAGCTTCGCGGCGGCCTTGGCGATGAGCGTCGGTCGCGGATCGCCGCCGCGAGTATCGAAAACGCCTGGGTCGTAGATGTTCTCGCGACGGGTGAGGAGCGAGCGCCAGTCCACCGCGCCGAACATCGACCACAAGGTGACCGCCCTGATATCGGCGCCGCGCTTGCGTTCCTTCTCGCACGCACGCCACACCTCGACCAGCCAGCGCAGCTGCTCGTCGCGGCTGCAGCCGTGGTGAACTTCGGTATAGGCGAGGGGGATCTGATATCGCTCCCATGCTTCACGAAGGCGCTTCGCCGGCCCGACCTCGTGCTTGAGGTGAGACATGCGGACCGCTTCGACGTCGCAATAGACGTCGATGCCGTTCGAGCCCGGCTCGACGTCCGGGTAGCGCTCGACGCGATGATCGAGGAAACGCTCGCTGGTCAGATAATGGTTGATGCCGATGATGTCGGGCTTGCCCTCGCCTGACGCGAGATCCTGCAGGGCCGCTTCGGTCACCCCGCTCTTCAACAGCCAATTGTAAAAGGCGTGGCCCGGCGCGAGCCGTCCGTCGAGCAAGTCGAGGCTCAGCCAGCGGCGATCGTTCTCGTGCGCGGCCTGATAGGCCAGCTTCTCCGTCGAGAAGGTCTTGCCGAGATCCTCGGTCACCAGCAACTGCGCATCCGGGACGATGTCGCGGATCGCCCGCATCGACAGCAGCGTGCCATGGCATTCATGGGCGAGCGCGAGGAACATCGACTCGATATCGCGCGTGTGCGGGTACCAGTGTCCGTACAGGCACGAGAAACGCGCAGTCGTCAGCGGCTCGTTGACCGGCGTCCAGGTGTCGATCCAGGGATAGCGGCGCGCGACCCTGGCCGCATAATCGGCGAGCAGATGCGGGAATTGAGGGTCGAGCAGGCTGGTGTAGCGCGGGCCCGAACCATGGTGGACAAGCCCGCCGATGACGCGGATGCCGAGCTCGCGCAGCCGCTCGAGCCGCTTGTCGTGCCATGAAAAGTCGAGCTCGGTCGGAGTTTCGGGGGCGACCGTTTCCCACACGATGGGATAGCGGACCGCCTTGACCCCGAGCTCGGCCATGGCGTCGAGATCGCTCATGCGCGCGGCATGACCGGTCTCGACGAGCTGGTTGCGGAACTCGTCGCCGATCCGGACGACGGTACACTCGACCCCGCCCCACAGCTCCAGCGGTGGAGCGGCAGTCATTATTCGGCTGCAACCGCCGTCGCCGGCGGCCTTTCATGCTTGCGCCTATCGTCCATGCGGCGGAAGGCCGCCAGTGCCTGGCCGACGATCTGGTCCATATTGTAATAGCGGTAGGTGGCGAGCCTCCCGACGAAGGTCACGCCCTCGGTCTCGTCGGCCAGCGCCTCATATTTCTTGAACAGCGCCTGGTTCTCGGGCCGCGGGATCGGATAATAAGGATCGCCCTCGGCCGACGGATATTCATAGGTGATCGTCGTCACCGGCGCCTGCTGTCCGGTGAGATGCTTATACTCGCTGATGCGCGTGTAGGGCACCTGCTCGTCCGGATAGTTCACCACCGCGACCGGCTGGTGCCATTCCTGGTCGAGCGTCTGGTGGTCGAACTTGAGGCTGCGGTAGGGCAGCTTGCCGAAGCGGAAGTCGAAATATTCGTCGATCGGCCCGGTATAGATGATGTGGTCGGCGATCTCGTTGGCCCGATCCTTGAAGTCGCGGAAGTCCGTGCCGAGCCGCTTCTCGATCAACGGATGGTCGAGCATCTTCTCGAACATCTTGGTGTAACCGTGGAGCGGCATCGCCTGGTAGGTGTCGCTGAAATAGCGATCGTCGGTGTTGGTCCGGGTCGGGATGCGGCTGGTCACCTGCTTGTCGAGCTCGCTCGGGTCCAAGCCCCATTGCTTGCGCGTGTAGCCGCGGAAGAAGAGCTCGTAGAGCTCGCGGCCGACGGCATTGATGACCACGTCCTCGGAGGTCGTGATCTCGTCGACCGGCTCGGCGCGCGAGGCGAGATATTCGGCCGCTTCCTCGTCGGTCTGAAGGTCGAGCCCGAACAGCTGGTTGAGCGTCGTGCGGTTGATCGGGATCGGCACCAGCTGGCCGCGCACGACCGCGCGGACGCGGTGCTCGTACGGGCGCCACTCGGTGAACTGCGACAGATAATCCCACACCTGCTGGCTGTTGGTGTGGAAGATGTGCGGCCCGTATTTGTGATAGAGAATGCCGGCCTCGTCCGGCTCGTCATAGGCATTGCCGCCGATATGCGGCCGGCGGTCGATCAGCAGGACGCGCGCGCCGTGCTGCGACGCCAGCCGCTCAGCAAGAACGGAGCCGGCAAAACCGGCTCCGACGATCAGATAGTCATAGCGGCCCTCGCGGCGCTCGAGGCTGCTCATTCGGCCGCCACCAGCATTGCCGGAGTGCCAGCCGCGCTGCGCGTCCCGAGCACGTCGGCGATCAGGCCCGACATGCGCGCCTGGGTCACATCCCAGCTCGACGCGGACAGCATCAGATCGGCCTCCGCCAGCCAACCGCTTTCGGGCTTGCGCGCGAGCTCGAGCGCCTGCTCGCAGGCGGCGACGAACTCGTCCGCGGTGGACGCGATCTGGACGCCTTCGAGGCCGCCGTAGGTGCGCACCACGTCCCGCACCGGCGTCGACACCACGGGCCTGCCGCCGGCGAGATATTCGGGCGTCTTGGTCGGCGAAATGAACTCGGTCGATTCGTTCATCGCGAACGGCATCAGCGCAACGTCCCACCCCGAAAGGTAGCAGGGCAGTTCTTCGTACGTCTTGCTTCCGAGATAATGGATGTTGGGCCGCTTCGGCAGGTCTTCGGGAGCGATCTTGACCACCGGGCCGACCATCACGAACGACCAGTGCGGGCGCATCTGCGCGATCCGGTCGAGCAGCTCGATGTCGAAGCGCTCGTCGATCACCCCGTAGAAGCCGAGCCGCGGGCGCGGCAAATCTTCCTGGTCGGCCGGGTCGAACTGGCGCGCGCGCGCCTTGCAGAAATGCGCGCGGTCGACCGACGACGGGAAGCAGTGGACATTGTGGTGACGGTCCTTCTTCGCCTCGAACAGGCTGGCGCCGCCAGTGAACACCACGTCGGCGCGGTCGATCAGCTCCTGCTCGTAGCTGAGCAGATGCTCGGGCGCGAACTTGAATTTCGACAGCTCGTCCATCGCGTCATAGACGGTGACGTCCGGTGTGACGTGTTTGGAAAAGGGCAGCATCATCGGCGTGTAATACCAGGCGACCAGGGGGCCGCGGACGGTCGCGAGATGGGCGTCGAGAAGGCGCTTGAGCGCAGCTTCGCGCGCCTCTTCCGGCATGCCCTGCGGGAGGTGCGGAACGACGACCCGGACGTTCTGCGCATCCGCGGCCTCACGCACCTGGAGGTACGCGGTCTCCTTGGGGCCGATGTCCATCGGTTCCTCCCAGAAGATCACCGGCATTTCGCGGGCGAAGCGGCTCATCAGATGCTGCGGCCGCTGGAACACGAAGTTCCACCGCAGGTGCGAAAAGCAAATGAGGGTAGCGGAGTCCGGATCCGGCGCCGAGGGCTCGGCTTCAGACGTTACTGGCTCCCCGACGCGAGTCAGCATTTTGCGTTTTACCTCCGTGTTGTTGGTTGCCCGCGGATGAACGGCGCTGGAGGCATTACGGTTCCGCAACACTGATCGATGTTAATGGGAATTGCGCCTTGCTGCACCGCAGCAGCGCCAGTGCGCCCGATTGACCCGACGAACCGCGCGTGGAAGGAGCGGGCGCCAAGGGAGACGCAGCCTTGGCGACGACGATCGAGGAACTGGAAAAGCGGCGCGAGCTGGCCCGGCTCGGCGGCGGCGAGAAGCGCATTGCGGCGCAGCATGCGAAAGGCCGGCTGACCGCGCGCGAGCGCTTGTCCGTGCTGCTCGATCCGGGAAGCTTCGAAGAATATGACATGTTCGTCGAGCACAATTGCTCCGACTTCGGGATGGACCAGCAGAAGATCCCGGGCGACGGCGTCGTCACCGGGTCAGGCACGATCAACGGCCGCCTGGTCTATGTCTTCGCGCAGGACTTCACCGTGTTCGGCGGCTCGTTGAGCGAGCGGCACGCGCAGAAGATCTGCAAGGTCATGGACATGGCGATGAAGGTCGGAGCGCCGCTGATCGGCCTCAACGACAGCGGTGGCGCGCGCATCCAGGAAGGCGTCGCCAGCCTCGGCGGCTATGCCGAGGTGTTTCAGCGCAACGTGCTCGCTTCGGGGGTGATCCCCCAGATCAGCCTGATCATGGGCCCGTGCGCGGGCGGCGCCGTCTATTCGCCGGCGATGACCGACTTCATCTTCATGGTGAAGGATTCCAGCTACATGTTCGTCACCGGCCCCGAGGTGGTGAAGACCGTGACCAACGAGGTGGTCACGCAGGACGAGCTTGGCGGAGCGGTCACCCATACGACCAAGTCCGGCGTTGCCGACGTCGCGTTCGAGAATGACATCGACGCGCTTCTGGCGACCCGCGAGTTCTTCGATTTCCTGCCGCTCAGCAATCGCCACGACCTGCCCGAACGGCCGAGCGAGGACCCGGCCGACCGCATCGAGGACAGCCTCGACACTTTGATCCCGCCGAGCGCCAGCCAGCCCTATGACATGCACGAGCTGATCCGGAAGGTGGCGGACGAGGGCGACTTCTTCGAGCTGCAGCCGGCGCATGCCGCGAACATCATCATCGGCTTCATCCGCATCGAGGGGCGCACCGTCGGCGTGGTCGCCAACCAGCCGATGGTGCTCGCCGGAGTGCTCGACATCGCGAGCAGTAAGAAGGGCGCGCGCTTCGTCCGCTTTTGCGACGCCTTCGACATCCCGATCCTGACCTTCGTCGACGTGCCCGGCTTCCTCCCTGGCGTCGCGCAGGAGCATAACGGCATCATCAAGAACGGCGCGAAGCTGCTGTTCGCTTATGCCGAGGCGACGGTGCCCAAGATCACCGTCATTACCCGCAAGGCCTATGGCGGCGCCTACGACGTGATGGCGTCAAAGCACCTTCGCGGCGACCTCAACTATGCCTGGCCGACCGCCGAGATCGCGGTGATGGGGGCGAAAGGCGCGGTCGAGATCATCTTCCGGGGGAAGACGCCCGAGGAAATTGCCGAGCGGACGCGCGAATATGAAGAGCGCTTCGCCAACCCGTTCGTCGCCGCGAGCAAGGGCTTCATCGACGAAGTGATCATGCCGCATTCGACGCGGCGCCGCGTGGCGATGGGCCTGCGCAAGCTCAGGAACAAGCAGCTCGAGAACCCGTGGAAGAAGCACGACAACATTCCGCTGTGAGGTGCGACTGAAATGGGTTTGTGGGAGTCAGCGCTAGCGACAGCAATCCTCGCAGGGCTGCTATACATCGTCGACCGGGGAATTGCCTTTCACGTGGGCTTGTACTCGGCGATTGCGTCCGGCCGCAAATTTGCGGCGGAACAGGCGTATCGAGAGATGGATAACCCCTTTGCCACAGCCCCAAAGCTCCTCTCAGGCGCAACTTTTTTGGCAGTCGCAATAGTCTTGGGTCTGGACGGGATTCGATCTGATTGGGAAGTCATCGTCATTGTCGGCTTCGCCGTGATTTATGCATATCTGTGCTGGTCGGCAGCGACAAAGGCCTTCCAGAAGACGTCGTTTGGCAACTGGATGAACGAATGAGCACCTACAGCGCCACCATCCGCTGGACCCGCGGCGAGGGCGACTTCACAAAAGGGCAGTACAGCCGCGCGCACGAGTGGAGCTTCGACGGCGGGCTGACCGTGCCGGCGGGCCCGAGCCCGCACATCGTCCCTGAGCCGTGGGGCAACCCTGCTGGCGTCGATCCCGAGGAAGCGTTCATCGCTTCGCTGTCGTCCTGCCACATGCTGTTCTTCATCGATTTCGCGCGGCGCGCGGGGCTGGTGGTCGACAGCTATGTCGATGAGGCGGAAGGCGTGCTCGGCAAGGCCGACGGCGGGAAGATGGCGATGACCAGGGTCACGCTGCGCCCGCGCATCGCCTGGGGCGGCGACGCTCCCGATGAAGCGACCATCGCCGAGCTCCACCACAAGGCGCACGAGGCCTGCTTCATCGCCAATTCGGTGACGACCGAGGTGACGGTCGAGCCCTAGTCGACCCCCGTCATGCTGAACTTGTTTCAGCATCCATTTTGTTCATAGGGCAGCGCATTGTCCGCACAATGGACCCTGAAACACGTTCAGGGTGACGGAGGAAGGAATGCCCCTCGGCCGCCTCAACCATGTCGGCGTGGCCACGCCGTCGATCGAGCAGAGCCTTGCGCTCTATAAGCGCATGTTCGGCGCGGAGCCGCACGCGGCGCCGTTCGAGTTGCCCGCGCAGGGCGTGCGCGTCTGCTTCGTCGATACGCCCAACAGCCAGATCGAGCTGATCGAGCCGCTCGGGCAGGACTCGCCGATCGTGAAATTCCTCGAGAAGAA
Organism: Sphingomicrobium sp.; assembly: GCA_035540475.1. Classification (GTDB taxonomy): domain Bacteria; phylum Pseudomonadota; class Alphaproteobacteria; order Sphingomonadales; family Sphingomonadaceae; genus Sphingomicrobium. The sequence goes on from DATLGK010000111.1 coordinate 30,693, forward strand.
TCCGCTCGGCGGCCAGCATCATGTCTGCTTCGAGGTGCCCGACATCCACGCCGCCAAGGCCGAGTTCGAAGAGAAAGGCGCGCGGGTGCTCGGCGAGCCGCGCATCGGCGCGCACGGCACATTGGTGTTTTTCGTGCACCCGAAGGACATGGGCGGGGTGCTGACCGAGATCATGGAAACTCCGGCGCACTAATGTGCAACCTCTACACCCAGACCAAATCGGTCGACGAGGTCGCGCGGGTGTTCAGCGACCTGCAGATGCCGCTCGGGTTTCCCGAAGGCGCGCCCAACCTCCAGGCGAGAGACATTTGCATCACCGACCCGGCGCCGATCGTGCGCAGTGGCGACAACGGGCCGGAGCTGGTCGTGCGGCGGTGGAGCTGGCCGGGGCCCGGCGGGAAGCCGGTGTTCAATTTCCGCTCGGACGGGCGGGACTTCCCCGAAGGGCGGTGCATCGCCATCGCCGACGGCTTCTACGAATTCACCGCGCCCCAGGACCCCAAGGCCAAGCGCAAGCACAAGTGGCGCTTCAGCCTGAAAGGCGCGCCCTTGTTCGGCATCGCTGCATTGTGCCGCAACGATCCCAAGGTCGGCGAGGCCTTCACGCTTCTGACCACCGAACCGAGCGAGGACGTGCGCCCGTACCACCACCGCCAGATCGCCTTGCTCGCGCCGCAGGATTTCGCGCGCTGGCTCGACCCCGCAGTGCCGTCGGCGGAGCTGCTGAAGCCGCTTCCGCCGGGCAGCCTGGAGGTCGAGCAGATCTGCTGAGCGGACTGTTCCCCGGCGAAGGCCGGGGCCCAGGCGGCGCAACCGCGCCGTTTTTCGTTTTGGGCTGGACCCCGGCCTTCGCCGGGGTACACGGTGCCGCTTATGTCATCTGACAAACGCGAAGACTGGGAAAAGCTCGCCGCGAAGGAGTCGCGCGGCAGCGACCTGACGCGCGAGACGGCCGAGGGCATCCGCCTCGCCAATGTCTACGGCCCGGAGGACGCGGCGGGGATCGACAGCGGCTGGCCGGGCCTGCCGCCTTTCACGCGCGGTCCCTATACCACGATGTATGCCGGGCGGCCGTGGACCATCCGGCAGTACGCGGGCTTCTCGACCGCGGAAGAGTCCAATGCCTTCTACCGCCGCAATCTCGCCGCGGGGCAGAAGGGGCTGAGCGTCGCTTTCGACCTCGCCACCCACCGCGGCTACGACAGCGACAATCCGCGCGTCGCGGGCGATGTCGGCATGGCGGGCGTGGCGATCGACAGCGTCGAGGACATGAAATTGCTGTTCGACGGAATCCCGCTTGGCGAGATGTCGGTCAGCATGACCATGAACGGCGCGGTGCTTCCGGTCATGGCCTTTTTCATTGTCGCCGGAGAGGAGCAGGGCGTTCCGCACGGGCAGCTCACCGGCACCATCCAGAACGACATTCTGAAAGAGTTCGCGGTCCGCAACACCTACATCTACCCGCCCGAGCCGAGCATGCGGATCGTCAGCGACGTGATCGCCTATTGCGCGCGCGAGATGCCGAAGTTCAACTCGATCTCGATCAGCGGCTATCACATGCACGAGGCCGGGGCGACGGCGGTGCAGGAGCTCGCCTATACGCTCGCCGACGGCATGGAATATGTGCGCGCGGCTTGTACGCAGGGGCTCGAGATTGACGCCTTTGCGGGGCGCCTCAGCTTCTTCTTCGGCATCGGCATGAACCTGTTCATGGAGGTCGCGAAGCTGCGCGCCGCGCGCACTTTGTGGCACCGGATCATGACTGACCTCGGCGCCAAGAACGACCGGTCGAAGATGCTGCGCACCCACTGCCAGACCAGCGGCGTCAGCCTGACCGAGCAGGACCCGTACAACAATATCGTCCGCACCACGGTCGAGGCGCTGGCCGCGGTGCTCGGCGGCACGCAGTCGCTGCACACCAACAGCTTCGACGAGGCGATCGCGCTGCCGACCGATTTTTCCGCGCGTATCGCCCGCAACACGCAACTGATCCTGGCGGAGGAAAGCGGGGTCACCGCCGTCGCCGATCCTTTGGGCGGCAGCTGGTATGTCGAGAAATTGACGCGCGAGCTGGAGGAAAAAGCCTGGGCCCTGATCGAGGAGGTCGAGGCCCATGGCGGAATGACCAAGGCGGTCGCCGAAGGACTGCCCAAGCACCGCATCGAGGAAGCGGCCGCGGCGCGGGCGGCGAAGGTCGATACCGGCGAGACGGTGATCGTCGGGGTCAATCGCTACCGGCTCGACAACGAGCCGCCGGTCGACATTCTCGAGGTCGACAATGCCAAGGTGCGCGCCAGCCAGATCGGGCGGATCGAAAAGGTGCGTGCGAGCAGGGATGAGCGACAAGTGCGCGCCGCGCTGGAGGCGCTGGAGGCCGGGGCGCGCGGCGATGCCAATCTGCTGGCGCTGAGCGTCGAAGCGGCGCGGGCGCGGGCGACGCTGGGCGAAATCTCGGATGCGCTCGAGCGGGCGTTCGGGCGCTACGGAACCAAGCCCGAGCCGGTGCGCGGGATCTACGGCACGGCGCGGCGCGACGGGCGCTGGAAAGCGGCGGAAGAAGGCACCCGCGCCGTCGCGGATCGGCTCGGCCGCAAGCCGCGCATCATGGTGGCCAAGATGGGCCAGGACGGGCATGACCGCGGCGCCAACCTCGTGTCGTCGGCGTTCACCGACCTCGGCTTCGAAGTGATCCCCGGACCCTTGTTCCAGATCCCGCGCGAAACCGCGCAAATGGCGGTCGAGCATGACGTCGACGTGGTCGGCGCAAGCTCGCTCGCCGCGGGACATCGGACGCTAATCCCGGAGATGATCGAGGCGTTGAAGGAGATGGGCCGCGCCGACATCAAGGTGGTCGCGGGCGGAGTCATCCCGCCGCAGGATTATGCGATGCTGCGCGCCGCCGGCGTGCAGGCGATCTTCGGCCCCGGCACCAACCTCGCCGACGCCGCCGACGAGGTGCTAAGGCTGCTCGGCCACAATAAGCCGCCGCTCGACGAGGCTGCCGAGTGAGCGGCAAGGTCTATCTGATTGCCTGGCTCACGATTGAGTGGCTCGCCACTGGCCTGTTGGCGGCAGCCATCTTCTTCATGTTCTTCACCGACGTGCACGGACTGCCGACTGCGGGCTGGACCATCTGTCTGGCGGTTTTCGGCTTGGCCACCGTAGGATACGTCGTTGCTCTTCGTTACGTCTCATCTCTGCGAGTAGATCGCTGATGTTCTCAAAAATCCTCATCGCCAACCGGGGCGAGATTGCGTGCCGGGTGATCCGCACCGCTCGGCGTATGGGCATCAAGACAGTCGCCGTTTATTCCGACGCGGACGCGCGGGCGCCGCATGTGAAGATGGCTGACGAGAGCGTGCGGCTGGGGCCGCCGCCGGCGAGCGAATCCTATTTGAAGGCCGAGCTGATCATCGATGCCTGCAAGGCAACTGGGGCCGAGGCCGTGCACCCGGGCTACGGCTTCCTGTCGGAGCGCGAGAGCTTCGCCAAGGCGCTGGCGAAGAACAAGATCGCCTTCATCGGCCCGCCGCCCAAGGCGATTGCGGCGATGGGCGACAAGATCGAATCCAAGAAGCTCGCGCAAAAGGCCGGGGTCAACGTGGTCCCCGGCTATCTCGGCGACATCGCGACGACCGACGAGGCGGTGAAGATCGCGGCCGACATCGGCTATCCGGTGATGATGAAGGCCTCGGCCGGCGGCGGCGGCAAGGGCATGCGGCTGGCCTACTCGGAAAAGGACGTGCGCGAGGGGTTCGAGGCCACCAAGCGCGAAGGCCTGTCGAGTTTCGGCGACGACCGCGTGTTCATCGAGAAGTTCATTGAGCAGCCGCGCCACATCGAGATCCAGGTGCTCGGCGACCAGCATGGCAACATCGTCTATCTGGGCGAGCGCGAATGCTCGATCCAGCGCCGCCACCAGAAGGTGGTCGAGGAAGCGCCCTCGCCCTTCGTCACGCCCGAAATGCGCAAGGCGATGGGCGAGCAGGCGGTCGCGCTGGCGCGGGCGGTCGGATATTATAGCGCGGGCACGGTCGAGCTGATCGTCTCGGGCGCGGACCCGACCGGAAAAAGCTTCTACTTCCTCGAAATGAACACCCGGCTGCAGGTCGAGCATCCGGTGACCGAGGAGGTGACCGGGCTCGACCTTGTCGAACAGATGATCCGCGTCGCGGCCGGCGAGAAGCTTGCCTTCACGCAGGACGATGTGAGGCTCGACGGCTGGTCGGTCGAGACGCGCGTCTATGCCGAGGACCCGTACAGGCATTTCCTGCCGTCAACTGGCAGGCTCGTTCGGTACTGGCCGCCGCGCGCCTTCACCTCCCCTGAAGGGGGCGTGAAGGTTCGCGTTGACGACGGGGTCGCCGACGGCGGCGAAGTCTCGATGTTCTACGACCCGATGATCGCCAAGCTCGTCACCTGGGCTCCCACCCGCGAGGCAGCGATCGACGCCCAGGTGGACGCGCTCGACCAGTTCGTGATCGATGGCATTTCCGACAATGTCGATTTCCTCTCCGCCTTGATGCAGCACCCGCGCTACCGCAGCGGCGAGATCACCACCGGCTTCATCGCCGAGGAATATCCCGAAGGGTTTGAAGGCGCGCCGGCGGACGAGCAGCTGCTCGCCGACCTCGCGGCGATCGCGGGCATGGTCGCGGTGATCGGCGACGAGCGAGCGGCCGAGATCGACGGCCAGCTCGGCCCGCCGCTGCACGTCGCCTGCGAGCGCGTGGTCTGTTTTGCGGACCGCAAACACACGGTTCGGATCAAGCCCTACAAGGGCGGTACTCTGGCCGTGCTCGACGGACACGGGCCGATCGACATCGTCGGCCGCTGGGTGCCGGGGCAGCGATTGCTCGGCGTCACGATCGACGGCCGCCAGCGCATCGTCCAGGTGCGCCGCGCCGGCCGCGACTGGGAGCTGCAGACGCGCGGCCGGACCCACAAGGTGCAGGTGCTCAGCCCGCACGTTGCCGAGCTCGCCAGGCACATGATCGAAAAGCCCGCGCCGGACCTGTCGCGGCTGCTCCTGGCGCCAATGCCCGGGCTTCTGACGCGGCTCGACGTCAAGGTCGGGGACAAGGTCGAGCCGGGCCAGCCGGTCGCCGTGATGGAAGCGATGAAGATGGAGAATATCCTCCGCGCCGGCCGCGCGGCGACGGTCAAGGCAACGCCGGCCAAGGCCGGCGACAGCCTCGCCGTCGATCAGGTCATCGTCGAGTTCGAGTAAGCCTAGCCGCGCCGCTGCGCGATATAGGCGTCGACCAGTTCTTCGAGCACGTCGAGCGGGACCGATCCGTTCTCCAGAACCACCGCGTGGAAATCGCGAATGTCGAAGCGCGGCCCGAGCGTGCGCTGCGCTTTGTCGCGAAGCTCGAGGATCTTCAGCTGCCCGATCATGTAGCTGGTCGCCTGCCCGGGCCAGTTGAAATAGCGCTCCACCTCCTTGGCCGCGTCGGCGCGCGACAGCGGCGCATTATCGAGGAAATATTGGATCGCCTGCTCGCGGCTCCACTGCTTCGAGTGGATGCCGGTGTCGACGACCAGCCGCACCGCGCGCCAGACCTGGGTCGAGCGAAGGCCGAATTCGCTGATGGGGTCCTGGTAGAAGCCCATTTCCTTGCCCAGGCCCTCGGCGTAAAGGCCCCAGCCTTCGGCGTAAGCGCCATAGCCGCCGAAGCGCCGGAACTTTGGCACGTCGGGAAGCTCCCGCGCCAGCGCGGCCTGGAAATGGTGTCCCGGCGCGCCTTCGTGATAGCTGCGTGCTTCGAGCTGCGGCTTGGACACGTCGGCCATGTTGGCGAGGTTCGAATAATATATGCCGGGCCGGCTGCCGTCTTCCGACGGCGCGTTGTAGAACGCGATCGGCGCGGTGGCCTCGCGCCATTTCTCGACCGCGCGCACTTCGAGCTCGGCCTTGGGCAGGCGACGGAACCATTGCGGCGCTTTCGCCATCACCTGCGCGACATAAGCGCGCGCGTCGCGCAGATATTCCTCGCGGCCGGCGTCGGTGTTCGGATAGCGATATTTCGGATTGGTGCGCAGCTCCTCGAAGAACTGCTTGAGCGTTCCCGTGAAGCCGACCTGGTTCTTGATCCGCTCCATATCGCCGTGGATGCGCGCGACCTGCTCGAGCCCGATCTGGTGGATCTGCTCGGCACTCAAGTCGGTCGTCGTCGATTCCTTCAGGCGGTGCGCGTAAAAAGGGCCGCCCTCGGGCAGGCTCCACGCGCCGCGATTGCCCTGGCTCTGCGTCTCGAGCACGTCCCAGGTCATAAGGAAGGTGCGATAGCCGCGCTGGAACGGACCGGTCAGCGCTTCCCGCGCGCTCGCCAACAGCCGATCCTTCTCGGCCTGCGGCACGTCGAGCTTGGCGACCTTGGTCTTGAAGTCCGCGAACACCGGCGTGTCATTGCCTGGCGCGAATGGCGCGCCGGCGAGCACGCGCTGCGCATCGGCGCGGACCGGCGCGAAGTTGAAGCGCGAGGGGACGATGCCCATTCCCGCCTGCGTACGCATGTTGGCGGTGATCTCGGTCATCACGCGCTCGACCTCGCGCAGCCGCGCGACATAGGCCTCGGCGTCGGCGACGCTCGACACGCGATGCTGGTTGATCAGGAAGACCGGGATCGAGCCCGCCGGGCTGCCGTTGGTGCTGGCCGGGAAGCCGTGGCGGCGCCAGCGGAAGGCTTCGACGTTGTCCTCGACCTCCTTCTCGAACAGGCGGTAGCTGAGGCGGCCGGCGGGCGTCAGGTTGGCCGGGTTGAACTGCGCGCGGAGGTCCGCGAGCTGGCGCTGCGCGAGCGCCAGGCCCTGCTGCTGATGTTCGTCGGTGTAGATGTTGAGCCGGTCGTATTGATCCTTCCGTCCGAGCCCGGTCAGCGCCTGCGGCGACCGCGCGAGCTGCTCCTCGAACGCGGCGTCGAGGAACGCCGTGAGGCGCTGGTCCTCGGACGCCGGGTCGACCGCCGGCTGCACCGCGACCGGCGCGAGCGGAGCCGCGACTTGCGGCGGCGGTGGGGCCACGCAGGCCGTGGTTGCAACGAAAAAGGCGAGCGGAAGAGTGTGCTTCATCGGGCCGACCTCCGAACGATGCCGATGCCGTCGGCTAGCGCCGGGCAGGGCGCGGGTCTAGAGCGGGGAGCAGCTCGCGGTCGACCAGGTCATCGTGCGAATAGGTGGAGAGAAACGTGCTTCACTCGAAACAATTCAACCTTGCGCGGTTGCGCGGCGCGTTTTCTGATCAGTTCACGGCATGGGAGCTCGCAGCTCAGAGAAACGACATGGCCGCCGCTCGCGCAGCCCGCGCGGGCATTAGGCATGTCGCTTTTGACGGTCTGGCTGAACCCCCCGCTACGCTGGGCGGGTTCTATTTGTTCGTTGATTTAGAGAAAGAGGGCCTGTCCGGGCTTAACTACATTGGCATCGCTGACACGATGCAGAGATCGATTGGTCGGCGGATCGTTGATCGCCTCCGCGATGATAGCGCACTTGATGTAGCTCTAGATCGACTTTCTGATGATGAAGCACGTTCCATTATCCTGCGGCGCTTGCTTTGCGCCCTTCCAAAGAGCGGCCACAACTACGTCAACAAGCACATCAGGGTTGGTCACCTGTTCCGCCGGTCGCCTGTTGTCATTTTGATCGGATCGGACGCGGAAAAGCCATTCATCCGCGAAACCGAGAAAGTGCTCATCAGTAGTGCTGCCGCAGCTGGTGCGCCACTAGCGAACAGGCAGCATGTGAATTTCCGCGGTAGCGTAGGCGATCCTGCACTAAAGCTCGCTCGCGCCGTAATCCGTCAAGCCGTTGCGGAGGGACTACCGGAGGAGGGCGCGCTTATGTGGATCGAGAATTTGCGTGGCGTAACTCAACCCGCCTGAGCTTGCCTGTCGCCGTCTTGGGCAGCGCGTCGACGAATTCGATCTCGCGCGGATATTTGTACGGCGCGATCCGCTCCTTGGTGAAATCCTGCAGCCCTTTCACCAGCTCGTCGCTCGGCTCGGCGAAGCCGGCCAGCACCACGAACGCTTTCACCTTCTGCCCGCGCTCGGCGCACAGCACCCCGATCACCGCGCATTCGGCGACGGCCGGGTGCGCGAGCAGCGCATTCTCCACTTCCGGGGCGCCGATATTGTAGCCGGAGCTGACGATCATGTCGTCGCTGCGCGCGAGGTACCAATAATAGCCGTCGCCGTCGCGGCGGTAGGTGTCGCCGGTGACGTTCCAGCCATCGACCACATAGTCGCGCTGGCGCGGGTCATCGAGGTAACGGCAGCCGGTCGGGCCCTTGATGGCTAGCCGGCCGGTGCCTTCGTCCATCGGCTGCCCATTGTCGTCGAGCACGGTCGCGACATAGCCGGGCACCGCCTTGCCGGTCGCTCCGGGGCGGATCTCGTCGCCTGCGGCGGAGATGAAGATGTGCATCAGCTCGGTCGAGCCGATGCCGTCGGTGATCGCGATGCCCGTCCGTTCATGCCACGCGCGCCAGGTCGCCTCGGGGAGGTGCTCGCCAGCGGACAGGCAGTAGCGCAGGGTCTTGAGCGCTTGGTCGAGCCCCGGCTGCGACAGCATCGCCTTGTAAGCGGTCGGCGCGGTGGCGAGGTGGGTGATGCCGTGTTTGGCGATGGCCTCGAGCATCGCGGGCGGGCTCGGCTGCTCGATGGTCGCGCAGGCCGCGCCGGCGCGCAGCGGGAAGAGGAAGGCCGCGCCGAGGCCGAAGGTGAAAGCGAGTGGCGCGCTGGTCAGCGCGATGTCGCGGGCCTTCATGCCGATCAGATGCTTCGCGAAGCTGTCGCACGGCGCGAGGATGTCGCGGTGGAACTGGACGCAGCCCTTCGGCACGCCGGTGGTGCCGCTGGTGAACGCGATCAGCGCGGGGTCGTCGCGGCCGGTGTCCACCGGCGGGAGCGGAGACAGCGAGGCGGCGCGGGTCTCGAGCTCGCCCTGCCCGTAATCGCCGTCATATTTGATCACGTGCTTGATGAAGCGGGTTTGCTCGGCGCCTTGCCGGAAGTCGCCGATGAAGCGGCTGTCGACGATCGCATGGCTTATCTCGGCGCGGTCGATCACGGTCGCGATCTCGCCCGGACGAAGCAAAGGCATGGTTGCGACCACCACGCCGCCGGCCTTGAGGACGCCCAGCCAGGCGGCAAACAACGTGTAGCCGTTCGGCCCGCGCAGGAGCACGCGGTTGCCGGGGATTAGCCCGTGCTGCTCGACCAGCAGCCGCGCGATCCGGCCGCTGAAGTGGTCGAGGTCGGCATAGGTCCAGCGGCCGTGGTCGTTGACGAACGCCAAGGCGTCAGGCGCGCCGTTGAGCAGCTCCGCCGCCGCGTTGAGCCGTTCGGGATATTGCAGCTCGGGCAGGTCGAAGCGGAACTCCGGCAGAAGCTCCGCCGGCGGCAGGCGGTCGCGGACGAAGGGGTCGTACGTCATTGCGAGGAGCCGCAGGCTAGGCGGCAATCCATCATCTGGATTGCTTCGCTATGCTCGCAATGACGGTTCCGCATCATTCGTCCTCCACCACCGCGGTCGTTTCGATCTCGACCTTGGCCGCGGTTTCGACCAGGCCCTTCACTTCAAGCAGCGCCATCGCCGGATAATTGGGACCCATGATCTCCCGCCACGCCGCGCCGATCTCGTCGCGCGAGCTCAGATATTCGTGACGGTCGGTGACGTAGCAGGTCATGCGCACCACGTGTTGCGGGCCGGCGCCGTCCTCGGCGAGGATTTGCAGCGTGTTGCGAAGCGCCTGGGCGAACTGGCCGTGCAGGCTGTACTCGGTGAAATTCTCCTTCTCGTCCCACCCGATAACGCCGGCGGTGAAGATCATCCGACCCCGCGCGGAAATGCCGTTGGCATAGCCTTTGGGTCGCGGCCAGTTTGAGGGTTGCAGGATTTTCATGTGCCGCTCCATTGCGCGAATTTGCCGAGAAGCAAGAGGAAGCCGAACAGCCCGAGGGCGATCAGGCAGCCCGTCCCGACGCCTTCGCGGAACGGGCTGGCGCTCACGGCCGCCGGTCCCGCAGCAGGTCGCGGGCGATGATCTGGCGCTGCACCTCGCTCGCGCCCTCGTAAATGCGCAGCGCACGGATGTCGCGGTACAGCTCCTCGACCTTCACGCCGCGCGTCACTCCCGCGCCGCCGTGCATTTGCACGGCCGCGTCGATGACCTGCTGAGCAC
>DATLGK010000112.1:0-24906 GCA_035540475.1 Sphingomicrobium sp.
TCATAATGGCTGCCGCCATGAGCCAGTCGCCGCGCCGCGTGCAGCACCGTCGGCCGCGGCCAGGGCACCCGCTCCATCACCACCAGCCTGAGCGATTCGCCGGGCACGTCGACCCCGTCGCGAAGCGCGTCGGTGCCGAGCAGCGAGGCGCGGGGATCGTCGCGGAAAATGTCGACCAAGGTGCCGGCATCGATCGGGTCGACATGCTGGGCGAGCAAGGGCAGCCCGTCGCGCGCCAGCCGGTCGGCGATACGCGCATGCACGGCCTTCAGGCGCTGGATCGCGGTGAACAGGCCGAGCGTGCCGCCGCCCGCCGCCGCGATCAGGCGGGCATAGGCGCCGGCGAGCGCGCTGGCATCGCCCTGGCGCACGTCGGTGACGATCAGAACTTCGCAGCAGCCCGCATAATCGAACGGGCTTTCGGCTTCGAAATGGGTGGCGGCCTGCGGCAAATGGACCGCACCGGTGCGCGCGTCGGCCGCATCCCAGCCCTCGCCGCCGCGCAAGGTTGCCGAAGTGACGAGCACGCCGTCGGCCGGCGCGAGCACCGCAGCGGCGAGCGGCTTGGTCGGGTCGAGCCAGCGGCGGTGGATGGCGACGTCGAGCTCGCGCCCGTCGATCCGCTCGACCGCCAGCCAGTCGACGAATTCGGGGTCTGCCTCGCCGCCGATCCGCGCCAGCAAAGCGATCCACGCGGCCAGCGTCTCGCGCCGCCAGGACAGGCCGCGGATCGCGCCTTCGACCCGCGCCCGCGCCTGCGCGTCGAGCCAGTCCGGCGCGTCCTCGAGCACCGCTTCGAGCCGTCGGGCCAGGGCCGCCAAGGGTTTCTGCAGCGCCTCGAGCGCCTGCATCGCGGCTTCCGCCGCGGAGACCAACGCGCCGTCTGGCTCGGCGAGCTCGGTCTCCAGTCCGTAGCCCGCCTCCTGCGCCTTGGCGCGCGCATAGACCGTCCCGCGGACCTGCGCGAGCAGCGCCTCGACCGGGCCGAACGGCGATCCCTCGACCAGCCGCTGCAGCCAGCCGTCCGAGGTCATCGCTTTGGCTGCCTCGATCGCCGCCTCGAGTGCACGCGCCCCTTCCTCGTCATAGGAGGCGACGTCCATCAGCCGCGCCGCGAGCCCGCGCCGGCGCCCGCGCGAGCGGCCTTCGGGCCCGACGATCCAGCGCCTCAGCTCGATCGCTTCCTGGCCGCCGAACGTCACCGCGAAGGTCGAATCCGCGGCGTCGAACAGATGGTGGCCTTCGTCGAACAGGATTCGTCCCGGCGCCTCCTCCCGCGCGCGGGCGGCGTTGACCATCACCAAGGCATGGTTGGCGATCACGATGTCGGCCTCACGGCTGGCCCGTTCGGCGCGCTCGATGAAGCAGCGGCGGTAGTGCGGGCAGCCGGCATAGACGCATTCGCCGCGCCGGTCCGTCAGCGCAGCAGCGCCGGTCCGGCGGAACAGGCTGGGCAGCCAGCCGGGAAGATCGCCGCCGACCATGTCGCCGTCCTTGCTGTAAGCGGCCCAGCGCCCGACGAGCTGCGCCAGCACCGCGGCGCGGCCGGCGAACGCGCCCTGCAGCGCATCCTCGAGGTTGAGCAGGCAAAGGTAATTCTCACGTCCCTTGCGAACGACGATGCGCCGCGCGCGCTCGTCGGCGTCGGCGAACAGTTTTGGCCCTTCGCCGTCGAGCTGTCGCTGCAGCGCCTTGGTGAAGGTCGACACCCACACCGCGCCGCCCGCCTGCTCGGCCCATAGCGAGGCCGGCGCAAGATAGGCGAGCGTCTTGCCGATGCCCGTGCCTGCCTCGGCGAGCAGCACGTTGGGCGCGCCCTTGGCCGGCTTCGGCGCGAACACTTGCGTGACCGCCTCGGCCATCGCCTTCTGCCCCTCGCGCGGCTCGATCCTGCCGGTCAGCGTGTCGAGCTTCGCGCGCGCCTCCGCTGGGTCGACCCGCACGGTTCGCGGCGGAGGCCGCTCGCCCGCCTCGTCCCATTGCCTGAGCCTTGAGAAGAGCATGCGCTCGCCGCGCTCGGGTCGCTGCAGCCGCGCTCCGGCCAGCGGCGCCCAGCCCCAGCCGAGCCGGTGCAGCGAGGCGTTCGCGGTCCAGGCGCCCTCGCGCTCGCGCCATTCGGGATCGCCCAGCACCGCCAGCAGCCGCTCGGCGATCGCGGTCAGCGTTGCCGCCGCGTCGGATTCGCTGGCCGGCGGCTCGAGGCCCAGCGCCCGGCTCAGCCCGGCCGCGGTCGGCACCGCGAAGCGCGCCGGATGGACGAAAGCGAACAGCTCGAGCAGGTCGAGCCCGCTAAGCTCGGGATAGCCGAGCCTTTGTCCGACCAGCGGCGCGTTGAGGATGATGTGCGGGGTTTCCGCGGCTCGGGCGATCGCTTCGCCGCGGCTCGCCTCGCGCACCTCACCGCCGCCGCTCGCCAGCCAAATGCCCGCATGGGTTGCGTGAAGCGCGGGAAGAGGCAAAGGAGCCGCCATTCCGCGACCCTGCCGCCACGAGAACAGAAGAGCAACGAATTTGGACGCCGACGAGCTTCGATCCGCCGCAATGACGTCCAAGGCCTGGCCGTACGAGGAAGCGCGCAAGCTCCTCAAGCGCTGGCCGGACGGGAAGCCGGCGGGTGGTCCAATCATCTTCGAGACCGGCTATGGCCCGTCGGGCCTTCCGCACATCGGCACCTTCAACGAGGTCGCGCGCACCACCTTCGTGCGCCGCGCCTATGAGGAGCTGACCGGCAATGCCACGCGGTTGATCGCGTTCAGCGACGACATGGACGGGCTGAGGAAAGTGCCGGACAACGTCCCCAACCAGGCGATGCTCGCCGACCATCTCGGCAAGCCGCTGACCGCCATTCCGGACCCGTTCGGCACCCACGAAAGCTTCGCGCATCACAACAATGCAATGCTGCGCCGTTTCCTCGACCGCTTCGGCTTCGATTACGAATTCCTGTCGGCGACGGACTGCTACGCCGCCGGCCGCTTTGACGATGTGATCCGCAAGGTTCTGCGCGGCTGGGACGCGATCATGGGCGTGATGCTGCCGACCCTGCGCGAGGACCGCCGCAAGACCTATTCGCCGGTGCTTCCGGTCTCGCCTTCGACCGGCCGCGTGCTGCAGGTTCCGGTCGAGGTGATCGACGCCGAGGCCGGCCTGATCGGGTTCGACGACGAGGACGGCAGCCGCGTGCATCAGTCGGCGTTCGCCGGCCAGGCCAAGCTGCAGTGGAAGGTCGACTGGGCAGCGCGCTGGGTCGCGCTCGGCGTCGATTATGAAATGGCCGGCAAGGATCTGATCGACAGCGTCGTCCAATCCTCGAAGATCGCCCGGGTGCTCGGCGGGCGGCCGCCGGAAGGCTTCAACTATGAGATGTTCCTCGACGAAAAGGGCGAGAAAATCTCCAAGTCGAAGGGCAACGGCCTCAGCCTCGAGGAATGGCTGCGCTACGGCAGCGAGGAGAGCCTCGCTTTCTACATCTACCGCGAGCCGAAGCGCGCGAAGAGCCTGCATATCGGCGTCATTCCCCGCGCAGTCGACGAATATTGGCAGTTCCGCGAGCGCTATCCGCAGCAGCCGCTCGACCAGAAGCTCGGCAACCCGGTCCACCACATCCATGGCGGCGAGGTGCCGGAGAAGCTGCTGCCGCTGACCTACGGGCTGCTCCTCAACCTCGTCAGCCTGCCCGGCCTCCAGGACCGCGACATCGCCTGGAAGTTCGTCCAGCGCTACGCCCCCGGCACGTCGCCGGAGAGCGACCCCGAGCTCGACGCCTTGATCGGCCTCGCCGTCAATTATGCGACCGACTTCGTCGTTCCGGACCTCAAGCGCCGCTCGCCGACCGAGACCGAGGCCTCGGCCCTGCGTGACCTCGATTCCGAGCTCGTGAACCTGCCGGCAGACGCCGACGCCGAGACGATCCAGAACCGCGTGTTCGAGGTCGGCAAGGCGCATTACGGCAAGGAGCGCTTACGCGACTGGTTCGGCGCGCTCTACGAGACCCTGCTCGGCTCATCGCAAGGGCCCCGCATGGGCAGCTTCATCGCGCTCTACGGGATCGACAACAGCCGCCGTCTGATCGCCGAGGCGCTAAAGCCGGCGGCATAGCGTCATCTCAGCTGTGCCAAAGCCGCGTCGCCGCTCTTGTTGACCCCGGCGAGCCGCAGCGCCTCATCGAGCGCTTTTTCGGCGGCCACCTCGACGTTCGGCTTCACGCCGGTCCCTTCCCAGCCCTGGTTGGTGTCGGGGTCGAACGTTCTCCCCACGGGAATGAACGCCCGGTATCCGTGCGCAATCGGCACGGTGCCGCCGTAATGGCCCATGCCGCGCGTGGTTTCGCCGATCAGCGTCGCGCGGCCGGTGCGCTTCAACGCCAACGCCAGATGCTCGCCGGCCGACCCGGTCGCCTTGGAGACCAGGAGATAGATTTTCGCCGTGGCAAGGCTCGATTGGGGCGAAGCCGGGGTCACATAATGCTCGCGCCGGACGACTCCTGCCGGCCCCCCAATTTTGCGGACTCTCTCATCGATGATGGGCGAGCCGCCTCGCTCGTCGACCGCGACGCGCGTGTCCATTCCAACCAGCACGGTTTCTTTGGCGAACAGGTGCGGGAACAGCAGGTCCATCTCGGCAAGGCCGCCGCCGCGGTGGCTCCGCGCGTCGATGATCAACGTCTTGGCGTTGGCGTGATCGGCGATGAACGCGCGAACCGCATCCAGCGTGGTTTTATTCCCTGGAAACCCTTCGAACCGCACGTACGCCACGCCGGGCGCGAGCCAGCCCGATTTGGAAATGGCGTTGAGGCCAGCTGGCGGGCCTCCGCGCTGCGGTTGCCGACCGGAATCCTCCGGGCGCGGCGCATACAGGCGCAAATGCTTGTCCGGGTGAACCGCCTGCAAATCGGCGGTAACGGCGTCGGCAAAGGCGCTCGCGTCAGCGAAGCGCGCATAAGCGCCTGCGGCAAGCTTTGCGCGCAGCAGCGACGCATAATTCTTCGCGACATCCGGGAAGACGAAATTCTCTTCCAGCTCAGTTGCGAGCTTCGCGACCACGGCTTCGGCGTCTGTTTTCACGAACGGGCCAGCGGTTGCGGTCGAAGCAGTCGGAGCCGTCTGGGCAGCGAGGCTCGTGGGAATACAGGCGGCCGAAAGCGCGAGGGTGAGCTGGATACGCATAAGTCACTCCACTGTCCGTTCGCCCGCTACGCTAGCCATGAACTCCTGAGTGATGCGCTCAATTTTGGTGCACCAGATGCCAAATTTTGGCACTGACTTGCGATGCTCGACCGCTTCGACCTTGTCCTGCTCGATCTCGTGCAGCGCGACGATTCGCTCACCGCCGAACAGCTCGCCCGGGAGGTGTCGTTGTCGCCCTCGGCGATCGCTCGCCGGCTGCGCCGACTACGCGGCGAGGGCTGGATCGCGCGCACGATCGCGCTGCTGTCTCCGCGCCTGACCGAGCGGCGGCTGCGCGCGATCGTCCATGTCCAGCTGAGCGAGCATGCCGACCTGCCCGGCAAGGCTGCGCTGCTCGAGCGCATCGACGCGGCGCCGGAGGTGCAGTTCTGTTACGAGCTCGCTGGTTCGATCGACCTGCTCATCATGTTCGACTGCGCGCACATGGCCGAGTTCAACCAGGTCGTTCAGGCGGTCCTCGAAGCCGACCCCACCGTTCGCCGCTACGAGACCAGCTTCGTCAAACGCCAGGCGAAGTTCGCGCCCTTCGTCAGGCTGACGCCGGAAAGCTAGCGCTCTCAATCCCGCCGCGGTCGCGACATTGCCGCGCCGGCTACTTGGCCTTTGCGCATTTCTCGTGCAGCCTTCCTTACGAGCCGAGCATGGGGCGCGGAGACCGGAGACATGCCTTACACCCATTTGGATTGGCGCTGCTTTCTTGGCGGCCCATCGCGGCGATGACTATGGCCGGCCGAGGTAGCGGACCGCCGCCTCGGCGATCACGTCGGTCAAAGTCATTCCGGCGTTGGGGCATTGAGTGCATCTCATGACGATATGCTATTCGTGACAAAGGGGAGTTCATCGAATGGACCTGGATCGCCGCCAAATGATTGCGACGGCGCCTGCGGCCGGCTTGGCCGCGGTGCTCGCGGGTTGTGCAACGCCAAGGACCAGCCTCGGCCTAGCAGCTCCGGACAATCTCTATCGCACCGACGAACCGGCTAAAATTCTGGCCGCGGCGCGGGAAATCATCGCCGAGGATTGGGTGGCGACGCTAATCACGGTGGACCAACAAGGCATGCCCCGGGCGCGCTCTGTCGGCGTCAATGATCCTCTCCCCGACCTCACGATCTGGATGTCGACCCGCCGCAACAGCCGCAAGGTGGACCAGATCCGCAAGCACCCGCAGGCGACCCTGCATTTCGCGCGAGACAGTCTCGGCGAGAATTTCAAGGGCGCTTATTATGCGAGCCTGATGGGAGAGGCATTCGTGCATCTCGATCCGCAAAGGTTTGGAGAGCACGCGCCCACGGGCGAGACACGCAAGCAATATTGGCCGAACTTCCCGCACGATTATGCCGCAATTCGCTTCAAGCCAAGGTGGCTGGAAGTTTATGGCCGCGGCATCCAGTGGGAAGCTGACACATGGCAACCGCAAGGTGTCGCCTTACCTGCCTAGCCAACGCGCCGCCGGCCCGACGTTAGCCTGATCCAGGTCGCCAGGCTGCTAGGCGAGCCGCGACTCACGGGCTAAGCGGCCTTCTTCTCCGCGATCCAGCGGTCGATCTTCTGCTCGAGGATGGTCAGCGGCAGCGAGCCGGTCATCAGCACCTGGGCGTGGAAGTCGCGGATGTCGAACTTGGGCCCGAGCTCGGCCTCGGCCTTGTGGCGCAGCCGCTGGATGGTCAGCGCGCCGACCTTGTAGGCGGTCGCCTGGCTGGGGATGGCGATATAGCGCTCGACCTCGGCGGTCGCGTCGGTCTTCCCCATGTCGCTATGGTCCAGCATGTACTTGATGGCCTGCTCGCGCGTCCAACCCTTGGCGTGGATGCCGGTATCGACCACCAGCCGCATCGCGCGCAGCATTTCGTCGCTCAAGGTCCCGAAGCGCTGGTAGGGATCCTTGTAGAGCCCCATGTCATAACCGAGCGTCTCCGAATAAAGCGCCCAGCCTTCGACATAAGCGGTGTTTCCGCCGAAGCGCATGAACGCCGGAAGCGCCGTATTTTCCTGGGCGAGGCTGATCTGGAAGTGATGCCCTGGCGCGCCTTCGTGCAAATAGAGCGTGGTCATGCCCGGCGTGGTGCGCGAGGGCAGGTCGTAGGCGTTGAAATAGAAGATGCCCGGGCGGCTGCCGTCGGGCGCGCCCGACTGGTAGCTGCCGCCGGCTTCGAACTTCTCGCGGAACGGCTCGTAGGGACGGATTTCGAGCTTCGCCTTGGGCATGGTCGAGAAATATTGCGGAAGCAGCGCGTCGACTTGTCTGCCGATCTCGTAATAGCCCTGGGTCAGGGCCTCGCGGCTCTTCGGCTTGAACTTGGGGTCGGTGCGCAGATGGTCGAAGAACTTCTGCAAATTGCCCTTGAAGCCGACTTCCTGGCGGACCTTCTCCATCTCGGCGGTGATCCGCGCGACCTCGCTAAGGCCGAGCTGGTGGATCTCCTCCGGCGTCAGCGGAAGCGTCGTCGTGGATTCGATATTGTAGCGGTAGAGCTTGTCGCCGCCGGTCATGTAGAGAAGCCCGGCGCCCTCGCGCGCGTGGCCGAGATATTCGTTCTTGAAGAAGTCGCGCAGCCGGGTCAGCGCCGGGTAGAGTTCGCCCTCGATCGCGGCGCGATAGGCCTCGGTCAGGCGCGTGCGGTCCGCTGCGCCGACCGCATCCGGGAACTGCTTGACCGGCCCGTAATAAGGCGAATCCGCGACCTTCATCTTGAGCTGGTTGTCGAGCTGCTCGATCATGTTGCGGACGGTCATCTTCGTCTCGACGACGCCAGTCCGCTGGCCCTCGCGGAAGCGGCCGATCGCGCGGTCGATGAAGGTCACGAATTCCTTGTGGCGCTTCAGATTGTTCTCATAATCCTCGACCGTCTTGAACGGCGCCGCGCCCTTGCCGCTGGCGAAGGTCGGATAGAAAGTGTGGACGCCGAAGAAGTGGTTGAGCGGGCGCGGCGCGGTCAGCGCGAGCATGTCCGGCTGAAGCGCGCGAAGCTCGTTCTTGGTGTTGTATTCGAACACGTCATAGGCGAGCTGGTCGACCGTGTTGAGCTGGTCGCGCGGGATCGCGTGCAGCGCGGCAAGGTCGCGCTCGGCCGCGGCGCGCTCGGCGGCAAAATATTCGTCGGTGATGTAATCGCCGAGGCGGTCGGCATAGCGCATGTCGCCGCGAAACAGCGCGCTCAAGGGGTTGCGCTTGAGGTTCGCCTCGTCGCTCTCCTTGAACAATTGGAACAGCCGGTCGTGCGCGCTGACCTGCGGCTCCGCCGGCGCGGGCGCGGCGGCAGCGACCGGCGCTTGCGGCGCCACGGGCGCAGGCGCGGTCGCGCATGCGGCGAGCGCGAGCAAGGATGCGGACAGGGTCAAAAGGCCGGCGGTTTTCATGGGTCCCCCTCGGGCGAATCAGTGGGTGTATTAGTCGCCTAACGCAGAAGGAGCGTCGCAGCAATGCTGCAACGCTCCTTCGATCAACCGTCGATCCGGCTCTACCAGAAGAAGTTGTAGATCACGTCCACGACTTCGCCGGTCCAGGTATCGACCAGGACTGCATCGTCCCAGTAACGGATCCAGCGATAGCCCGGGGGCGCATAGGGCAGGCGGTACTGCCACGGGTCGTAGATCCAGTAGCGGCTGCTGTAATAGCTCGGCCACAGCCGCCAGCCGATCTGGTACGGGCGGTAGCCCCAGCCGAACGGGTCGTAATAAATGCCGACCCGGAACAGCGAGCGGTTGCGCTGGCGCCAATTGTACCAGTCGTAGCGGCGGTCGTGCCGCCAGGCGGTGTTCCAACGCTGGGTCGAGTGGCGCCGCTCGCCGATCCGCTGCGGCGGCTGCGTGCCTTCGCGCGGCGTGTTGCTGACCACCGGGATGCGGTTTTCCATCACCCGCGGCAGGTTTCGCGAAGACTGGCGAAGGTCGCCCGTGCCGCCGCGCCACTGGCGCTGGTCGCCGATCCGCTCGCGGCCTTCCTGGCGACGCTCGGCGCGCTCGCCGGACGTGCCGTCGCGCCGCTCGCCGAATTCGCCGCTGGCAGCGGCGCGCGCCTCGCGTTGGCGCACCGCTTCGCGGCGCTGCTGCAGCTGTGCCGGCGCTGCGGCAACAGGCTGCGCGTTGGCGCCGCCGCGTTCGGGCGCTGCGCCCCATTGCGGCCGCGGCTCGCGGTCAACGGTGGCGCCGCCGACCTGCGCCCGCTCGGGGCGGTCGGCGCGCTCGCTGCGCTCGGAGCGCTCGCTGCGCTGGGCGCGGGCCTCGCCGCGCTCGGAGCGTTCGGAGCGTTCCGCGCGCTGCCCGGAGCTATCGCTTTCGGGCTGGGCCAGGGCCGGCGACGCGGCTGCGCTGGCGAGGAGGAGGGGGAGGATCAGCTTACGCATGACAATGGCCTTTCGAGTCGATCTTTCGGCCGGGACTGCGCCTTTTCAGATGAGCCGCCGCTTAACCGTTACGGGGCCGTATGTTCAGCTTCTCCGCCGCCTGCCGCGCTCCCGATCCTGGCGGCGCGGGCGATCGCTTTGCGGATGCGCGGATAGGCGCCGCAGCGACAGAGGTTCGGCAGCGCCGCGACCTGATCGTCGCTCGGCACTGGCGCGCTTTCGAGCAAGGCGGCGATCGCCATGATGAAGCCCGGCTCGCAATAGCCGCACATCGTCACCTGCTCGGCGATCCACGCCTGCTGCACCGGGTGACGCCCGCCCAGGCCCTCGATGGTCGTCACCCGCGCCCCTTCGAGCTCGGCGAGCGTGACGGCGCAGCTGAAGACCGCCTGACCGTCGACGATCACCGTGCACGCGCCGCAGTCCCGGCTGTCGCAGCCATATTTGGTGCCGGTGAGGTTCGACGCCTCGCGCAATGCCCACAGCAGGGGCATCTGCGGGTCGAGCCGATATTCGAGCGGCTCGCCGTTCACGATCATGCGCGTCATGGAGCCGAGGCTAGCGTGCCGCGCTTGGCGCTGCCAAGATACCGCGCATGGGGCGGGTGCAAACGGGCCTTGGCTATGCGATCGGCTATGACGAGGCCGGGGCTGGCGATGCGACGCCGATCGTCTTCCTGCACGGGGTCGGCTCCGACAAGTCGGTGTGGCGCCCGCAGCTCGCGCATTTCGCCAAGGCCCGCCGCTCGCTCGCCTTCGATTATCCCGGCTATGGCGAAAGCGATCCCGCGCCCGAAGGCACCACGCGCGACGATTATGCTGCCGCGATCCTGTCGGCGATGCGCGAGCTCGGGATCGACAAGGCGCACGTGTGCGGCTTGTCGCTCGGCGGGGTCGTTGCGATCGCAATGCATCATCTCGCTGCGGACCGCTGCGCATCGCTCATCCTTGCCGACACCTTCGCCGTCCATCCCGACGGACCCGCGATCCACGAGCGCTCGGTCGCGGCGAGCGCGAACATGCGCATCCTCGCCGAAGGCCGCGCCGACGTCCTGCTGGCCCAGCCCGCCGATCCGGCCGTGCGCAGCGAAGTGATCGAGACCATGGCGCGGATCGACCCTGCCGCGTTCCGCATCGGCGCCGAGGCGGTGTGGCTCGCCGACCAGCGCGAGCGCTGCGAGCGCATCCGTGTTCCGACCCTCGTCGTGTGCGGCACCGAGGACCATGTCACGCCGCCCTCGCTGTCGCGCACGCTGACGCAGCTCATTCCCGGCGCGCGCTTCGAGCCGGTCGAGCGCGCCGGACACCTCGCCAACCTCGAACAGCCCGACGCGTTCAACACGATCGTCGGCGCCTTCGTCCGCGGCGTGGATTCGCACGCTTAAGGTCTGTCCTACAGCCGCATTGCTGTGCCATGTTGCGCGAGTGCGCTTCGCAACCGACAGCTTGGAAAGGATGACGGACCCGGCTCCCTCGCGCGCGTACGCGTGCCTGCGCGCACGTGTCGCTGCCAACTTTGCCAACTTCCGAGGGCCTGCGCGGTGAGGATCGCCTGCATCGGCGGGGGTCCGGCCGGGCTCTATTTCGCGATCTCGATGAAGCTGCGCAACGCTTCCCACGAAATCGAGGTGTTCGAGCGCAATCCGCCCGGCGTCACTTTCGGCTGGGGCGTCGTCTTCTCCGACCTGACGGTCGAGAACATCACCCGCAACGACGCCGTTTCCGCGCGGACGATCACGCACGAATTCGCGCATTGGGACGACATCGACGTCCACTATCGCGGACAGACCATCACCTCGGGCGGGCACGGCTTCATCGGCATCGGCCGCAAGCGGCTGCTCGAGATTTTGCAGGACCGCGCGCGCGAGCTCGGCATCGTCCTGCACTTCGAAGCCGAATGCGATCCGGCTGACCCGAAGTGGCGCGGGTACGATCTCGTCATTGCGTCGGACGGGATCAACTCGCGCTTCCGCGATGCGCAGGCCGAAGCCTTCGGGGTCGACGTCGACGTGCGCGCCAACAAGTTCGTCTGGCTCGGCACGTCCAAAGTGTTCGACGCCTTCACCTTCGCCTTCGAGGAAAGCGAGCACGGCTGGATCTGGGCGCACGCATATCGCTTCGCGCCGGACTGCTCGACCTTCATTGTCGAGTGCAGCGACGACACGTGGCGCGGCTTCGGCTTCGACCGGATGGACCAGGCCGAGGCACGTGGCGTCTGCGAAAAGCTGTTCGCCCAATATCTCGACGGACACAGGCTGATGTCCAACGCCGCGCATTTGCCCGGGCCGGCGGTGTGGCTGAACTTCCGTCGCATCAAATGCGAGCGCTGGACCGCGGGCAACATCATCCTTCTCGGCGACGCCGCGCACACCGCGCATTTCTCGGTCGGCAGCGGCACCAAGCTCGCGCTCGAGGACGCGATCAAGCTGGCCGAGGTGCTCAATCGCCCCGGTCTCAGCGCGGAAGCGGCGCTCGACGAATATGTGGCCGAGCGGAACCTCGAAGTGCTCAAGCTCCAGAACAGCGCGCGCAACTCGACCGAATGGTTCGAGACCCTGGAGCGCTACACCCATTTCGAGCCGCTGCAATTCGCTTATTCGCTGCTCACCCGCAGCCAGC
The DNA here is from genome assembly GCA_035540475.1 of Sphingomicrobium sp. Classification (GTDB taxonomy): domain Bacteria; phylum Pseudomonadota; class Alphaproteobacteria; order Sphingomonadales; family Sphingomonadaceae; genus Sphingomicrobium. Next base: position 12,145 of record DATLGK010000112.1, read on the forward strand.
GCATCAGCCATGAAAATTTGCGTCTGCGCGACCGCGAATGGCTGGAGACGGTCGAGCGCTGGTTCTGGGAAAAGGCGGGCGTGCCGGGCAAATCGGCGGCGCCGATGTTCGCGCCGTTCCGCTTGCGCGAGCTGACCCTCGAAAACCGCATCACCGTCTCGCCGATGGCCATGTATTCGGCCGTCGACGGCGTCCCCAACGAATTCCACTTCGTCCATTACGGCGAGCGCGCGATCGGCGGCGCCGGGCTGCTGTTCACCGAAATGACCTGCGTCTCGCCCGAAGGCCGGATCAGCCCCGGCTGCACCGGCATGTGGAACGCCGACCATGTTGCCGCATGGAAGCGAATCGTCGATTTCGTGCACGGCAATTCCCGCGCGAAAATCTGCCTCCAGCTCGGTCACTCCGGCGCCAAGGGTTCGACCAGGCTCGGCTGGGAAGGCAATGATGTCCCGCTCGACGAGGGCAATTGGCCGGTGATGGCGGCGAGCGCTGTCCCCTGGTCGCCGGTCAACCAGGTCCCCCGCGCGATGACCCGCGCAGACATGGACATGGTCAGGGATCAGTTCGTCGCCGCCGTGCGCATGGGGATCGAAGCGGGCTTCGACATGGTCGAGCTGCACGCCGCGCACGGCTATTTATTGTCGAGCTTCATCACGCCGCTTCAGAACAAGCGAACCGACGAATATGGGGGAAGCCTCGAGAACCGGTTGCGCTTTCCGCTCGAAGTGTTCGCGGCGATGCGCGCCGCCTGGCCGAGCGACCGGCCGATGTCGGTGCGCATTTCCGCGACCGACTGGGCCGGCGAGGAGGGGATCACGCCCGAGGATGCGGTCGAGATCGGCGCGGCGTTCGCGCGCGAGGGCGCCGATCTGATCGACGTTTCCGCGGGCCAGACCTGGGCCGGCCAGCAACCGGTCTATGGCCGCATGTTCCAGACGCCGTTCAGCGACCGCATTCGCAACGAGGGGCGGCTTGCGACCATGGCGGTCGGCAACATCTACGAGCCCGACCATGCCAATTCGATCCTCGCCGCCGGCCGCGCCGATCTGGTCGCGCTGGCGCGTCCGCATCTCGTCGACCCCTTCTGGACTTTGCGCGCGGCAGCCGCGCTCGACTACCGCGACATCCACTGCCCGCCGCAATATCTCGGCGGCCTCGCCCAGCTCGCCCGCAACCTCAAGCGCGAGGCCGAGGCCAACGCCGCGGCGCTAAGGGTTTAGAGCGCCACCGGCTCCGCGAACACGCCGCCGGCTTCGCGCCCGCAGGCCCAGCAGATCAGCGCCTTGACCGGGTCGTGGCCGGCCGCCTCGAGCGTCACCACCCAGCCGGCCTGGAGCGGATCCTCGCTGTGCAGCCGGAAGCCGTCGCTGGAGAGGTTGACGAGGTGCGCGTCGATGGCGCCGCTTTCGCACTGCACGCGCACATCGCAGTCCGTATCGAGCCGGACGCTGCGAGGATGCCATTCCCGGCCTTCGAGCTTGCCATGGTGTTTCATGCCCCATCCACTTCAACTGGCGCGCTGCTGTCCAGGCAGGCGCGCATTGGTCCCACGCGAGCGATTGTCGCCGATCAGGATAAGCGGGCGCTAAACAATGGTGGTTGCGCGTCTGTTTACCAGCAAAGGAGGAGCAGCTTCAGCGCCTTGCGCGTTGCGGGGCCATGGCCTGGACGCGCGAGCCGACCTACGACAAGCCGGAAATCAGCGTTCGCGCGACGACTCTTTATTATCAGATCGTCGCTCCGGTCATGCTGCCGTTCCTCTCAAAGCGGCTGCTCAACCTGTTCCGCTGCCGCGAAGGCAAATGCTTCTTCCAGCGCAACCGCGAGCATCCGCCAACCGGGAAGGAGTTCGACGCGCTGCTCCATTTCGAACCGGTGGTTCAGAAGAATGGGCGGACCGAGCAATATCTCTATGTCGAGAGCGCCGAGGAGATCGCCGCCTGCGCCAGGCTGCAATGCGTCGAGTTTCACGGCTGGGGCAGCCGAGCGGGTGCGGTCGAAACGCCCGACCGGCTGGTCATCGACCTCGATCCCGACCCGAAGCTCGGCTTTGATGCGGTCAGGGCAGCCGCCTTCCAGCTGCGGCGGTCGTTCGAGGCGCTGGGCCTCGAGAGCTTCGCCATGCTGAGCGGCGGCAAGGGCATCCACGTCGTAGTGCCGATCGAGCCCGTCGCGCAGTGGGACGAGGTACGCGAGTTCGCCAAGGCGCTGTGCACCGCCCTGGCCGAAGCCGCGCCCGACCGCTTCACGGTCGCTCTGCCGAAACCGCAGCGGCGCGGCCGCATCTTCCTCGATTTCCTGCGCAACCAGCGCACCGCCACCGCGATCATGCCCTTTTCGGCGCGGGCCCGACCCGGGATGCCGGTGGCAACGCCGCTTGGCTGGGATGAGCTGGAGGCGGTCGACCGCGCGAATGCCTTCACCATTGCCGACGTCGAGATACTGATTGAACGGGCGCGATCGACGGGCCTTCGCGGCTGGGGTCTTGCCGCCCAGCGCCTGCCCCGATTGTCCTAACCTGGGTCAAGCGGCTGAACTTGCTCGCCTTACGGCCGTTGTGCGTCGCAGCAACAGGGAGTTGAAAGCATGAATACGCGTACCTTTGCCCTCGTCTGGGGCATATTGTTCCTGATGATCTTTGCGTCGGGCGTCATTCCCGGGATGCTTCACCCCCCGGCGATGGACGATCCGAACATGGCGGTCGACAGCATGTACGGGCGCGCGCTCGGCCTGTTCCCGGTCAACATCCTGCACGACGCTGTCCACCTCATCTTCGGCGTCTGGGGGATTATCGCCTACCGCAGCCTCGATGCGGCGAAGACCTATGCGCGGGTCACCGCTGTCGCCTACGCCGCGTTCATGATCATGGGCCTGGTCCCGGGTCTCGACACGACCTTCGGTCTGGTTCCGTTGTTCGGCCATGACGTCTGGCTTCACGCGATCCTCGCGGCCGGCGCGGCTTATTTCGGGTTCATTCACCGGGACACGCGCTCGGACGCCCGCGGCTGAGCTAGCTTTCGGCCCACGCCTTTGCCTTTTCGGAGGCATTGAGTTCCCGGATCAGGGCATCGACGCTGCGCGTCAGCTCGGGAAGGAAGGTGATCTCGTGGCGCGCGCCGCGATAGCTCTCGGCCATGAGGATCGCGTCGATCAGGATCGGCACCACCAGTGCTTCCGGATCGTCGAGATCGGCAAGGCCGCGCAGCTTGGCGAGCGCCTTCCGCCGCGCCGCCACGGGGTCCGCCATCGCTTCCGCCCGTCCGATGCACCAGCTCATCCGCTTCTCTCCCGCAAAAGGCGAAGGATAGAAGATCGGCGGGAGCAGCAAAGTTCGAGCCGCCGCACGTGCGGTGCGTCTCGGCGCAGGCGGTCAGCCCCGAGGAATGCTAGTCCGTTCGTCGTCGTTGGCGGCAGCGCCGTGATCCGATCGTCCGCCTGACAGCTTGGCGCGGTAGTTGTCGAGCACGGACCGGCAGCTTTTCAGTCCCTCGTTCAACTTCTCGCTTGCATCGTCGAAATCCGCATCGCGCGGATCTTGTCCACCACTCACGTCAGACCCTTCGAACTCCCCTTCGTGCCCACGTCGAATTTCGTGCCAGTGCGTCGCTGCAACTTCAACCGCGCTCAGCTCGCTACGGCCTCCTCGCCGCACAATCTGCCGATCACGGCTTCCAGCTTTGCCGGCGTGAATGGCTTCATCAGCATCTCGACATGCTCGGGCCGGTCGCGGATCATGTCGGCCTCGGCATAGCCGGTGATCAGGAGCCCGGGAACGCCGGGGCAAAGCCGACGCGCCTCGCGAAGAAAATCGGTGCCCGTGAGGTGCGGCATCGCATAGTCGCTGATCAGCAGGTCGAATTTGCGGTCGCGCTTGAGCAGCTTCAGCGCCTCGGGGCCGGTCGACGCCTCGACCACTTCATGCCCGCCATCCTCGAGCACCGCCGCGGTCGTGCTGCGTACCTCGTCGTGATCGTCGACCAGCAGCACCTTCAGCGGCCGCAAGGCGGGTCTCGGCCCCTCCGCGGCGGTCGCTTTCTCGGGGCGGCGTTCTTCAGGCGCTCGTGGCAGCCAAAGCTCGGCAGTGGTGCCCTTACCAAGCTCGCTGTCGAGGCGGAATGCGCCGTTCGACTGCTTCGCGAACCCGTACACCATGCTGAGGCCGAGCCCGCTTCCCTTGCCGACCTGCTTGGTGGTGAAGAAGGGCTCCATCACCTTTTCAAGATTGTCTGGGGCGATGCCGGTCCCGGTGTCCTCGACCGCCAGCCGGACGTAATCGCCGGCAGCGATGCCCGGGATTTCTTCATCGGCCAGTGCCCGGTTCTCGGCGAAGATCGTCACCGTGCCGCCGTCGGGCATCGCGTCGCGCGCGTTGATGATGAGGTTGACGAGCGCGAGCTCGAGCTGTGCTTGATCGGCGAACACCTGCCAGACGCCGTCTTCGACCTGCCATTGGAAGCTGACCAGGCCGCCGAGCGTGTGGGTGAGAAGGTCGGAAACCGACTCCTGCAGGCGCAGCAGGTCGATCGCCTGCGGCTCCAGCGTTTGGCGGCGGGCGAAGGCCAGCAGCCGGCGCACCAGCTCGCTGCCCTGCTCCGCCGCGCGCTTGGTCATGCCAAGGATACGCTGCTGCTCCGCGGCGAGGTCGGCGCGGCGCTCGATCAGGCTGAGCCCCCCGATCACTGCTGCGAGCAGATTGTTGAAATCGTGCGCGATGCCGCCGGTGAGCTTGCCGATCGCGTCCATCTTCTGCGCCTGGACGAGCTGGCTTTCGAGCGAACGCTGCTCGCTGATGTCGGTGAGAGTGCCGGCGAACTCGACCGGCTTGCCGTCACCGTCCTTGAGCAGCACCGCCTGGTCGAGGAAATGCTTGTAGCTGCCGTCGGAGCACATCCAGCGATATTCGATCGACAGGCGGCCGCTCTTGCGCCGAGCGTCTAGCGCTGCGAGCACCCGGTAGCGGTCGTCGGGGTGCAGGCGTTCGGCCCAGATCTCCGGGTTCGTGGCGACCTCGTCATGCGTGAAACCGGTGATCGCCTGCAGATCGCCGCTGACGTAGGTCGGCCAGCGCGGGCTCGTCTCGAGCCCCTCGAGATAAAGGACCATCGGCAGCGACTGGATGATCGCCGCCTGGCGCTGCTCGGCACGGCGCAGCTCCTGCTCGGCCCGCAGCCGCTCGGCATTGGCGCGCAGGTTGGCGTCGAGCAGCGCCTGCTCCTGCCGCGCCTTGCGCTCGATTTCCTGCGTCTTTTCGAACAGGTCGACGAAGACCGCGACCTTGGAGCGCAGGATGGTCGGTTCGACCGGCTTGAAGACATAGTCGACCGCGCCCATCGCGTACCCGCGCATCAGATGCTCGGTCTCCTTGTTCACCGCCGACAGGAAGACGATCGGAATGCCCTTGGTCTGCTCGCGCCCGCGGATGATCCGCGCGGTCTCGTAGCCGTCGATGCCGGGCATGTAGACGTCGAGCAGGATCACTGCGAACTCGCCCTTCAGAAGGTGACGCAGCGCCTCCTCGCCGGAGCGCGCAAGGACCACCTCGCCGAGATCCTCGAGGATCGTCGCGATCGCCAGCAGGTTGCGCTCGTCATCGTCGACGAGGAGCACGCGCGCGCGCTCGGCGTCCGGCTCCGGACCGGAATCCTGCGTCGGCTCCTGCCGGGGAACGGGGATGTCGGCCACCGGGCGATTCATCCTATTCCGCGGCCTCCATCGGCACCGGGGGCGCGGCGGCCGCTTGGGCCTCCCGCCCTCGGGCGACCCACACGCGGAGCAGCGCGAGCAGAAGCTCGATGTCCACCGGCTTCGCGATATAATCGGATGCGCCGGCATCGAGGCACTTCTGCCGGTCGCCTTTCATCGCCTTGGCCGTGACGGCGATCAGCGGCAGGTCGGCAAGCTCGGGCCGCTGCCGGATCTGCTGCATCGTCTCATAGCCGTCCATCTCCGGCATCATGATGTCGATCAGCGCGACGTCGACGTCGGGCGTCTGCTCGAGGATCAGGATTCCGTCCCTCCCACGTTCGGCGTGGAGCACTTCCACTTCGTGACTTTCGAGAACGCTCGTCAGCGAGAAGATGTTGCGGATGTCGTCGTCGACGATCAGCACCTTGGCGCCGGCAAGTTCGGCGAGGTTGCGGGTCGCGGGAGACGTTGCACCGTTCTTGCGCCGCTTGCGCGGCTTTCCGTCCGTCGTCTGCTTGCGAAGCTCGCGGAACAGCTGGACGAGTTGACCCCGCTCCGCCGGCTTTTCCGTCACCGCCAATGCCCCGAGGTTGATGGCCGCCTTGCTGCGGTCGGCGCCGGAGACGACGTGGATCGGCACGTGCGCCGTGTCGGGGTCGTGCTTGAGCAGATCGAGCAGGACGAAGCCGTCAATGTCGGCAAGGCCGAGATCGAGCGTAATCGCGTTCGGCTGAAGCTTGCGCGCCATCGCCAGCGTGCCTGCACCGGCACTCGAGACGACGCCCTTCAATCCGGCTTCGTGCGCAGCGTCGAGCAGGATGCTGGCGAAGGTCGGATCGTCCTCCACGATCAGCACGAACGGGTCCTTGCCGAGCTCGTCGCGGTCGTCGTTGACCTCGAAGCTCGCCGGGAGTGCGGTCGGGACGACAGCGCCGCTATTGTCGTAGCGCGCCGGCGTCCCGGCGACGGCCGCGCCGGCGACTTCCTGCGCCTGCAGCGGCACGTACAGCGTGAAGGTCGAGCCCTCGCCCGGCTTCGATCGCACCTGCAGCTCGCCGCCGAGGAGCCGCGCGATTTCCCGGCTGATCGACAGCCCAAGGCCGGTGCCGCCATATTTGCGGCTGGTCGTGCCGTCGGCCTGCTGGAACGCCTCGAAGATCAGCTTCTGCTTGTCTTCGGGAATGCCGATGCCGGTGTCGGTGACCGCAATTTCGATCGCCTTGTCGGCATTGCGCAGGACGGGGTGGGTCGGGCTCCACCCACTGGTCGCGCAGCGCACATCGAGCGTGACGCTGCCTTTCGACGTGAACTTGAAGGCGTTCGACAGCAGGTTGAGGACGATCTGCTGCAGCCTCTTCTCGTCGGTGCGGATCGCCTGCGGCAGCTTGGGATCGAATTTGACGTTGAAGTCCAACCCCTTGTCGGAGGCGAGCTGGCGGAAGGTCCGCTCCATGTGCTGCTTCAAATGCCCCATCGGCATCTCGCCGACCTCGATCGACACGGTGCCGGATTCGATCTTTGACAGGTCGAGGATGTCGTTGATGAGGTTGAGCAGGTCGGAGCCCGCCGAATTGATCGTCTTGGCGAATTCGACCTGCTTCTCGTTGAGATTGCCCTGCGCGTTGTCGGCCAGCAGCTTGGACAGGATCAGCAGCGAGTTGAGCGGCGTGCGCAGTTCGTGGCTCATGTTGGCAAGGAATTCGGACTTGTACTTGGACGTCAGGGCAAGCTGCTCGGCTTTCTCCTCGAGCGCGCGCCGCGCCATTTCGATCTCGAGATTCTTGGCTTCGACCTGCTTCTTCTCGTTCTCGAGCAGCTGCGCTTTCTCCTGAAGCTCCTCGTTGGTGGCGTGCAGTTCCTCCTGCTTGCGGGTGAGCTCGGTCTGCCGCGCCTGAAGCTCGGTGGTGAGCAACTGCGACTGCTTGAGCAGGCCTTCGGTGCGCATCGTCGCGGCGATCGTGTTCAGCACGATTCCGACCGATTCCATCAGCTGGTCGAGGAAGCTGTGATGGGTTTCGTTGAACTCGCCGAACGAAGCGAGCTCGATCACCGCCTTGACCTCGTCCTCGAACAGCGCCGGCAGGATCGCGACGTTCGCCGGCTTCGCATGGCCCAGGCCCGAGCCGATCCGGATGAAATCGGGCGGCACGTCCTTGAGCACGATCGGCTTGCGGTCGGCGGCCGCCTGGCCGATCAGCCCTTCGCGCAGCCTGAATTCGGACTTTAGCTCGTCGGCGCTCTCCGCGCCGTAGCTTGCGACCAGCTCGAGCTTGGCTTCCTCGTCCTCGCGCTTCGTCACGTAGAAAACGCCATATTGAGCGTTCACCAGCGGCGCGAGCTCGCTCATGATCAGGTTCGAGACGGTCGCAAGGTCGCGCTCGCCCTGGAGCATGCGGCTGAAGCGGGCGAGGTTGGTCTTGAGCCAATCCTGCTCCGCGTTCTTGAGCGTCTGCTCCTTCAGATTGCTGATCATCTCGTTGATCGTGTCCTTGAGCGCGGCCATCTCGCCCGACGCCTCGACGGCGATCGAGCGGGTGAGGTCGCCCTTGGTCACGGCCGTCGCCACCTCGGCGATCGAGCGCACCTGATTGGTCAGGTTGGCGGCGAGCTGGTTGACGTTGTCGGTGAGGTCGCGCCACAGGCCGGCCGCGCCAGGCACGCGCGCCTGGCCGCCGAGCTTGCCTTCGATACCCACCTCGCGGGCCATGTTGGTGACTTGGTCGCCGAAGGTCGAAAGCGTATCGATCATGAAGTTGATCGTGTCGGCGAGCGCCGCGATCTCGCCTTTCGCGTCCACCGTCAGCTTGCGCTTGAGGTTACCCTGCGCGACCGCGGTCACCACCTCGGCGATGCCGCGCACCTGGTTGGTGAGGTTGGTCGCCATCAGGTTGACGTTGTCAGTCAAATCCTTCCACGTGCCGCCGACGCCCGGGACCTGCGCCTGGCCGCCGAGCTTGCCTTCGGTGCCGACTTCGCGCGCCACGCGTGTCACTTCCGACGCGAAGGCGTTGAGCTGATCGACCATCGTGTTGATGGTGTTCTTCAGCGCCAGGATTTCGCCCTTCACGTCCACCGTGATTTTCTTCGACAGGTCGCCCCGCGCCACGGCGGTCGTCACGTCGGCGATGTTGCGGACCTGGCCGGTGAGGTTTGCGGCCATCAGGTTGACGTTGTCGGTAAGGTCCTTCCACGTGCCGGCGACCCCGCGCACCTGCGCCTGACCACCAAGCTTGCCTTCGGTGCCGACCTCGCGCGCGACGCGTGTCACTTCGGATGCGAAGCTGTTGAGCTGGTCGACCATCGTGTTGATGGTGTTTTTGAGCTCGAGGATTTCGCCCTTCACGTCGACGGTGATCTTCTTCGACAAGTCCCCCGAAGCGACCGCGGTGGTGACTTCGGCGATGTTGCGCACCTGGCCGGTCAGGTTTGCGGCCATGGCGTTCACGTTGTCGGTCAGATCCTTCCACGTACCGCCGACGCCCGGCACCTGGGCCTGCCCGCCGAGCTTGCCCTCGGTGCCGACTTCGCGCGCCACGCGCGTCACCTCCGAAGCGAAGGCGTTGAGCTGGTCGACCATCGTGTTGATGGTGTTCTTGAGCTCGAGAATCTCGCCCTTCACGTCGACGGTGATCTTCTTGGAGAGGTCGCCGCGGGCGACCGCGGTCGTCACTTCGGCGATGTTGCGGACCTGGCCGGTCAGATTGCCGGCCATCAGGTTGACGCTATCGGTAAGGTCGGCCCAGGTGCCGGCGACCCCCTCAACCTGCGCTTGGCCCCCGAGCTTGCCTTCGGTGCCGACCTCGCGGGCGACGCGCGTCACTTCCGAAGCGAAGCCGTTCAGCTGATCGACCATCGTGTTGATGGTGTTCTTAAGCTCGAGGATTTCGCCCTTCACGTCGACGGTGATCTTCTTCGACAGGTCGCCCTTGGCGACCGCGGTCGTCACTTCGGCGATGTTGCGGACCTGGCCGGTCAGGTTGTCGGCCATCAAGTTCACATTGTCGGTAAGGTCAGCCCAGGTCCCGGCCACGCCCTCGACCTTCGCCTGACCGCCGAGCTTGCCTTCCGAGCCCACCTCGCGGGCAACGCGCGTCACCTCGGAGGCGAAGGCGTTGAGCTGGTCGACCATCGTGTTGATGGTGTTCTTCAGCTCGAGAATTTCCCCCTTCACCTCGACGGTGATCTTCTTCGAGAGGTCGCCGCGGGCGACCGCCGTCGTCACTTCGGCGATGTTGCGCACCTGGCCGGTCAGGTTCGCGGCCATCAGGTTGACGTTATTGGTAAGGTCGGCCCAGGTCCCGGCGACGCCCGGCACCTGCGCCTGTCCGCCGAGCTTGCCTTCGGTGCCCACTTCGCGGGCAACGCGGGTCACTTCGCTGGCGAAGCCGTTCAGCTGGTCGACCATCACGTTGATCGTATTCTTGAGCTCGAGGATTTCGCCCTTCACGTCGACGGTGATCTTCTTGGAGAGGTCGCCGCGGGCGACCGCGGTGGTAACCTCGGCGATGTTACGGACCTGGCCGGTCAGATTGTCAGCCATCAGGTTGACGTTGTCGGTAAGGTCCTTCCACGTGCCGGCGACGCCTTCGACCCGCGCCTGACCGCCCAGCTTGCCTTCGGTGCCGACTTCGCGCGCAACGCGGGTCACTTCCCCCGCGAAGGCGTTGAGCTGATCGACCATCGTGTTGATGGTGTTCTTGAGCTCGAGGATCTCCCCTTTCACTTCGACGGTGATCTTCTTGGACAAGTCGCCGCGGGCGACGGCGGTCGTCACTTCGGCGATGTTGCGCACCTGACCGGTGAGGTTGGTCGCCATCGCGTTCACATTGTCGGTCAGATCCTTCCAGGTGCCGGCGACACCCTTCACCCTTGCCTGGCCGCCGAGCTTGCCCTCGGTGCCGACCTCGCGCGCGACGCGGGTCACTTCCGACGCGAAGCTCGCGAGCTGCTCGACCATCGTATTGACGACCTTACCGATGCGCAGGAACTCGCCGCGAAGCGGGCGGCCGTCGATCTCGACCGACATGGATTGGGAAAGGTCGCCCTTGGCGACCGCGCCGATGACGCGCGACACTTCCGCGGTCGGCTGGACCATGTCGTCGATCAGCTCGTTGACCGAGCGGACGGCGGTTTCCCAGCCGCCGCGGGCATTCTTCACCCGGCCCCGCTGGGTGATCTTGCCTTCCTTGCCGACGACTTTGGAGAGGCGTTCGAACTCCTGGGTCATCTCGTCGTTGAGCGAGACGACCTCGTTGAACAGGCTCGCGATTTCGCCGTCGACGCCGTCGACGTCCTCGGGCAGGCGCACAGAGAAATCGCCGCGGCGCAGCGCGCGAAGCGCACTGACGAGCTGGCGACGATCGATGAAGTCGCGCGGGGCCTGGATGTTCACTTATGTCTCCGTGTGGCTCTACTCCCCCCACCCAGGTTGACACAGTGACGGCCCCCCGGCCGTCAGCGGACAGCTTAATCCAATGATTCGCTTTCCGCTTGCTTAAAGTTAAGCCACCAAATCAGGCGCTTGTCACCTGTTGGTTGAATTTCGCGGTGGGTGGGGCGCTGGCGGAGACGGAGGGATTCGAACCCTCGGTACGGGAATTCCCCGTACGGCGGTTTAGCAAACCGCTGGTTTCAGCCACTCACCCACGTCTCCGCTGAGCGCGCGGCTATATAAGCGCAATTCCCAAGCTTCAACCTGAACCGATCAGCGCGGCCGCACTTCCAGCCGCATGTCGAGCCGCATTTCCTCGCCGGGCTCGAGCACGCGCAGGCCGAGCTCCGCCCAATCGGCTTCGGGCGTGTTGAGTGCGGCATTGGCGTGGCTCACCGGCTCCGCCACGAACAGGCCGCCGCGCGCCGGCGAATAGACCTGGAAGAATCGGGCGTCGGGCGATGTCAGCCGCAGCTCGTACGGCCATTGCGGGTCGCTGATCCGCGCTTCGCCGCTCCAGCCGGCGAAGCCGTTGTCGAGGTCCTGGCCGCAGATCGGCCGGTCGCATAGGTCGTAGCGGCCCGTCGCCGGGACCTTCTCGACAGGAAGGACATCGGCGTCGACGGTCCAGACGTCGGTTACTTTCGTGTCGAGCCGGGTCTCCGGCCCGCACGGGAAATAAGGGTGCTGGCCCAGCCCGCACGGCATCGGCTCGCTGCTGCTGTTGCGGCAGGTCAGGGTCAGCGACAGCGCCTGCTCCTCGAGCGCGAAATGCTGCCGCGCCTCATAATCCCAAGGCCATTCGCCGGCCGCATGGCGGAAGCTCAGCACCGCCCAGCGCTCGTCGGCCTGCTCGACGGTCCATGGCGCAAGCCAGCCCTGGCCGTGCAGCGGGCTCGGGTCGCCCGCCATGTTGGGCTTCAGTGTGATCTCCCGTCCGCGGAACGAGAATCGGCCGCCGCGAATGCGATTGACGAACGGAACGAGCGGAAAGCTTGCGGCATCGAGGACATTTTCCAGGCGATTGTTGCATTTCCGCAATAATGGCCGCGTCACGGCTCCGTCGATGCAGTCGAACGCACTGATTGCCCCGCCGATAGAGGGACTTAGCGTCAGTCGCAAACGCTCGGTCGAGAGCGTTACGAGGTCGTAAGCCTGGGCCATGCTGAACCTTCGCCTTTCACCTTATTCACAGGAAGGAAACTTCGCTGGGGATAAACCCGCAATATGGATTGCGCGCGGATTCACGTGGGCAGTATTGATCCCCCGGGGACCGGGAGGGTGCTGGCATGAGCAGGCGAGTCAAGGATTTCGTCGACATTGCGGATCATCTGTCGCTCGATGAGCTCATCGACCAGTTGGTGCGCGTCCGCGACAACCTCCCCGAAGCCGCCGAAGCCGAATTGAGGCTGCGCGGGGACGAGGTGTTCGGGCAGCGAATCACGATCTGCTATTCGCGCCCGCAGACCCCGGAAGAAGCGGAGATCGAACAGCGCTACGCCGAAGCCAGCCGCGAAGCGAAGGAGCGCGAGCTTGCGCGGCTCCAGGCCGAGCTCGGCGTGGTCTGCTACGCAGCGCCGGGAAAGCGCGGAAAGCTCAGGATCGTCGCCTGAAGCCCGCCTGAGCGGCTGGCGGAGCGGGAG
>DATLGK010000113.1:0-61062 GCA_035540475.1 Sphingomicrobium sp.
CGCTCCTTCGCCTTGTGGGGGACGAGATCGACCCCTTCACAGCTTTCCTCGGGATCATCCAGATTGAGGGTCGGCGGGACGATCTGGTCGCGCATCGCCAGGATGCAGAAGATGCTTTCGACCGCGCCCGCACCGCCGAGAAGATGGCCGATCGCGGACTTGGTGGAACTCATAGACACATTGGCAATCGCATTGCCGAACAGGCGCCGAACCGCACCAAGCTCGAGCTCGTCACCGAGCGGCGTCGAGGTGCCGTGGGCGTTGATATAGTCGATATCCGAGGGCTGCAGGCCGGACTTCCTCAGCGCCATTTCCATCGCCCTGTACCCGCCCGCGCCCTCGGGGTGCGGCGCGGTCACGTGGTAGGCGTCGCCGGAGAGGCCGTAGCCAACCACCTCGGCGTAAATCTTGGCGCCCCGCGCCTTGGCGTGCTCATATTCCTCGAGCACGACGACGCCGGCGCCCTCGCCCATGACGAAACCATCCCGGGCCTTGTCATAGGGGCGGCTCGCTTTTTCCGGTTGGTCGTTGAACGCCGTCGAAAGGGCGCGCGCCTGGGCGAAACCTGCGATGCCGATCGGGCAGATCGTCGATTCCGCGCCGCCAGCGAGCATGATGTCGGCATCGTCGTCGCGGATCATCCGCGCTGCATCGCCGATCGAATGCGCTCCAGTCGAGCAAGCGGTGACCACCGCGTGGTTCGGGCCCATCAGACCATATTTGATCGAGACCTGGCCGGAGATGAGATTGATCAGACGGCCGTGGACGAAATGCGGGCTGACTCGCCCCGGGCCTTTCTCGTGCAGGACGAGGCTTTCGCTCTCGATGCCCGGAAGACCGCCGATGCCCGAGCCGATCGAGACGCCGGCGCGCAGCCGCGTCGCTTCGTCCATGTCGGTCAGTCCCGCGTCTTCCATTGCCTGGCCGGCTGCGTCGAGGCCGAAGACGATGAACGGATCGACCTGGCGCTGTGTCTTGTGGTCGACGCGCTTACCGGGATCGAAGCCATATTCGTGGTCGGCTGATTTCACCTCGCAGGCGATGCGGCATTTTTGATCGCTGGCGTCGAACTTGGTGATCGGGCCAGCGCCGCTCTTGGACGCAAGGATGTTCTTCCAGCTGGTCTCGACATCGCCGCCAAGCGGCGTCACCAGCCCGAGACCCGTCACAACGACACGGCGCATCTAACCCTCCGTCAGTTCGTCGAAAACAAACGGCCTCCCGATTGGTTCGGGAAGCCGTTCGTGCCGCCTCTTGGCGCAGCCGGGCAGCAGTGGTTGGCGGACCCGATCAGCCCTTGTTCTGGTCGATGTAGTCGATCGCGTCGCGGACGGTCGTGATCTTCTCGGCCGCGTCGTCCGGGATCTCGACTCCGAACTCCTCCTCGAACGCCATCACCAGCTCGACGATGTCCAGGCTGTCGGCGCCGAGATCATCGATGAAGCTCGCGTCCTCGGTCACCTTGTCCGCTTCGACGCCGAGATGTTCGACGACGATCTTCTTCACCCGATCGGCAGTCTCGCTCATGGGATCGCTTCCTCCGTTTTGCTTTTGCGCTGCCCTAGCGGCGGTCCCGGTGACCCGCAAGAGCGCTGACCTTGGCCGGCGCCGCGGCCCGCCTTAGGGTCGGCATATGCGCGCGCGCGGCCTCACCCTCGGCGAGATCGATCTGCTGCGCTCCATATTCGGCAATGCGATCGATTACTCCTCGGTGCAGCTGTTAGAAGGCAAATGGTGGCCCTTGCACCCGCGGCGATCGGCGATGGCCCCCACGGGGCACATCTGGTTCCACCCCGATGGGGGCGGCTGGTCGCACGATTTCAGTGCCGAACCGCTCGGCCGCCAGGGCTTTTTCGTGCACGAGATGACCCACGTCTGGCAGGCGCAAACGGGCGGCCGATATTATTTGCCGCTGAGCCGTCACCCGTTCTGCCGCTACGCCTACCGCCTAGTGCCCGGCAAACCCTTCCATCGTTATGGGATCGAGCAGCAGGCGGAGATTGTCCGCCACCGCTTCCTCGCCGACCAGGGGGTGCCGGTTCCGATCATCCCTCCGCGCGATCTCTTACCCTTCGCCTGACCCACAACAGTTGTCACATTCCTGCAACAGAGCGCGCGGGAAAGTACATCCGGATGCTAGGGAATCTTCCTCAACCGCGGCCCTTTCAGGCATAGAGTCGACCAGACATACACAACAAGCGGGGGAATCCATGCGCGTCTCGACGGCACTTCTGATCGGCACCTCATTGCTTGCAGTAGCAGCGCCTGCCACGGCCCAGACCGCGCAGGAGGAAGCTGCGCAGGCAATCAATCCGCCGGCTACCGCGCCAACGCCCGGCCCCGAGCCGACCGAAGGCGCAATCATCGTCACCGCGACCAAGCGCGCGTCGACCGTCCAGGAAGTCCCCTTCTCGGTCAACGCACAGACCGAACAGGACATCCAGCGCGCCAACGCGCAGACCCTGGAGGACATCAGCCGCAACGTCGCTGGCCTTGCCGTCCAGAACCTCGGCCCGGGGCAGAGCCAGGTGTCGGTTCGCGGCGTCTCGGCCGGTCAGATCGTTCGCGACCAGCCGGGCGTGAAGGAACAGGTTGGCGTCTACCTTGACGAAAGCGTGATCTCGCTGTCGCTGTTCACGCCGGACATCGATCTGTTCGACCTCAACCGCGTGGAAACGCTGCGCGGGCCGCAGGGCACGCTGTTCGGTTCCGGATCGGTCGGCGGCACCATCCGCTACATCACCAACCAGCCGAAGCTCGACCGGTTCGAGGGCCAGCTGGAAGCCGGCATCAACGTCGCCAAGGGCGGCGATGTCGGCTATCTCACCAAGGCGGCGCTGAACTTGCCCATGGGCCGAACCGCGGCCATCCGGGGTGTCGTCTACAACACCCATTTCCCGGGGTTCATCGATTCCGTCGGAACCTACCGGCGGAACAACGTCAATGACGGCGACCGCTATGGCGGCCGCCTCGCCCTCCTCCTCGAGCCAACGCCGGACATTCGCATCACGCCGCGCGTACTGTGGCAGCGGGCGACCGCCAACGGCTTCAACCGCGAGGAGATTTTCAACCTTTATGCGAACCCGCTGACGACAACGCGTCCGGCGTACACCTTTGAACGGCGCCAGCAGTATCTGCTGCGGCCGGAACGCTTCCGCGACGAGACGGTCCTCGGCGACCTGACCGCCAGCGTGGGCTTCGGCCTCGTCGAGCTGACCTCGGTGACCAGCTATATTCACCGCGACATCCTCGTCAGCCGCGATGCATCGGCGCTGACCGGCTCGATTTCCGACGATATCGGCCTGCCCGACGCAGCCGTGCTGCTGCCGTCCAACCTGCGCGACACGACCAAGCTCGATCAGTTCACGCAGGAGGTCCGGCTGGCTTCGACCGGTTCAGGTCCGCTGCAATGGGTGATCGGCGCCTTCTATTCGAACGTCGACCGCGACTATGCGCAGCGGCTGCCGACGCCGGGCTATGATGCCTTCATCGGAACGGTCACAGGCGGTGTCTACGGCCCCGACTCCCCGTACAATTCCGATCTCGCCTACAACATCACGCAAAAGGCGCTGTTCGGCGAAGGCAGCTACAAGTTCAACCAGTTCAAACTCACAGCGGGCGGTCGCTATTACAAGTTTAACGAGGACCGCACCTTTGTTTCGGGCGGCATTTTCTCGGGCGACGACAACCTGCGCCAGAAGACCAAGTCGGACGGCTTCAGCCCGCGCGTGATTGGCAGCTGGGAGCCGAACCGGAACCTCAGCGTCAACCTCCAGGCAGCCAAGGGCTTCCGCCTCGGCGGCTCCAACGATCCGCTGAATACCCCGATCTGCTCACCGCAGGACTTGGCGATCTTCGGCCCCTTCGCGACCGCCTACGACGACGAAACGCTGTGGAACTATGAAGGCGGGGTCAAATATTCCCGCGGCGGGATTACGTTCAACGCGGCCGCCTTCTACACCCGCATTCGCGACCTTCAGGTCACCGTGGATGCGGGCAGCTGCTCGTCGCGACTGGTATTCAACGTGCCCAAGGCGCACACCAAGGGCATTGAGGCGGAGTTCAACGCGCGGCCGCTGCCGGGCCTCGACCTTTCGCTGGCAGCCAATATCCAGGAAGCAGAATTCGACAGCACGCTTCCCGGTGCGTTGGCCGTGAGCACGGGTATCCGCAAGGGCAACCGCCTCCCGTCGGTGCCGAAGTATCAGATCGCGGGCTCGGCGACCTACACGACGCGGGCGCTGGCCAATGCAGACTGGTTCAGCACAGCGAGCGTGCAGCGGATCGGAAACCGGTATACGCAGCCGTCTGACCAGGAGAACAATCCCCGGCTGTTCGTGTACGGAAACAACTTCGGCGGGATACCCACGGGCGTCGGCACCACGGTCAACCTGCTCCTTCCGGCCTACACGCTGGTTAACGTCTCGACCGGCCTGGCGTTCGACAACGGGCTGGAAGTGGTCGCCTATGTCAACAACCTGTTCGACAAGGATCCGAAGCTTTCGTTCGATCGTGAGCGCGGCGGGCGGGCCCGCCTGGGCTACAATGTCGGCCAGCCACGGATCATGGGCCTGACGCTCCGCAAAAGCTTCGGCCACCGCGTCACGCCGCTGGCGCCGGCCTATGTTGCGCCGCCGGCCCCGATCGAAGCGGCGCCGGTCGCTCCGCAAGCGCCGATGGCTCCGCCCCCTCCGCCGCCGGTGCAGCGCGGCCAGCGCGGCTAAGCGAGCAACCAGCATGAACGTGTCGCGCCGCTCGCTCCTCCTCGGGGCGGGCGGCGCAGCCGTTTCTGCCCCGGCGCTCCTCAAAGCCGCGCCGCGAGGCTCGACCAGCCATGTCGCCGTGATCGGAGCAGGGGTTTTCGGTACCTGGACCGCGGTCCAGCTGCTGCGCGCCGGGCATAAGGTCACGTTGATCGATGCGTGGGGCCCCGCCCACAGCCGTGCCTCGTCCGGCGGTGAATCGCGAATGACGCGGGCCGGCTATGGCAAAGACGAAATCTATACCCGCATGGCCCGCGACAGCCTGCCCGAATGGAAGGCCCTGAGCCACCAGTCGGGGCTTCCGATTTTCATACCCCACGGCGTATTGTTCTTTTCCGGCAGCCGGGACGATTATTTCGACAGCTCGATCGCGGTCCACCGGCGCCTCCGCCTGCCGCTGGAAGTGCTGGGCCGCCGCGAACTGCAGCGGCGCTTCCCGATGATCGACTTCGCCGGGGTCGAATTGGGCATGTTTGAGCCCGGCTTCGGCGCGCTGATGGCGCAGCGCGCGGTACAGACGCTGACCGCCTCATTCGTGCGAAGCGGCGGCACCTACGTGCAGGGACTCGTCCAGCCGCCTTCCTCTCCAGGGCGGCGACTTGCGCAAATCCAGCTCGCCAGCGGCGAGCGCATTGCCGCCGACCGGTTCGTCTTCGCCGCCGGGCCATGGTTGCCGAAGCTCTTCCCGGAGGTGATCGGGCCGCGCATCCTGCCGACCCGGCAGGAAGTCTTCTTCTTCGCTCCTCCAGCCGGCGATCGCCGCTTCCTTGCCCCTGCAATGCCGGGCTGGGCGGATTTCAATGCGGGCGACATCTTCTACGGTTTCCCGGACCTTGAAAGCCGAGGGGTGAAGTTCGCCCATGACGCGCATGGCGTGCCCGTGGACCCCGACACGCAGGACCGGCGGCCGACCCAGGCTGCGCTCGATGCAATCATCGCGTTCCGAGACCGCCGTTTCCCGCTGCTTCGCGGAGCGCCGATGACCGAAGCGCGGGTCTGCCAATATGAGAACAGCTCGAACGGCGATTTCCTGATCGACTTCCACCCGCGGCTGGGGAACGTGCTGCTGGTCGGCGGTGGTTCGGGCCACGGGTTCAAGCACGGCCCCGAGGTCGGGCGCTACGCGGCCGGCCGGCTGCTGGGCACTATGA
Source organism: Sphingomicrobium sp. (assembly GCA_035540475.1). GTDB lineage: Bacteria > Pseudomonadota > Alphaproteobacteria > Sphingomonadales > Sphingomonadaceae > Sphingomicrobium. The sequence continues at coordinate 5,915 of DATLGK010000113.1, forward strand.
AGCCTGAGCCGCGCTTCAGCCTCGCCAGCAAGTCGACGAGCCACAGCCGCGAAGTGCACTGAAAGTAAAGCGCGGGCAGTTTGCCGGCGCGGACGAAAATTAGCCGCTGCGCCAATCGGCGAGGATCTCGCTCGTCCCGGGAGTTTCCACGCGCACTCGGTCGATATCCGCGGAAACCACGCAGTCCGGCGGCCGATCCGGCGTCGCCCCGGCACAATGAATCACACGATTGGAAATTGCGCGCAGGCGTCCCGACAGGACGAGATCGAACCCCGAGGCCCTCGGCTCGCTATTGGCTGGGAGCGTCTTGGTCGCCTCATAGGCGCGGCCGTCCCGGCGGCGGGTCCGCGCGTCCTGCTCCGTGAAGAACTGCGCAATGCCGACTCTCGCCGCGGAGACCACAGGCGGCGTTTCTGCGGGGTTCTTCGTATCGGCCGGCGCCTCAGAGAGCGTTTCTGCAGCCGGACAGGCGGCACCGAGGATCCAGGGCCGCGGAATCCAGAAACCCTGAACCGCTTCCACATGCTCGGGCATCATCGAGGCGATCGCCGGTTCCTGCGCGGAAATGGTGGGAACGGCGCGCACGCGCAACACGCGTCTGGCGGAATCGAACGTCCAGCCTAGCGCGCTGCCAGTAATCCGCGATTCCGGGCCGGCGCAACCGAACCGGATGCGCAGCTCGAACCTTTTTCCGCTCAGTTCGCGCTGCGCGGCCGTGTCATCCTCTCCGGTCGCGGCAGCGCTCATGGCACGCGTCACCTCGGACAGCAGCGAAGCCCGATTGATGGGCGGCGCCGGCATCGGCAACGCGGCGGGCTTTGGCGGCGCTTCGGGAGACTTGGGGGCGGCCGGCTGCGGCGCCGGCCTGCAGGCGACGACCAGACCGAGGCCAAGGCTCAGGAATGCTGCGCCAATGGACGGACATCGAAGCGTCTGAGCCATGATCCACCATAGCACATCGCGTCCTCGCCGCGAGAGCGCCCTTGGCTCCCGCGCTTACAATCTCCATAGCCGATTGCGACGCGGCGCGAAGGAGATCCAACCCGGCCATGACCACCGACCAGGTGATCACACTCCTGGTGCTCGCCGCGGTGATTGCGGCGCTGATTCTCGACAAGCTGCGCGCCGACGTGGTCGCGCTCAGCGGCGCGGCGCTGCTGCTCGTCACCGGCGTGGTGCGACCGGTGGAGGTGCAAAGCGCCTTTGCCAGTCCGGCGCTGATCGCGCTCGCCTCCCTGTTCGTCATTGCTTATGCGATGGAGCTGTCGGGCCTGCTCGATGCGGCGATCAATCGCACAGTCGCCTTATGCCGGCGGATCGGCACGGCAGGCTTGTGGGTGTTGATCGGTCTCGGCGGAGCTGCCTCGGCTTTCCTCAACAATACACCGATCGTGGTGCTCAGCGCGCCCGTCGTCCGCGACGTCGCCAAGTCGCTTGGGCGCTCGCCCAAATGCTATCTCATTCCCTTGTCCTATGCGGCGGTGCTCGGCGGCTGCTGCACTTTGATCGGAACGTCGACCAACCTCCTGGTCAACGACATGGCCGCTGTGGCCGGTCAGCCGCGATTCGGAATGTTCGAAATCACGCCGGTGGGGGTCATCGTCGCGCTTGCCGGCGGACTTTATCTGATGCTTTTCAGCACGAAATTGATCAGCGCGCGCGAACGGGGCGTCGTTACCGGCTCAAAAGAGGCTACGGCGGCCAGCGAGGACTTTCAGCTGCCCGGCCTGACGGGCGGACTGGTCGGATCGGCAGAGCCCTTCGCCGCCCGCAACGAGTTGAAGCCGTTGCCGGCGGCCGTGTCCCTCGCAGTCTTTGTGTCGGTCGTCACCCTGGCTGCGCTGGACGTGGCGCCGATCGCGGCCTGCGCGCTCGCCGGCGCCGTGCTGCTGATCTTGCTGCGCGTGATTACCGCCGATCAGGCCTATCATGGCCTGAGGCCGGAGGTCCTGTTGCTGATCGCGGGCATGGTCGTCCTCGGCATCGCCCTAGACGAGACCGGGCTTGCCAGCGCGGGGACGCAGGTCTTGATCGGCACCATGGAGACGATGAGTCCGCTCGCCGCGCTGATCCTGCTCTACGGCGTGACCTTGTTGGCTACCGAAATCCTTTCCAATGCGACGGTGGCCGTGCTTTTCACGCCGATCGCCGTGTCCATGGCCGAAGCGCTGGGCGTGAGCCCTCGCCCCTTCCTGGTCGCGATTATGCTCGCCGGAAGCGCCGCATTCGCTACGCCCTTCGGCTACCAGACGAACGCCATCGTCTATCAAATGGGCGGGTACAATTACCTGGATTTCGTCAAATTCGGGATTCCACTCAACCTCATCACTTGGGTCGTCGGGGTGATCGCCATCCAGGCCTATTTCCCTTTTTAATTCGCCTTCTGCCTCAGTCGGGCTTCTTCGCCACCCCCACCAGGGCCGGGCGCAGCAGGCGATCTTTCATCACGTATCCCGGCTGCATCTCTTCGATGATCGTGCCCGCTTCGGCCTCGTCGCTGGGGATCTCCATCATAGCCTGGTGCCTGTGGGGATCGAGCGGCGCGCCGACGGATTCGATGCGGCTGACGCCATGCCGCTGAAACACTGCTTCGAGCTCCCGCGCCGTCGCTTCGATGCCGGCGAGGAACTGCGCTGCGGTCTTGTCGGCGCGAAGCTCGTCGGTGACGGCAGCCAGGGCCCGGTCGAGATGGTCCTTGATCGCCAGCATGTCTCGGGCAAACGACGCTGCGGCATAGCTCGTCGCCTGCTGCAGCTCCTGTTCAAGCCGTCGACGCACATTCTGGGTTTCCGCGGCCGCGTAAAGCGCCTTCGACTGGGCTTCCTCGAGCTGCCTTTCCAGCTCGGCCACACGGTCGTGCTCGGCCAGCTCTGGAGACTCCTCCGCCGTTTCCTTGCGGATTTCCTCCGCCTCGTCGTGCAGTTGCTCTTCGTCCTTGGTCGCTTCGGTCATGCCATCAATCTCGTGAGTGCTTTCGCGGTGAAATCCACCATGGGTACCACGCGCGCATAGTTCAACCGCGTCGGGCCGATCACCCCGACAACGCCGACCACCTCCCCCTGGCTCCCGCGATAGGGCGCGGCGATTACAGAGGAACCGGACAAAGCGAACATCCGGTTTTCCGAGCCGATGAAGATGCGGCAGCCGGGCGCATCGCGCGCGCCTTCGAGGACACGCGCGATTTCCTGCGCCTCCTCGAGCTCATCGAGCAGCTTGCGCACTCGTTCGAGGTCATCGGCGGCACTCGCGTCGATCAGATTCGCCTGGCCCCGAACGATCAGCACGGGCCGCCGCGCATGGTCCTGGCTCCACGCCGCTAGCCCAGAGGCGACCAGCTCCGCCGCCGCCGCGTCGATTGCCTCCTTGCGCTCCCGGATTTCGGCGCGGAGCCGCGACTCGGCTTCCACCAGCGTGAGGCCGGAGAGGCGCGCGTTGATGAAGTTGCTCACCTCGTTCAGAGCATGCGCGCTCGCCGCGCCATCGAGGGTGACGATCCGGTTCTCGACGCTGCCGTCGGCGCCGACCAGCACGGCAAGCGCCCGGCGCTCGCCGAGCGGCACAAAACTGAGTTGCTTGAGAGTCGGCTCGCGCTTGGGAGCGAGCACCACGCCCGCGGCCTGGCTCAGCCCGGAAAGCGCGGCCGACGCCGCGGCAAGCGCATCCTCGATCGGCTGGTCGCGAACGATCTGCCGTTCGATCTCCCGCCGCTCGCTCGGGTTCGGAACGGCGGCCTGCATGATGCCGTCGACGAACAGCCGAAGCCCGCTTTCGGTCGGAATCCGGCCTGCCGAGGTATGCGGATGAGTCAGCAGCCCCCGCTCCTCCAGCTCCTGCATCACGCCGCGAATCGACGCGGGCGAGAGGTTGACGCTTCCGGCCAGCGCCTTGGAGCCGACCGGAAGCCCGCGCTCGAGATAGGCTTCGACGACGAGGCCGAAGATATCCCGCATCCGGTCGGTCAACTCGGTGATCGGCTGGGGCGCCATGCGCACCATCTAGGATTGGCACGCGCAGCGGTCTAGGAGCCAGCTGCACCAGTATCAGGAGACAAGCCCCTATGCGCCCGTCCGGACGCGCCCCCGACCAGATGCGAGAATTGCGCTTCGAGCCCGGTTTTACCCGCCATGCCGAAGGCGCCTGCCTGGTGAGCTTCGGCGACACGCGGGTTCTGTGCACCGCCAGCGTCGAGGAGAAGGTGCCGCCTTTCCTTCGCGGCAAGGGTCAGGGCTGGGTCACGGCCGAATATGGGATGCTTCCGCGCGCGACCCACACCCGCGGCAACCGCGAGGCGGCCAAGGGGAAGCAATCGGGCCGGACGCAGGAAATCCAGCGGCTGATCGGCCGCAGTCTGCGCGCCGTGGTCGACCTCCCAAAGCTCGGCGAACGCCAAGTGATCGTCGATTGCGACGTCATTCAGGCCGACGGCGGCACGCGCACCGCGGCGATTTCCGGAGGCTGGGTGGCGCTTCGCATTGCCCTCGACAAGCTCATCGAAGCGAAAGCGCTGCCGGCCGACCCCATCCGCACCCAGGTCGCCGCGGTCAGCTGCGGGATCCACAACGGCACCGCCGTGCTCGACCTCGATTATGAGGAGGATAGCCAAGCCGGCTGCGACGGAAATTTCGTCCTTACCGCCGACGGGTTGCTGGTAGAGGCGCAAGTCACCGCCGAAGGCGAATGTTACGACGAGGAGGGGCTTTTGCGGCTGCTCCGCCTGGCCCGGATCGGCTGCGGCGAGATTTTCCAGGCCCAGCTGAAGGCGACGGGCCAAGGGGCAACAGCGTGAGGCCGATCGGCGACCGCCTGGTCATTGCGACCCACAACCCCGGCAAGCTCCGGGAAATTGCCGCGCTGGTCGAACCGCTCGGAATTTCCTGCGTCGGCGCAGAAGAGCTCGGCCTTCCGGAGCCGGAGGAGATCGGCAACAGCTTTGCCGACAATGCAGACCTGAAGGCACGCGAGGCCGCCGACCTCTCCGGCCTGCCCGCTCTAGCTGACGACAGCGGACTCTGCGTCGATGCGCTTCAGGGGCGCCCGGGCATCTTTTCTGCACGCTGGGCCGAAGACGCACAGGGCAATCGTGACTGGATGCGGGCGATGGAGCGCGTCTGGCGTGAGGCGCAGGCGACCGAGCCCGACGCGCCCCCCGCCGCCCATTTCGTCTGTGCGCTGGCCATCGCCTGGCCCAACGACGGCCAGGTCGAGACCTTCGAAGGCCGCGTCGACGGCACGCTTACCTGGCCGCCGCGCGGGGACAGGGGCTTCGGTTACGACCCGATCTTCGTTCCGGTCGGCTACGACCGGACGTTCGGCGAGCTGGAGCCTGAGCTCAAACACGGCATCAGCCACCGCGCCGATGCGTTCCGCAAGCTCCTGGCGGCGCTGAACGAATGACCGGCAACCCGCTGGCGCTTTACGTCCACTGGCCCTTCTGCGTCAGCAAATGCCCTTATTGCGACTTCAACAGCCACGTCCGCGACTCGATCGATCAGGAGGCCTGGCGCGATGCGCTGCTCGCCGACCTCGCGCACGAGGCGGCGCTGCTTCCCGGCCGCACCCTCGCTTCGATTTTCTTCGGCGGCGGCACGCCGTCGCTGATGGAGCCTGCGACAGTCGCGGCGATCATCAGCGCGGCGACTTCACACTGGGACGCCGCGCCCGACATCGAAATCACGGTCGAGGCCAACCCCAACTCAGTCGAGGCGGAGCGTTTCGCCGGCCTCGCAGGGGCCGGAGTGAACCGACTCTCGCTGGGGCTGCAAAGCTTCGACGACGCCGCACTGCGCTTCCTCGGCCGCGCGCATTCTTCGCGAGAAGGGTTCCGCGCGCTGGAGATCGCCCAGAAGAACTTCCGCCGCGTCAGCTTCGATTTGATCTACGCCCTGCCCGGCGATTCCGAGGAAAGCTGGTCGGCGATGCTGGCGCAGGCGCTCAGCCTCGGCACGTCCCACCTTTCGCTCTACCAGCTAACGATCGAGCCCGGGACGCGCTTTGCCGCGATGGCTGCCCGCGGTGAGCTTCATCCGCTCGACACGGATCGCGCCGCCGAATTGTATGAGCTGACCGACGCCATGACGGCAGCGGCCGGCATGCCGTCCTATGAGATCAGCAACCATGCCCGCCCGCGTCAACAGAGCCGCCACAACCTCACCTATTGGCGCTACGGTGATTATGCCGGGATCGGGCCCGGGGCGCACGGACGGCGCCTTGGCATGCGCACGCTGCGCCATCGCAAGCCCGAGAATTTCCTGTCCGCGCTCGCTCGCAACGGCCACGGAATTGCTGAAGAGGCGCCGCTATCCCGCATTGAAGCCGCCGATGAGGCGCTGGTCATGGGGCTGCGCCTGCGCGAGGGAGTCGACGCGGCAGCGATCGCAGAGCGGTTCGCAGTAGCCGACGTCGTCGACTGGCGCCGCGTGGACCGGCTCGTGCGCACCGGACACCTGGAGCGCTCCGGTACGCGCATCCTGCTGACAGCCAAGGGCCGCCTGCTGCTCGATCATATTCTCGGCGAGATCGTGGCCGCGGAACCTGCGGCCGCGAGTCCGGACGCTATTCCTTTGGCGGTTGCGGGGTAGCCGCCGGCTGCGGCTTCGGTGCGTTCAGGGTCGCCATGAACTGATATTTCTCGACCGGCGTTGCGACATAATCGTCGACCGTCATGTCAGCATCGGAGACGGCGGCCTTGCGTGCCATGCCGTTTTTCGTTCGGAATGCGATCACAGCCTCTTTCAGCGTCGCCATTTGCTTGCTGCAGGCCTCGCGCAGATAGGCTTCGATCGCGTCGGGCGCGACCTTCTCGGTCGTCGCCTTGGCCGCGGCGTCGCGCAGGCAGCCGCGGAAAGCATCGGTCGGCGCATTGATCGACGCCTGAAGCGCCGCCAAAGTGATCGCCGATGCGCCCAATAATGCAATCATGGTCCTCTCCCCAAGCACCGAGGGACTCTGCCGAGAATGACTCTTTTCGCGTTCGATTGAAAGAGGTTACTCGGTGAGCGAAGCCTTGGCTCCCGGACTGCACATCGTCGCCACGCCAATCGGCAATCTCGGTGACCTGTCGCCGCGCGCGGCGGCGACCCTGGCGAAGGCCAATCTCATTCTCGCCGAGGACAGCCGCGTAACGGCCAAGCTGCTCGCGCACATCGGCGCCAAGGTACCGATGGTCCGCTACGACGACCATAGCAGCGATGCGGAGCGCGACCGGATCGTGGCGCGGCTGGGCGGCGAGGCGATTGCGCTGGTCAGCGATGCCGGCACTCCGCTGATTTCGGATCCGGGCTTCAAGCTTGTCCGGGCCGCACGCGCGGCAGGCCACCAGGTCCACACCGTGCCTGGCCCGTCCGCCGCGATCGCCGCGCTCACCCTCGCCGGCCTGCCGACCGATCGCTTCTTCTTCCTCGGTTTCCTGCCGGCCAAGGCGAAGGCGCGCAGCGACGCGATCGCGGAGGTCGCATCTGTCCGGGCGACGCTGGTGCTGTACGAAAGCGGGCCGCGCCTCGCCGACACGCTTCGCGCGCTTGGCGACGGGCTTGGCGACCGCGAAGCCGCCGTCGTGCGAGAGATTAGCAAGCTGCACGAGGAATGCGTTACCGGCAGGCTTGCCTTCCTCGCCGAGCGCTACTCAGTCGCGCCGAAAGGCGAAATCGTAATCGTCGTAGGCCCGCCCGCTGAAACCCCTGACGCGAGCGAGGAAGAGCTCGACCGCGCGCTCGACCGCGCCATGGCCACACTCTCACCCTCGCGCGCTGCAGCCGAGGTCGCTGAACGGCTCGGAATCCCGCGCAAGCGCGCCTACGCGCGCGCGCTCGAACGCCTCAAATGAACCGGCCAAATGACCGTAGCGCGGCGGAAAAGCGCGGACGAGGCGCCGAGACCCTCGCCTGCTGGTTCCTGCGTCTCCACGGATGGCGGATCCTCGCCCGCCGGGCCCGAGTGCCGGGCGGAGAGGTCGACGTGGTCGCGCGGCGCGGCCGCACGCTCGCCTTCGTCGAAGTGAAGGCGCGTGCAAGCGCTGAGGCTGCGGCGATGGCGCTGGACGAATGGCGGCTACGACGTGTCGCCACCGCTGCTGAGCGCCTCACCCCCCGCTTCATGCGCGAGGGCGATGATATTCGCATCGATGCGATCTTCCTGGTGCCAGGGCGCTGGCCGAAGCATGTCACCAACGTGTGGCAAGGGTGACAAACAGCCGGTGAAACCCTAGGCGCTGCTGCCATGCCGCTGCGCGTTGCCGTTCAGATGGACCCGCTGGAATCGATCAACATCGCGGGCGATTCGACCTTCGCATTGATGCTCAAGGCGCAGGAGCGCGGCCACCGCCTCTATCATTATCTGGCCGAGGCGCTCACCTGGCATGACGGTCGTCTCCACGCAGGCGCGCACGAGGTGACGGTGCAGCCCGTGCCCGGCAAGCATTTCAGCCTTGGCGACTTTGCAATCCTCGACCTCGGCTCTGACGTCGACGTGGTCCTGATGCGGCAGGATCCGCCGTTCGACCTCGGCTACATCAGCGCTACGCACCTGCTCGAGCGAATCCAGGGCGAGACTTTGGTGGTCAACGACCCCGCGGCGGTTCGCAATGCGCCCGAGAAGCTGTGGGTGCTGGACTTCGCGCGGTTCATGCCGCCGACGATGCTAGCGCGCTCGCTCGGGGCCGCGCGCGACTTTCACCAGCAGCACGGCGAGATCGTCATCAAGCCGCTTCACGGCAATGCCGGCAAGGCCGTGTTCAAGGTCGGCCGCGACGGCAGCAACCTGTCGGCGCTGATCGAATTGTTCAACGCCAGCTACCGCGAGCCGCACGTCCTGCAGGCCTTCCTTCGCGAAGTGGCGCAAGGCGACAAAAGGATCGTGCTGGTCGATGGCGAGATCGCCGGGGCCATTAATCGCCGACCGCCGTCTGGCGACATCCGCTCCAACCTCGCGGCTGGCGGCACGGCGGAGGCGAGCGACCTCACCGAAACCGAGCGGGAAATCTGCGCGGCCTTGGGCCCTGAGCTGAAACGCCGCGGCCTGCTGTTTGTGGGCATCGACGTGATCGGCGGCCGCTGGCTCACCGAAATCAACGTCACCTCGCCGACCGGAATTGTATCGATCGATTCGTTCAACGGAACCGACACGGCCGGGCTCATCTGGGATTCGATCGAACGGAAAGCGAGCTAGGGCGAAGACCGATCCGTTTCGGGACAAGTCCCGGCGCTCTGGCCCCAATCTCGACGCAGGATGCTCATCCGAAACGGTTATTTAGCATTCGGTTTACCGGTCACGCCTAGCCCTAGGTGTGTCGCGGCGACGGCGGTACCCCACTTCCGACGTTCGCCGCGACAGCTGAGTTGCGTCGGGACCGCAGCGTAACGGCGGTCCTGCCGAAGTCCGGGAATGACGGTGTGCCACCGGGCTTTCCCGGACTTCCACTCAAGCACGCGGATGCGCGTGCCGATAGACGTCGAGCAAGCGCGCCGCGTCCACAGCCGTGTAGATCTGCGTCGACGACAGGCTGGCGTGGCCGAGCAGCTCCTGCAGCGAACGCAAATCGGCGCCGCGCGCGAGCAGATGGGTGGCAAAGCTGTGGCGCAGCGCATGGGGGGTCAGTGTCTCGGGCAAGCCGAGCCGCCGTCGCGCCCCCGCCACCGCGCGCCTGACGAGGTCCGGGTTGAGCCGTCCCCCACGCGCGCCCACGAACAGGGGCGCCTCTCCGGACAGGGGATAGGGACATTGGCGGACATAGTCGTCGATCGCCTCGCGAACCGCGGGGACGACCGGCACCAGGCGGGTCTTCGAGCGCTTACCCGTGACGCGCAGCGTCTGCCCGAGCGGAAGGATGGCCGCGGGCAGCGACAGCGCCTCGGCAACGCGAAGCCCCGATCCGTAAAGCAGGAGCAGGATGGCCAGGTCCCGTGCCCCTATCCAGGGCGCGCTTGCCGCTTGGGCGGCGTCCTCGGCGAGGCTTACCGCCTCGTCCGGTGCCGCCGGCCGCGGCAGCGTGCGCGGCCGTTTCGGTCCCCGCGTCCGCGGCAATGCTCCGGCGCGCCCCTCCTGCTCGGCCGCATATTTGAGGAAGGCGCGCACGGCTGAAAGCTCGCGCGCGGCCGACGAGGGGCCGATCCCTCGGCCGCGACGGTCGGCGAGGAAGGCGCGCAGGCCCACGCTATCGAGCGCACACAGTGCCGCGGAGTCGACCGACATCCCTAGATATTCCCCCAGGAAGTCGATCAGGCGATGGGCGGTGGCGACATAGGCGCGGACGGTATGCGCGGACCGGCGTCGGTCATGCTGCAGGTGCGACGCCCAGCGCGCGGCGAGCTGCTGGGCCGGGTGGTCATTCAAGGCTGGGGCGTGATCAGCCACCGGCGGATCATAGCCGCAAGGCTCTTGCCGAGGAACAGCAGAAGCTCAGAGCCATGTCCGCCGTCGAGATTGAGTTCGGCGCGCTGGCCAAGGGCGAGCAGGCCGGCAGGCAGCGGCGGCTCGCAGTCGAGCCGGATCAGCGCTTCGGCACGGATCAATTCGCACGCCGGCCCGAACAACGGATGGCCGCGTTCGACCTGGCGCATTTCGACCGCATCGACGCGGTCCATCGCACGGCGCAAAATCTCCGGATCAACCAGCTGAACTCCCGCGCCGTCGGCGCGGAATCCCTGGTTGCCGATGATCAGCGACAGAGCGACCGAGTCGATCCCGAGGATCAGCGGCCATTCCTGGGTCACCACGTGGAGCAGCGCCTCGATCGTTTCGGCTTCGATAGCCGCAAGGACCGCTTCATGGATCGAGGCAACCGCGCCTGAATGGCCGCGCGCGAACGCAATCAGATCCTCGTTCGCCTCTTGCGCTGCGCCGAGCCGCTCGCGCAGCCGCGCCACCGCGCGTTCTTCAAAGGGAATGACCGTCGCCATTGCGGCTCAGGATAACCCCGCAGCGGTTAATTTCCTACCACGCCCCCGGCAAGGGTCTCGGGGGATGCCCATACGGAAGCGGCGGCGCCTTTCGGCACCGCCGCCACGTTCGAACAAGACCCGAATTACTTCAGGTTGTTCGCGACGTTGTTGAAGGTCGTCTTCAGACCATTGCCGATGCTGCCCATCGCGCCGATGGCGGCGACGGCGATAAGAGCGGCGATCAGACCATATTCGATGGCGGTCGCACCCTCTTCGTTGCGGATCAGCTTCAGAAACTTGCTCATGGTTCTCGCTCCTTGGTTCCAAGTCTTGCGGGACAATGTCCCGAACCTGCACGTCCACTTCGCAGGATGCTTGCAACCTACCGTTCGACCGGTTGAGAAAGAGTTACCTGCCAGGGTTGCGGAAAGGTTAAAGCGGGCCCGCCAACCCGGTGATTAAAAACGCAATTTGCCGCAATGCGCGGGGTCCCGCGATGCTTACCGGATCTTCTGCCCAGTCGCTTCCCAGTCCTTGAGGAAGCTGGCGATCCCGGCATCGGTCAGCGGGTGCTTGAAAAGCTGGTGAATGATCTTGGGCGGCGCCGTCATCACATCGGCCCCGATCTTCGCTGCTTCGACGACATGCATCGGATGGCGCACGCTCGCGACCAGGATCTGGGTCGGAAAATCGTAATTGTCGTAGATCAAGCGGATATCCGCGATCAGCGCCATTCCATCGAAGCTGACGTCGTCGTGACGGCCGACGAACGGCGAGATGAAGGTCGCCCCGGCCTTGGCCGCGAGCAGCGCCTGCGCCGGGGTGAAGCACAAGGTGACGTTGACCATCGTCCCGTCGCCGGTGAGCGTCCGGCACGCCTTCAGCCCGGCCGGCGTCAGCGGCACTTTGATCGCGACATTATCGGCAATTTTGCGCAGCACTTCGGCCTCGCGCATCATTTCGTCATAGTCGAGCGCCACGACTTCGGCCGAGACCGGCCCTTTCACCACCTCGGCGATCTCGCGCACGACATCGAGGAAGTTGCGCCCCGCCTTGTGCACCAGCGACGGGTTGGTGGTGACACCGTCCAAGAGGCCAGTTTCCGCAAGTTCGCGAATTTCGGCAATTTCGGCGGTATCGGCGAAGAATTTCATGAATTTGCGCGAGCCCCGGCTTTGGTGGATGGAGAGCCGCAATAGCCGGTGATCCGACAAGGGGGAAGCGATGAGCGAGCATGTGCGAGTGGAAACTTCGGGCGGCGTCCGGGCCATAACCCTCGCCCGGCCCGAGCGGCGCAACGCCATCACCGTCGCAATGTATGCCGCGCTTGCCGACGCCGTCGAAGGAGCCGCAGGCGACCCCGCCATCCGGGTCATCACCCTGGCCGGCCAAGGCCAGGACTTCGCCGCCGGCAACGACCTTGCCGACTTCCTCAACGCCGCCCCGCGCGATGGCGAGGAGATCCCGGTGTGGCGATTGCTTCGCGCCCTTGCCCAATGCGAGATCCCGCTTGTCGCCGCGGTACAGGGCAATTGCGTCGGCATCGGCACGACCATGCTGCTCCACTGCGACCTGGTGGTCGCGGATGCGAACAGCCGCTTCTCTCTGCCCTTCGTCGACCTCGCGCTGGTGCCCGAGGCGGCGAGCTCCCTGCTTCTGCCGCGCCTGGCCGGCCGCCGCCGCGCCGCGCGCTACCTGCTGCTCGCCGAACCGTTCGGCGCCACCGAGGCGCTCGACATCGGCCTCATCAGCCATGTCGCCGAGCCGGGCGCGCTCGACGAGGCTCTCAAGGACATAGTGCAGCGCTTGCTCGCCAAACCGGAAACCGCGCTTCGGGAAACACAACGACTATTGCGGCATGGCCAGCGTTCCGAGATTCTCGAACGCATGAAGCTCGAAGGCATCGCCTTCACCGAACGTCTGACGTCGGACGAGGTGAAGCAGGCGATCAGCGACTTCTTCGCGAGTCGCGCCGCCCGCTAACTCAGCGGTTATTCGGACAGATAGACCGTCTTGGTCTTGGTCAGCGTCACCGTCGGGCCGCTGAAAAAGAGGAAATTGAGCGGCTGGGAGTAGGTGACTGTGATCGTCTTGGTCGCGGTCGCATCGTCGGTCGTGATGGTCGGCGTGCCCCACGTGCCGTTCGCGACACCGAACTTGTAGCTTGTGATCTTCGCCTGAATCGCGGCGTCCGTCGGCCGGCGATTCACCTGGGTGACGTCATAAATGGTGGCGTAACGCGCGCCTTCGCCGAGCGCATGTTGCATCCCGGCATTGGCCTGGAAGATCAGGCCGATCTGGAACAGCCCCCAGATCATCATGATGAGGATCGGCACCGCGATCGAGAATTCGACCGCGGACGAGCCGTGCGAATCCCGCAGCAGATGGCGCGCGCGACCCGTCATTGCACCCGGATTCCCGCCTTGGCTGTGATCGTTACCGTGCCGTCGGCATTCTTGTTGGGAAAGATGGTGGCCGCAAACAGCGGCGTATAATTGCTGGTGATCGACACCTGGACGAAGCGCTGGGTCGCCTGGCCGGCGCTGCACGAGCCGGTATAGCTGAGCTTGGTCGCGCTTGTTCCGCACTGCAGCCAGTCGGTGACGGTCGCCGTGCTCCCGGCCCCGGCCGCGGCTTCCGCGTCGCTCTTGAGCGCGTCTTTGTAGGCCTGCGTGTAATTGATGCGCTGGACGAGCTCGACGGTGCGCTGCGCCGCCTGCTCGAGGGCCAGCCGGTTCGAATAAGCGCGGCTGATGTCGACGGTGCCGAGCAGCAGAGTCGCCAGGATCGGGAAGACCAGCGCCATCTCGACGAAGGCGTTGCCGCTCTCATCGCGGTGAAGGGAGGCCAGGTCGCGCATCATCCGAACAGCTTGATTGCCTTGCCGGTGAAGGTGGTGTTGGCCGTGCAGCCGGTCGTCGTGTTCTGGAGGTTGGTGTTGCCGGTGAAATTCAACGTATAGCCGATCACCATCACGCACTTGGTCGTCGCGCCGGAACTGCCGCTGAAGGTCACCTGGCCCTTGGGCAGGTACATCGCCCCGTCAAAGCTCGATGAATTATTGCCATTGATCGTGTTGCCGTTGTTGGTCGTCGCGTTGCTCGACTGGATGAACAGCATCTTCGAATAGGTGCCGCTGGTCGGCGCGCTGAGCTGGATGGTCGAATTCCCGTTTGTCGCGATGCTACCCGGCGTCGTGCCGGTGAGGATGATCGTCACCCCCGTGCCGATGAGCGTCGTGCCGCCCGTCGTGTCGAAGTTCGTGCTGTCCAGATAATAGGTACCCGGATCGAGATAATAGGTGCCACCGGTGAACTTGAACCCGTTGTTGCCGGTGAAGCAGACTTTCCCGGTCTCGTAGGACTTGATCCAGGTCTGGGTGACCCCGCCCACGACCTTGTTGTATTTAACGTTGCCGTTGTTGAGGTTGTTGTAGCACGTCGCATCCGACGGGATGTTGGTGGGATATTTGTCCTTGAACGGGTCGGGCATGACCATGTGATAGGGCTTCAGCGTGGCAACGCCCGTGATCGCACTAGGCAGGCCCCCGACCGCCGACATTTCCGGCGCGGTGAAGCTGTAGGAGCTGCCGTTGGTCGCGACGGCGGGGCTTGAGTTGGAGGCGGAATAGGCGTTGCACCCAAGGTTGGTGCTCGAGCTGCCGCCGATGGTGATCGCCGGGCCGCCGCTTTCCATGAGCCCGCCCGCGCAATATTCCCCCTGGTCGACCAGGCCGGCGGTCGCCGAGACGGTGATCGTGGGCGCGGCCGCGAGGAACAGCGACGAGAAGCCAAGCTTCTGCTGAACTGCGAGCTGGACCCTGACGCCGTGCGTGTAATTCACCGACGTTGGGTAAGTGATTACCGGGTAGCCGGTGAGCAGCGAGACGTTCGACTGGTTCTTGGTCTGATTGTTGTTGTTGAGGTCGGCGGTAATGGCATCGGGCACGCTGTAGCTAGCGGCGCTGGCATAGACGCCAGCGAATGCGGCCGAGTCCGCGGCGCGCTGCAGCTGGCGCTTCCACAAGGTCCACTGGATCGTATCGCTCGCCAGCCCGGCGGCGCCGACCACAAAAGGCATTGCCGCCCCGGCGATGAGCAAGGCGTTGCCGCGTTTGTCGCGACACAAGCGTTTGAAGAATGCCGTCATTTGCACTGACCCAGGCGATTGATGCGCATGGGTCACGCTCTACGGCCCTCACGGTAAGCGAAGCGTTCCGAACCTTGGTTAACGACCGTGGCAGATCGGCGGCAGCCAACCCTTGCGGCGCATGTGTCTTACTCCTATAATACAGCAACTTCCCGGCGGCGTTGACCGGCCTGCCGCAGCGCCGCAGAAGGGCAATGAAAGGATCGACCAATGGCGAGCGAACCGCGCACGGAGACGACCACCGCAACAAAGTTGAAGCTCGACCCGCCGGAGGTGCTGCAGCCGGTCGCGCCGGCCGAGGCCGCCGGCCTGGTACCGCTCAAGGCGGAGGAGACGAGCGAGCTCGAAAAACGCGTCAGCCAGTTCGTCGACGAGCTTGCCGGGCTCGATGCGAACAGCCCGGAGTTCGGCAAGAAGGTCGACCAGCTGACGGCGATGGGCCGCAAGGAGATCGCCGAAGCGGCAGGGGCGTCGAACCGCTTCCTCGACCGGCCGGTCAAGGCGATCGACAAGGACACCGGAATCGGCGCCGACCTTACCGAGCTTCGCCGCACCGTCGAGGCGCTCGACCCCAAGGAAGCGACGAAGACGAAGAAACTGCTCGGCATCATCCCGTTCGGCAACCGCATCGACCGCTATTTCGACAAATACCGCAGCTCCCAGACCCACATTTCCAAGATCCTCGCCAGCCTCGCGAACGGCAAGGACGAGCTGCTGATGGACAATGCGGCGATCGACACCGAGCGCGCGAACCTGTGGAAGACGATGCACAAGCTCGAGCAGATGATTCACATCAGCAAAGCGCTCGACAAGCAGCTGGAAGACAAAGCGAACGAGCTCGATGCGACCGATCCTGCCAAGGCCAAGGCGATCCGCGAGACAGCGCTGTTCTACACCCGCCAGCGCACTACAGACCTGCTTACCCAGATGGCCGTCACCGTACAGGGCTATCTCGCGCTCGACCTCGTCAAGAAGAACAACGTCGAGCTGGTGAAGGGCGTCGACCGGGCCTCGACGACGACGGTCGCCGCGTTGCGCACTGCCGTGACCGTCGCCCAGGCGATGACCAACCAGAAACTGGTGCTCGAGCAGATCGGCGCGCTCAACACGACCACCGCTGGCATGATCGACTCCACGGGCGAGATGCTGCGCACCCAAACCGGCGCGATCCACGAGCAGGCCGCCTCGTCGACCATCCCGCTGGAAACGCTGCAGCGAGCGTTCCAGAACATTTATGACACGATGGACCAGATCGACCGCTTCAAGCTGGAAGCGCTCGGCAACATGAAGCAGACGGTCGAGACGCTCGGGCGCGAGGTCGAGAAGTCGAGGGGCTATATCGCGCGCGCCGAGGGCGTGAACCAAGCCAAGCTCGAAGGGCCGGTCAGCTCGCCGCTGACGCCGCTCGAGGCCAAGTGACGGACGTCACCGACAAGGTGGAGCGCGCGATTGCGCGCTTCGATCGCGTCACGCGCCAGCTCGACGAGCGCGATGGCCCGGCGCGCGCAGCCGCTCGGCGCGAACGGCAACGGCTCAACGCCGGTCTCGGCCGGACCGCGGCGACGGTCGCTCTGGCCGTCGGCGCGATCTGGCTCGCCGCGATCGTCATCGGCCTGGTCCAGCCGATCGGCATGTTCGGTTTCCTCGGCGCAATATTGCTGAGCGCGGTCGTCGCCGCCGTCCTCATCCTGCGCGGCGGTCGCAGCGCTCTCGCGGTTCCCGCGCCCTCGGCGGACCTGCCCAATGCGGCCATGGTCGAGCGCTTCGATTCCTACGTCTATCGCACCCGCCGCGCGCTTCCGGCGCCGGCCCAATCCGAGCTTGACGGCCTCACGGCGCTCCTGCCCTCGCTCAAGCAGACGCTCGGCCGGATCGATACGCTCGATCCTTCGGCGCAGGATGCGCGGCGGCTGATGTCGATCCACCTGCCGGGGCTGATTGAGCGCTACATGAATGTCCCTCCCGCCTATCGAGGCGAACGCGACAGCGAAGGCAAGACCGTCGACGAGCGGCTGATCGAGGGGCTTTCCGCGGGCCGCACCGCGCTCGGCGAGGTGTGCGACCGGCTTGCGCGGGCGGACGTCGCGGCGCTGGAAGTCCAGGGACGCTTCATCGAGGCGCGCTACCGCGACGGCGCCGAGCTCGCGCGGCCGGCTGACGGAGCAGATCGCATCACCAGCGAGCGCGATTAACGAAGCCATTGCGGAGCGGCCCCGCTCCGTGCACTCTGCGGCGGAACGCGCGTGGGGGGCACATGGCGCTGAATTCGCTGCGGTTGAAGGCCTATCGCCAGCTCGAGCCGACCGCATGGCCGGGCAAGGGCCTGTCGCCGGTCAATAGCTTCCTTGTCGTCCTCATCCTGATCGCGGTGATCGAGGCGGTGCTCGACACGGAGCCATTGATTGCGGAGGGACGCGAAGCGCTGCTGCGCAGCATCGAGCTCGGCATCGGCATCGTCTTCCTGATCGAATATCTGGCCCGCGTCTGGGTCGCCGTCGACAATCCCCGCTTTGCCGGCTCGCGCTTCCCGCGCCTGCGCTACATGGCCACGCCGCTCGCGATCATCGACCTGCTCGCGGTGCTTCCCGCTTTGTTCGCATTCGGCGGCGCGCCGAGCCTGCTACTGCGCTTCTTCCGCGTGCTGCGGATGCTTCGCCTCGCCAAGCTGGGCCGGACGTCGCGCGCGTGGCAGCATATCCGCGACGCCGTTCACGATCGGCGCCACGAATTCGCGCTGGTGCTTGGCCTGCTCGGAATCACGGTGTTGATTTCAGCCTCCCTGCTCTATCTCGCCGAAGCCGAAGCCCAGCCAGACAAGTTCGGCAGCATCCCCCGCGCCTTGTGGTGGTCGATCGTCACGTTGACGACGGTCGGTTATGGCGATGCTTATCCAGTGACCACGCTTGGCCGGGTGATGGCCGGCATCATCGCCATCACCGGAGTGACCGTGATCGCGCTTCCCACCGGCATTTTCGCGGCCTCCTTTGCCGAGGCCATGGAGCGCCAGCGGCGCAAGGACGAAGGCAGCCAGGGCGATGGCTAGCGGCGCCCGCGTTGCACGCAAGGCCGGCGAGGCGCATGATCGCGCCGCGCGTGACCCGCCGGAGCTGAGCCGCCGATGGAGCTAGTTTCTCCCGCACCTGCCCGCAGCGCCGGACTTCGGTTCCGGCTGCCGAAATGCGTGCCGCCGTTCAATACGCCGGCCTATCGCATCTTCTCGATCATCTGGGCTGCGGCGTTCCTGCTTGCGCTCGCCGGGCCGATCGCCGGGCTTTACCTGCGCTACACCGCCCCCGAGAACAATTCGCAGCTTCTGCTCGGAAGTCATGCCGGCTTCGCCGTTTCGCCCGGCGACGCCACGCGGATCCGCTTTCCGGTGAGCGCCGAGGCGGCCCGCGCGGGTATCCAGCCGGGAGACCGGATCGTCGCTATTTACGGCCTGCCGCTGCCGCAGCGCATGCCAGTCACCGAGCAGGCGCTTGCGGCCAATGCGGGCGACCCGGCCTACATCGCCATGAACAACCTGCTGTTCAGCACCGACAACGGCGAGGTGCCGATCACGCTGCGCAGCCCGGATGGCGAGGTGCGGGAAATCACCGTCACCACGGGCGAGCATCATATCGATGCTGGCGCGCGGGCGCTCGGCGTCAGCCCCAAGGTGCTGAAGTTCATCGACCTGCTCCAGATCCTCGCTTATCCGTTCCTGCTCTGGGCGGCCTGGATCCTGCACCGGCGCAATGCGCGCGATGCGGTGAGCTCGCTGCTTTCGCTCGCAGTGCTGCTGTCGATCGGCTCGGAACAGCCCTCGGTAACCGCCCTTGCGAACCTTTCGGCGCCGCGCTCCGTGACGGTTGCGTTGTTCGACCTTGCAAACGTCCTCCTGCTTGCGGGAATCCTGCTGTTCCCGCACGGCGAGCTGGGCTGGCGCAAGGTCGCCCTCCTCGCCTGCCTGCCGATCCTCATCTTCCTTCACGGCCAGGCCTATCAGGCCTTCTTCATCTGCTTCATGATCATCGCCGTGCTGTCGCTGCTTCGGCGCATGCGCAGCGCGCCCTCGGGCGATCTTCAGCAGCAGATCCGCTGGGCGCTGTTCGGCTTTTCAGGCTACGCGCTGCTGCGCGGCATCTCCATTATCGCCGACCTGTTGAAATGGTCGACCGGCAGCCTTGGGCAGCAGCTCGCGGTCGAGATTTTCGCTGGCGTCTGCTTTGCGCTCGGCACCCTCGTGCTCCAGCTCGGCCTGCTCGTCGCACTGCTCAAATATCGTCTGTACGACGCCGAATCGATCATCAGCAAAACGGTCAGCGTCGCGCTGATCACCTTGATCCTCAGCGCGGGCTTCGCCGCGGTGATGGAAGGGATCATCACCGGGGTCCAGTTCATCTATCCGGAAAGCGACACCAGCCAGACCCTCGCGGCAATGGCCGGTGCGGTCGTCGCGGCGGGGATGATCGAGCCGATCCGCGACCGCGTGAAGCGCTGGACCGAGCGCTATTTCCATCGCGGCCTCACCGACCTCAAACATGGTCTTCCCGAAACGATGCGTGACCTGCGCGACGTCACCAGCTTCGATAATTTCATCGACGAAGTGCTCAGCCGGATCGCTGAAGGGCTGCTCGCCGGTCGCATGGCGTTCGTGCTGGGACGCGAGGTCAAGCATCAGATCGGGGTCACGCGCGGCGAGGTGTTGCGCTGGCTCGCCGCTTTCCAGCCGCACGAGGGCAAGGAACGGATCGAGACCGACCTCGACGATCGGCTGTTCCCGCTGCGCGTCCGCGTCGAAGACGGGAGCGGATCGGTGGTCGGCTGGCTGCTGGTGGGCCCCCGTCCCGATGGAAGCGTCGCCGGGAAAGACGAGCGCGAAGCCATCGACGACATCATCGTGCCCTTCGCCCGCTCGCTCAGGGTCGTGCTCAACCGGGAAAAAGAGCGCAAGGAAATGATCGAGCTGCTCGAAGCCCATCGCCTGCGGATCGAGCGGCTCGAGCTCGCGCTGCGTCCTTAATTGGTTCATGCCCAATGTTGGTTAATTGACCTCCTTCAAATGCAACGATAATTTGCCGGCCAAAGCGACACGACGGTTCGACTCGCCCACTGCCTTCAGGGGCACGGGGCATCTGGTTTGGCGAGTTATCACGAGGAGCTTGAAATGGGTGCGAAGGCCATGCTGTGGGGCGCAGCAATCGCGATCGCCTTGGGATCGACTGCGGCCGCGGCCAACGTCGTCGTTGTAAAGTCGCTCGGTCCGTCGGCCAAGGCTTACCCGCCTGGCAAGACCCTGCCCGAAAGCGCCAAGATTAGCCTTCAGGGCGGCGATGTCGTCACCTTGCTTGGCCCCAGCAGTGCGCAAACCCTGCGCGGCCCCGGCCAGTTCGACGCCAAGCAGGTCGCGCTCGCTTCGGCGACCAACCAGCGCGGCCGCTTCGGCGCGCTTCGCGCTTCCGAGGTCGCTCGCAACCCGAGCATTTGGGACATCGACGTGACGCACGGCGGGAAGATCTGCGTTCACGACACGTCCAAGCTTCAGCTCTGGCGGCCTGAGACCGAGACCGAAGCCACCGTGCAGATCCGTGCCGAGGACGGAAGCACACAGCAGTTGAGCTGGGCCGCCGGAAAGGCGCTTGTCGCATGGCCGAGCGCGATGCCGGTCAAGAATGGTGCCAGCTACCAGATCGAATGGCCCGACACGGGCGAGAAGAACAGCATCAGCGTGGTTGCCGTACCCAAGACGCCGGCTGACATCGTCGGAGCGGCGCAGGTGCTGATCGAACACGGCTGCATGAAGCAGGTCGACCTGCTCGTCGAAAGCGCGAGCAGGCCGAAATAGGCTAGGCGATCACCGCGGCTGCTCGGAGCCGTTCGACTTCGGCCGGTTCCAGGCCGAGGTCGCTCACCACCTGCTGACTATGCTCACCGAGAGCGGGCGGCGGTAGCTCGCTGTCCGCGCGCTCGCCGTCCAGACGCACCGGCGATCCGATCAGCGACATGCCGGCGATGGACCGGACCATCCGGCGGTGCTCAGCCTGCACGTCGGCCAGCGCCTGGGTGACGGTGTTGATCGGCCCCGCCGGAATGCCCGCCTGTTCAAGCTGCTCGAGCCATAGCGCTGCCGGTTTCTTCGCTATGCACTCGCCGACGAGACGCACAATTTCGACACGGTTCGCGACGCGATCGCTGTTCGTGGCGAATCGCTCGTCCCTGGCCCATTCGGGATGGCCGCAAATCTCGGCCAGACGCGCGAACTGCCGGTCGTTGCCAACGGCGATAATGATCGGCTGATCGACCGCGTCGAATGGCTGATAGGGTACGATATTCGGATGGGTATTGCCCTGCCGGGGTGGGTCCTGGCCGGATACCAAGGCGTTGGACGCCTGGTTAGCAAGCATCGCGAGCTGAGTGTCGAACAGCGCCATGTCGATATGAGCGCCGTCGCCGCTCCTTTCGCGCCGGAACAAGGCGGCGAGGATCGCGACGCAGGTGTAAAGGCCGGTGAACAGGTCGGCGACCGCAACTCCCACCCGCATCGGTCCACCGCTCGGCTCTGCGTCGGGAAGGCCGGTCACGCTCATCAACCCACCCATGCCCTGGATGATGAAGTCGTAGCCGGCGCGGTCGGCATAGGGTCCGTCCTGGCCGAAGCCGGTGATCGACGCGTAGATCAGCCGCGGGTTCGCCGCTCGCAGCGATTCGGCGTCGAGGCCGAACCGGGCCAGTCCCCCGACCTTGAAATTCTCGACGATCACGTCGGCCCTGGCTGCGAGCCGGCGGACCAGCGCCGCGCCCTCGGCGTGCGAAAAGTCGATCGCGGCGGACTTCTTGCCGCGGTTGCAGCTGAGGAAATAGGCCGCGACGCGCCTGTCCCCCTCCTCGTGCCAGGGCGGCCCCCAGTGGCGAGTGTCATCGCCGTAGCCCGGCCGCTCGATCTTGATCACCTCGGCGCCGAGGTCAGCGAGCAGCTGCGTGCACCAGGGGCCGGCGAGCACCCGGCTGAGATCGAGGACCTTGATCCCCTCGAGCGGCTTCACCGCTTCCTCCTCCAGAAACGCCGGTCGGAGAGGATTGCCCGGGCGGCATTATGGCCAGGTGCTCCGGTCACGCCGCCGCCGGGATGCGCGCCCGATCCGCACAGATAAAGGCCATTCAGGGGCATTCTGTAATCGGCCGCGCCGATCATCGGCCTTGCGCTGAACAATTGGTCGAGGCCCATTTTGCCGTGGAAGATGTCGCCCCCGATCAGGCCGAAGCGGCGTTCGAGATCGAGCGGCGAATGGATCTGCCGCCCGATCACCGACCTGGCGAAACCGGGAGCGTGCGCATCGACCGTCGCGATGATCCGGTCCGCCGCTTTTTCGCGCTCGTCGTCCCAGCTTCGCCCCGGACCGAGGTCGAAGCGGAAATGCTGGCAGAACAGACTCGCGACATGCTTGCCCTTCGGCGCGAGCGACGGGTCGAGCGTCGAGGGGATCAGCATTTCGATGATCGGCTGCTTCGCCCAGCCGTCAACCGCCGCATCGAGCCAGGCGCGGTGCATATAATCGAGGCTCGGCGCCATGATGATGCCGGCGGTCAGATGATTGCCTCTCTTGGGCAGTACGGTGAACTTGGGCAGCTCCGACAGGGCTACATTCATTCGGAATGTCGCGCTTTCGCACTTCCAGCCGTGCATCCTGGCGGCAACATCGGGTTCGACTGCGCCATGCGGCACCAGCCGGTCGAACAAGAGCTTGGGATTGACCCCGGCGACCACGTTTTTCGCGCGCCAGGCCTTGCCGCCAGCAACGACGCCGGCGGCTCGGCGGTCGTCGACGATCACCTCGTCCACCGGCGTGTTGAGCACGATGTCCACCCCGGCCTCGCGGCAGGCGCGCGCCATCGCCTGGGTGATCGAGCCCATGCCGCCAACCGCGTGCCCCCAGGCGCCGGGCACGCCGGCCGCCTCGCCGAACAGATGGTGAAGCAGGACATAGGCGGTGCCGGGCGACTGCGGCGAGGCGAAATTGCCGACCACGCCGTCGAAGCCGAACAGGGCCTTGGTCAGCTCAGCCTGGAAATGCCGGTCGAGCACATCGGCCGCGCTGCGCACCGCGAAATCGTGGACGATGCGCGTTTCCGCGAGCGACAGGCCGGCGAGGTCCCTGCCGAGGCTCAGCAGCTTGGGGATCGCGCTGACTTTCGCCCCGGCATTGGGCGGCGCGCGCAGCAGCCATTTCTTGAGCAGACGCACGACTGTCTCGAGCTCGGCGACATATCGGTCATACGCCTGGGCGTCGGGCTTGTGATGCCGCGCAATCTCCTTGCGGGTCAGGCCGCCGCGCCCGGCAAGCAGATAATCGCCGTCGCCGGGAAGGAAGTTGTCGGTCTTGCGCAGCACGACCTTCAGGCCGTGCCGCTCCAGCTCCATGTCGCGGATGACCTTGGGCTGCAGCAGGCTGACGGTGTAGCTTGCGGCGCTGTTTCGGAAGCCGGGCAGGAATTCGTCAGTCACCGCCGCCCCCCCGACAGTGCCCGCGGCCTCGAGGACCGCGACCTTCATGCCTTTCTTTGCCAGATAATAAGCGCAGGTCAGGCCATTGTGCCCCGCGCCGATGATGACCGCGTCGTGCAAGCTGTCCCCTAGTCGTCATTGCGAGCGAAGCGAAGCAATCCAGGCTGGGTTGCCGCGTCGCTGCGCTCCTCGCAATGACGGCGCGTGCGCGCAAGCCCTAGCGCATCAACACCAGTTCTTCGGCCATGGTCGGGTGAAGCGCGACCGTCGCGTCGACATCGGCCTTTTTCAGCTTTGCCTTGACCGCGATCGCTGCGGCCTGGAGGATTTCCGGCGCGTCGGGCCCGATCATGTGAATGCCGACGATTTCTTCGGTCCCGGCATCGACGACCAGCTTATAAAGCGAGCGCTCGTTTCGCCCGGCGAGGACATTCTTCATCGGCCGGAAATCCGACGTGTAGGTCTTGACCGCGCCTAGCTTATTCCTGGCTTCGCCTTCGGTGAGGCCCACACCGGCCAGCGGCGGGTGGCTGAAGACGGCGCTTGGGATGCAGCCGTAATCGACCTGCGTCGGCTTGCCGCCGAAGAAGGTATCGGCGAAGGCCTGGCCTTCTCGGATCGCGACCGGGGTCAACTGCACGCGATTGGTGACGTCACCAACCGCGAAAATCGACGGCACCGAGGAACGATTGTCGGCATCGACCTTGATCTCGCCTTTTTCTCCGACCTCGACCCCGGCCGCGTCCAGGCCGAGATCCTCCGTATTGGGAAGCCGGCCGGTGGCGAACAGCAGCTGGTCAGCCTCGAAATCGTCGCAGCCCGTCATCGCGATCTGCAAGCGGCCGTGGCTACCGCGGCTGATGCGATCGATCGTCGCATTGAACGCGAAGTCGATCCCTTTGCGCACCGAGATCTGCACCAGGCGGTCGACGATCTGCTGGTCGTAGTGGCGGAGCATGACGTCGGTGCGGTTGACCAGAGTCACCTTGCTCCCGAACTCGTTAAAGATTCCGGCGAACTCGTTGGCGATATAGCCGCCGCCGGCGATTACGATCCGCTTCGGCAGCTCCTCGAGATGGAACACTTCGTTCGAGCTGATCGCATGTTCGATGCCCTCGATCCGCGGCATCGCCGGGCGCGCCCCGGTGGCAATCAGGACCTTGTCGGCGCTGACCTCCCTGCCACTCGCCACGCGAACCGAATTGGGCCCGGTCAGCACTGCTCGCTCGTGAAAAATCGTCACGTCATGGTTGGTCAGCGTCTCGGTATAGGCTCCCTCGAGCCGCGACACCTCGGCCAGCACATTGTCGCGAAGCACCGGCCAGTCGAACCGTTTCTGGGGAATGTCCCAGCCGAACATCGCCGCATCCTCGAGGTCCTCGGCGAAATGGGCGCCATAGACCAGCAGCTTCTTGGGCACGCAGCCGCGGATCACGCACGTGCCGCCGACCTTATGCTCCTCGGCGATCGCGACCCGCGCGCCATAGGCCGCCGCGACGCGCGCGGCGCGCACGCCACCCGAACCGGCGCCGATCACGAACAGGTCAAAGTCGGCCATCGATAGCTACCTCCACTTGCACGCGATGCCGGCGTTCGCCGCTGCAAGCCAATCACTTATCATCATCGTTGCGATGCCGGCCTCACAGGCCGGCGCGGGCGATCAATGCCCTGGTTGAAACGTCGAGACTGGCATCGTCGGCCCCGTCGGCCAGCCGTTTGGCGATGTCCTTGCCGAGCTCGACCCCGAACTGGTCGAACGGATTGATGCCGAGCAGCACCCCATTGGCGAAGGTGCGATGCTCGTAAAAAGCGATCAGCGCGCCGAGCGACCGGGGCTCCAGCCGGTCGAGCATTATGGTCGAGCTGGGCCGGTTGCCGGCATAGCTGCGCTGCGGATCGTCGCTCTCGCGCCCGGCCATCAGCGCCGCGCCCTGGGCAAAGGCGTTGAGCAGCAACAGCCGGTGCTGTTCGGGGTCCTGGTCGTCGTCGCCTTCGCGCACGGCGACGAACTCGACGGGGGTCAGCACCGTCCCCTGGTGCAGCAGCTGGAACACCGCATGCTGGGCATCGGTGCCGGTTCCGCCCCAGGTGACCGGGGCAGTCGGGTGCGCGACCGGGGCGCCGTCGCTCCTGACCGACTTGCCGTTCGATTCCATCTCCAGCTGCTGGAGATAGGAAGGAAGCAGCCGCAGCCGCTCGTCGTAAGCGAACAAGGCGCGGGTCTGACAGCCGAGCTGCTCGACGTAGAGCCGGTCGGCAAAAGCGGCGATCAGCGGTATGTTGGCACGCTGTTCGGAGAAGCGGAAATGGCGGTCCATCTCCGCCGCGCCTTCGAGCAGGGCCTCGAACGCGTCCCAGCCAAGCGCCAGCGCGGCGCTGACCCCGACCGAGCTCCACAGCGAATAGCGCCCGCCGACGCCTTCGCCGAAGGCGAGCACGCGGGTCTCGTCGATCCCCTGCTCGACCGCCGCTTCGGGCCGCGCGGTGACCGCGATCAACCGCCCGTCGGGATCGGCGATCCCGCCCGCCTGCAGCCAGGCGCGCGCCGCCTCGAGGTTGGTCAGGGTCTCGAGCGTCGTGAACGTCTTCGAGGCGACGACCACCAGCGTCGTCGCCGGATCGAGCGGCTTCACCGCCTCGTCGAACGCTGCCCCGTCGATGTTCGACAGGAAGCGTACCGTGAGGCTCGATGAACGGCGGCCCAGGGCGTCGACCAGCAGCGCCGGGCCGAGAAGGGAACCGCCGATGCCGATGTGGAGGAGGCCGCTTACATCGCCGAACGCTCCGGCCTCGATCGCATCGATCAGCGCGCGCATGCGCTGGCGCCGGGCGGTCGCGAGATCGACATCGTCGGGCGCGCCGCTGCCGCGCTCGGCGACATGAGTTGCGGGCCGCCCCTCGCTTGGATTGACGATGTCGCCGGCAAACAGCGCGTCGCGCGCGGCGGCGAAACCGGCCTCTTCCGCGCGCTGCACGAAGCGGTAGATCAGCTCCGTATCGAGGTGGGTTTTCGACCAGTCGAAATAGAGCCCCGCGACATCGAAGCTGAGGCGGCTGAGCCGGTCGGGCTCAGCGGCGAACAGCTGAGCAAGCGGCGTGATCGAACCATTGTCCATTGCCGCGGCACATAATGGCCGGGCGGCATATTGCCACCCTCGCTTGACCTTGCCCTGCGCGGCGGAAAGAAGCGGCACGATGATCTCGACCGCCAAGCGCCGCGGCCAATCCGCCAAGCGCGCCCCAGCCAGAAAGAAGGAAAGCCCCGGCGAGCTTCTGCGCTTCGTGCTGCTGCTCGCCTTGCTCGCCTGGGCGCTTCGCAGCCTGGTCGTCGCGCCCTTTCACATCCCCTCGGGATCGATGCTGCCGACATTGTACATCGGCGACTATGTCGCGGTCGCCAAATGGCCGTACGGCTATTCGCGCTTCAGCTTTCCCTGGAGCTTCCCACCGTTCGAGGGGCGTCTGTTCGCCGGGCTTCCGAAGCGCGGCGACGTCGTCGTGTTCCGCCACCCGATCGACAATACCGACCTCATCAAGCGAGTGGTCGCGCTCCCCGGCGACACCGTCGCCCTACGCAGCGGCAGGCTCGTCCTCAACGGCCGCGTCGTGCTGCGCGAACCCATAGCCCCCTTCCGGATGCGGGTCAGCGCGAACAGCCCGTGCAAGGTGGTGCCGCCGGCAGCGCCGCAGGTCACGGGCGATTCGAGCGCGGCCTACTGCCTCTACCCTGCCTATCGCGAGCGTCTTCCCGGCGGGCCGTCCTACATTGTGCTCGATCAGGTCGATCGCGGACCCGCCGACGATTTCGCTGCCACGCGCGTTCCTGCCGGGCATGTCTTCCTGATGGGCGACAACCGCGACGACAGCTTCGACAGCCGCTTCGCAGCGTATCAGGGCGGGATCGGTATGGTGCCCACCGACCATCTTATCGGCCGCGCGCTCGTCACTTTCTGGTCGACCGATGGCAGCGCCTCCTATTGGAAGCCGTGGACTTGGTTTACCGCGCTGCGCGCGAGCAGGATCGGCAACGGCTACGACGGGGACGCCGAATGAGCGAGCTTGCAGCCTTCGTGCGGGAGAGGCTCGGCCACGAGCCGAACGAGCTCGCCTTGTTCGAGCTTGCCCTCACCCATTCGAGCGTTGGCGGCCCGAGTTACGAGCGTCTCGAGTTCCTCGGCGACCGCGTTCTCGGCCATGTCATCGCGCGCGCGCTGTACGACCGCCATCCGAGCGAGCCGGAAGGTTATTTGTCGCGCCGCTACAACGTGTTGGTCGCACGGGAGACCTGTGCCGACATCGGCCGCGAGCTCGGACTGCCTGGGCTGCTTCGCCTCGGCAAGCAGGCGCGCGAGGATCATGCGAGCCAGAGCGACAACGTCGTCGGGGACGCGGTCGAGGCGCTGATCGGCGCGCTTTCGATCGACGGCGGCCTCGACGCCGCACAGCGCTTCGTCCTCCGGGCCTGGGAACCGCACCTTGCCGAGCAGCGCAAGGCGCCGCAGCACCCCAAGTCGGCTCTCCAGGAATTGGCCGCGGCCAAAGGCTGCAAGGCTCCGGTCTATGAGGTTGTCTCACGAACCGGCGCCCACCATGCGCCGAAATTCACCATCCGCGTCAGCGTGCCCAGGCTCGGGGAAGCGAGCGCGGAGGGCGCGAGCAAGCAGGAAGCGGAAACGGCGGCGGCGGCGGCGCTGCTGGAACAACTGCAATGAGTGAAGCGACCCGCGCCGGCTTCGTCGCGGTAATCGGCGCGCCCAACGCCGGAAAATCGACGCTGGTCAATGCACTGGTTGGGCAAAAGGTCGCGATCGTCAGTCCCAAGGCGCAGACCACGCGCGCGCGGCTGATGGGAATCGCGATTCACGACCGCAGCCAGATCCTGCTGGTCGATACGCCCGGGATCTTTGAGCCCAGGCGGCGCCTCGACCGGGCGATGGTCGCGGCGGCCTGGACGGGCGCCCAGGACGCTGACCTGACGCTGCTCGTGATCGACGCCGACGCCGGCATCACCAAGGAGGTCGAGAAGATCGTCGGCTCGCTTGCCCAGCGCGGGCAGGCGCTGGTGCTCGCCCTCAACAAGATCGACCTGGTCAACAAGGGCGCGCTGCTCGCTTTGTCGGCGGAGCTCACCGCGCGCCTCGAACCGCTCAACGTCTTCATGATCAGCGCGGCCCAGGGCGACGGCGTCCCCGACCTCAAGCAGGCGCTAGCCGAGGCAATGCCTGAGGGCCCCTGGCTCTACCCGGAGGACCAGGTTTCGGACGCGACCGACCGAATGATCGCGGCTGAGCTGACGCGCGAGCAGATCGTCAACCAGCTGCATCAGGAGCTGCCCTACGCGACTGCCGTGGAAACCGAGAGCTGGGAAGACCGGCCCGACGGCTCGACCGCGATTCACCAGCAGATTTTCGTCGAGCGCGATAGCCAGAAGGCGATCGTGATCGGAAAAGGGGGACGGCGCCTGAAAGCCATCGGCGCGGCGGCGCGGGCCGAGATCACGCGGCACCTCGGCCGTCCGGTCCACCTGTTCCTGCACGTCAAAGTTAACCCGCGCTGGGACGAGGATCGCGGGCTCTACCGCGAAATTGGACTGGAATGGGCCGACTGAGCGGAAGTTAACATCTCCTCGACCCACCGCGGGACCAGCTCGCCGGCGCGTCCAACACGGCTCTCGTCGAACAAATAGCTGCCCAGGCTCGGTTCGAGATTCATCTCCAACGTTTTCGCGCCGCAATAGCGCGCCGTCTGCACGAAGCCTGCGGCCGGATAGACAGCACCCGACGTCCCGATCGAGACGAACAGGTCGCAGCGCTGCAGCGCGTCGTCGATCCGCTCCATCTCGTAGGGCATCTCGCCGAACCAGACGATGTCGGGACGCGCCTGCCCTTTCGCTCCGCAGCTCGGGCATGAGGCACCCTCGCCCATCGGCCCCGTCCAGGGAAAACGCTCGTCGCAGGCGAGGCACCAGCCCTTCGCCAGCTCGCCATGCATGTGGATCAGGCGCTTCGACCCCGCGCGCTCGTGCAGGTCGTCGACATTCTGCGTGACGAGGAGAAATTTGCCGGGCCACTCCGCATCGAGCCGCGCGAGCGCAAGGTGAGCGGGATTGGGCGCGACCGTGTCGAGATTGGCGCGCCGAGCGTCGTAGAATCGGTGGACCAGCACGGGATCGCGGCGAAACGCCTCCGGAGTTGCGACCTCCTCGACCCGGTGCCCCTCCCACAGTCCGTCCGGACCGCGGAAGGTGGCAAGGCCGCTTTCCGCCGAGACGCCGGCGCCCGTCAGGACAACAATGTTATGGACGTTAGCCAAATCCATGCACCACGCCTAAAGCTCTGATGGTGCTCGGTGAAGACACTTCGCTTTGGGCGGTTGGCCTTGCGGACTAGTTGTTATAAGCCCGTAGTTGGAACGGCTTAGTAAGCTTTTCCGAGTCTGGGGGGTGGGTCATAAAGAAGATCCTTCGATCGCGGCTGCCGCAACGCTTCGCCGGAAGGGTCCCCCCGCCGGTAACCGAGCTTGCGATCGGCCTACTCGTCGCCATGCTGGCGGTCGCCGCCCGCTATGCGCTGACGCCGCTGGCGGGAACGACCGTGCCTTACGCGTTCGTTTTCGCGGGCGTTGCAATCGCTGCCGTTGCCGGCGGGTGGCGTGCCGGCCTGGTCGCGATGGTCGCCGGCCAGGCGATGACCCTTCTGACCGTGATTGAGCCGACTGGGGCTCTGATCATCGACGAGCCGCACCAGCGGAGCGGGTTCGTCGTTGCGACATTGTCCCAGCTGCTGCTGCTCGGCACGATTGCGCTCTATCAGCGCGAGGTGGATAAAGGCGCGGCGGAACGCGAAGCCAGGCTCACCCTGCTCGACGAAGCGCTCAAGGAAATCGATCACCGCACCCGCAACAATTACCAGACCGTGCTTGCGATGGTCGAGCTGCAGGCTCGCCGGGCGACCGATACATCAGTCCAGGATGCGCTGCGTCAGGTGGCCGACCGCATTCAGGCGGTCGCCAACGCATCCCAGCAGCTCGCGCTTCGAAGCGCCGGGCTCGACGCCGTCCGCCTTGACGACCATCTCTGCGGTTTGGTCGAGCAGATCGAGCGCGGGCTGTCGCGCGAGGACATTCGCATCGCCTGCGAAGTGGACGATGTGACCGCCAGCCCCGAGGCCGCGACTTCCATATCGATCATCGTCAACGAGCTGGTCACGAACGCACTCAAGCACGCCTTCAACGGTGAAGGGGCGGGGAACGTCTGGGTCAAAGGCAAGGCCGGGCGGACCTTCGAGCTGATCGTCTCCGACAATGGCCGCGGAATTCGCGTCGCCCGCGGGGACAGCCCCGGCGGGCTCGGCACCAAGCTGGTGGAAAGCTTCGCCCGTCAGCTTAGCGCGCACCATGAAATGGTCTCGAGCGAGGAAGGCACAACCCACCGGCTGGTAATCCCGCGCCTCGCTTGATGCGCGACGCGCGAATCCGGGTCGGCATCGGCGGCTGGACCTATGCGCCATGGCGCGGGACCTTCTACCCCGATAATCTCCCGCAGAAGCGTGAGCTCGAATATGCGTCCCGCCAGTTCGGCGCGATCGAGATCAACGCGACCTTCTACGGCCGCCAGAGCGCGCAGAGCTGGGCGGCCTGGGCCGCGGCCGTGCCCGACGGCTTCCAGTTCGCCGTCAAGGGCTCGCGTTACTGCGTGACCCGTCCGAACCTGGCCGATGCCGAGGAGGGCCTCAGCGTCTATTTCGCCCAAGGCATGGCCGCGCTGCGCGACAAGCTCGGCCCGATCCTGTGGATGCTCGCCGCACGCCGGCAGTTCGACCGCGAGGACATTGCCGGTTTCCTGAAGCTGCTTCCGCAGAAGCTCGACGGAATCCCGCTGCGGCATGTGATCGAGCCTCGTCACGAAAGCTTCCGCGACGAAAAGTTCTTCCAGCTGTGCCGCGACCACGACGCGGCGATCGTCTTCGGCGACGACGACGAATTCCCGTGCATCGATGCCGACACAGCAAGCTTTGCTTATGCGCGGCTGCAGCGCATGCGCGAGCAGGTGCCGACCGGCTACGACGACGCAGCGCTCGACGCTTTCGCGCAGCGCGCCCGCAAGTGGCGCGGGCAAGGCCGCGATAGCTACATCTTCATGATCAACGGGGCCAAGATCCGCGCTCCGGCGGCGGCGCTGGCGCTGCACGAGCGGCTTCGCTAAGCGAAGCGCCATGCGCACCGCCGACCAGCCGATCCGCATCAGCCTGATCGCTCCGCAAGGGCGGATGGGTAAGGCGATCGCCGCCGCGATCGAGGAGGATACCGGCTTCGCGCTCGACCAGGATCACGGCGACGTACTGGTGGATTTCTCCGCTCCCGCCGCGCTTGCCGCCAGCCTTGACCGCGCGGTTTCGGCGGCGGTCCCGATCCTGATCGGCACCACGGGCCTCGACGAACTCGCCGACAAGAGGATCGCCGCCGCGGCGAAGGAAGTGGCGGTGCTTCGCGCAGCCAACACGTCGGTCGGCGTCGCACTGCTCGCGGAGCTGGTCGAGCGGGCCGCAGCCGCGCTTGGGCCCGAGTGGGACATCCAGATCGCCGAAACGCATCATCGCAACAAGGTCGACGCTCCGTCAGGCACAGCGCTGATGCTCGGCGATGCCGCGAAGCGCGGCCGCGAAGATGCCGCTCCGGGTTTCGCCTCGCTTCGCGGCGGCACGGCCGCTGGGGACCATGACGTGCTGTTCCTCGGCCCGGAAGAACGGCTGATCCTGTCGCACCGCGCCGAAAACCGAATGATCTTCGCCCGCGGCGCGCTTGCCGCCGCGCGCTTCCTGGTCGGCAAGCAGCCGGGCGTCTATTCGATGCGGGACGTGATCGGCTCTCTGTGAGGCGCGACCAGATTTTCGAGTTCTTCCGCCGCCTGGCGGAGGCCAACCCGTCGCCGACGACCGAGCTCGAATCCCAAAACCCCTATCAGCTGCTGGTCGCTGTCGTCCTTTCGGCGCAGGCGACCGACGCCAGCGTCAACATCGCCTGCAGGCCGCTGTTCAGGCGCATCAAGACGCCGAGGCAGATGGTCGAGTTCGGCGAGGAGGAACTGCGCGATGCGATCAAGACCATCGGCCTGTTCAACACCAAGGCGAAGAACGTCATCGCGCTTAGCCAGGCGCTGATCGAACGCCACGCCGGCGAAGTGCCGCGCACGCGGGAGGAGCTTCAGGCGCTTCCCGGGGTCGGCCGCAAGACGGCCAACGTCGTCCTCAACACCGCGTTCGGCGAAGAAACCTTCGCGGTCGACACGCACGTATTCCGGGTCTGCAATCGGACCGGCCTCGCGCCCGGCAAAAATGTCGACGAGGTCGAGGCCAAGCTCGAAAAAGCCGTGCCGGCGCCCTTCCGCCGCGATGCGCACCACTGGCTGATCCTGCACGGCCGCTATACGTGCAAGGCGCGGCTGCCCGAATGCTGGCGCTGCCCGGTCGTGGACCTGTGCCGATATCAGCCGAAGACTCCGGCCCCTAGCGCCAAACCCGCTCGAACCGCTGGCCGAGCGCCGTCAGCAGCTCGTATTGCGAAAGTCCGGACTGCTTCGCCGCGCTCGGCAAATCATAATCGATCTCGACCCAATCGCCTTCCTTGAGACCGGGCGCCGCATCGCAGCCGACCGCGATCAAATCCATCGACACGCGGCCCAGCACGGGCAGGGCATATTCACCCGCGAACGCGCAGCCGGTCGAAGAAAAGCCGCGCAGGTAGCCATCGGCATAACCGATGTTGAGGATCGCCGCCTCGCAACCCTCCCTGGCGATGAACGTCGCGCCATAGCCGCAGCTTTCGCCGGCCGGAATGCGCCGCCGCTGGACGACTTGGGCCTCGATCCGCGCGACCTGGCGGATATGGCCGGCGGCCTCATGGCGCGGGATGCCGCCGTACAGCGAAAGGCCGGGGCGGACGAGGTCGAAGCTGTAATCGCCGCCAAGGCAGATGCCGGCCGAATTGGCGAAACTGTAGCGCTTCGCGTGTACGGCCGAAGCGACGGCGCGGAAGCGTTCGAGCTGCATCGCGTTCAGCGGGTCGTCCTCGTCGGCGCAAGCGAGATGGCTGTGCAAAGTGTCGATGGCGAGGCCGTCGAGCGCGCCGATCTCGGTCGGGCGCAGCCCGAGGCGATTGATGCCCGTGTCGACCATCACGTCGCACGCGCGGCCCGGCGCGACCTCTTTCCAACGTGCAACCTGCTCGAGACTGTTGAGGCACGGTCGCGCAGACAGCTGCAGTGCCGCTCCGAGATCGTCGGCGCCGACCCCGTGGAGCACGACCAGGCTAACGCTCTCCGGCTGCTGACCGAGCTGCTCGGCTTCCGCCCAGGTCGAAACGAAAAAATCCCGGCAGCCAGCCTCGATCAGCACCTGCGTGACCTCGCGCGCGCCGAGCCCGTAGCCGTTCGCCTTCACCGCCGCTCCGGTCGGAGCCCCTGCCCGCTCCTGCAGCCAGCGCCAATTGTCCTGGATCGCGGAGCGGTCGACGGTCAGGCGCAGCGGACGGTGCATGGCGCTGCCGTAACCGCGCTACTCCTGCGCGTCGAGATTGGCTTTCGCGGCCTCCCAATTGCGTCCGTCGAACCGTTCGAGCGCGAGCTCGATGGGCTGATCGAAGCAATTTGCATTCAGGCTCCACGCCTCCGGGTGCGAGCGCGGCTGATAGAAGCTCGTCACGCCGCAGATGCGGCAGAACAGATGCTCCGCCGCGCCCGTACCGAAGCGATAGCTGGCGAGCGCCTTGCGGCCGGTAAGCAGCTCGAAGCGCCCATGCGGGACCATGACGTGGACGAACCCGGTCATCCGGCACACCGAACAATTGCAATCGAGCGCCGGCACCGGCGGATCCGGCAGCTCCGCCTCGAACCGCACCGCCCCGCAATGGCACCCGCCGCTAACGTTCATGCCGCGCCGATACGCAAGCGCGGCAGCTGCTTCAACGCGCGGCGACGCGGATCGTCTGGTCAGCGCTGCGCCCGGCGGCGAGAGCCTCGCTACGCGCGCGTGCTTCGTTGAGAACGGCGGCGCGGCATTCGCGCGCATCGTTCTTGCCGGCGAGGTCGGCATCGGATGCAGTGCCACACACTTCCCAGGCGGCCCGCACCAGCCGGCGGTCCAGCTGCGCTCGCCCGGCGGCACTGGTCAGGTCGAGGTCCGACGTCCGCACAATGCTCACATTTGTGGCGGCCGTCGGTTCGGCCAAGGCGGGAATCGCCTTGATCAGCAGCCCGGTGATCAGGGCCGAGGCGGCGATAATGCGCAAAGTCTCTTTCACGGTCGTCCTCCTGTTTCGAGTGCGACCGGCTAATTAGTCTCATTTCGCAACTTACGGCAGCAACGATGTCGTGCTATCATTCTGCAAAATTGCAGAACAGCCGCGGGCGTTTTGGCGCGGAGGAGACTGGAAACCTGAAATGGACTGGAACGACCTGCGCTATTTCCTGTCCGTCGCGCGCGCCGGGAGTACCCTCGCGGCCGGGCGGGCGCTCCATGTCAGCCAGACGACTGTCGCGCGCCGCATTGCCGCGCTGGAGGCCGCGCTCGGCCTCCCGCTGTTCGAGAAGCGGCAGGGCGGCTATGCACTGACCCCGGCCGGCGAGGAACTTGTCGAGCGCGCGGCGCAGGTCGAAGTTGCGGCCAACGCCTTTTCGGAAGCGGCGCTTGCGCAAAGCCGCGACCTCAGCGGGACGGTCCGCATCACCACCGAGGAAATTTACGCGATCGGCCTGCTTGCGCCGCTGATGCCGGAGCTGCACCGGTCGCATCCCGAGATCCGGATCGAGCTCGACACCTCGCAGGCGGTGCGCGACCTGGGCGCGGGCGAAGCCGACATCTCGCTTCGAAGCACCAGCGCGGAGCAACCGGCCGGCATCGTCGGTCGCCGGCTCTGCGTCGACGATTGGACGCTCTACTGCAGCCGCGACTATGCCGCGCGCAACGGCGCCCCGGCCAGCGTCGACGAGCTTCGCAACCACCCAATCATCGGCGGCGGCGGCGGAAATCTCTGGCGGCATTACAAGGCGTGGCTGCAGATGCTCGAGCTCGAGGACCAGGTCGCGATGCACCATGCGACGTCCGGGGGTCTGCTTGCGGGCGTTCGGTCGGGCTTCGGCATCGCGGTGCTGCCCTGTGTCGTCGCCGATGCCGATCGCGACCTCGTGCGCTGCATCGAACCGCGCGTCGAGCATGGCCGCCTGTTGTGGCTGTTCACGCACGAACGCGTACGCCACAGCCCGCGGGTGCGAACGGTGATCGACTTCCTGTACGAGGGCCTTCGCCGCCACGTGCTGCAACTCGAGCAGCGCAGCGCCGCCGCCTAGACGTAGTGCGGCTCGGGCCGCTCGTAGAGCTCCTCGTAATGGACCAGCGCCGGCCTTGGTCCGAACGGGACCGGCTGGCCCGCACGAAACGCCCATTCGCCCCGGTCGCAGTCGGCCGCGCGGACATAGCCGTTGATGTACAGCCGGCGCTTGTGGCTCGAGCGGTTGGAGCCGGAACCGTGCACCAGATAAGGGCTCCATAGCGCAAGGTCGCCGGGTTCGAGCAACAGGTCGACAGCCTCGTCTTCCGACAGGCCGACTTCGGCGAGGGCGGCGGCGCTCATCGCCGTCCCCAGCGCCTTTCGCGAGCAGTCCATGCCGAGGTCGCCGCGGCGATGGCTGCCCGGAATGAAGCGCATGCAGCCCGACGCCGGCGTGTGCGGGTCGAGCGCAAGGCCCGTCTGCACGTAGGAATCGGCAAGGTTGCGATAGGCCGAGGCCGGGCGCCGCGAACGGCTGTCCTGATGCCAGGCGAAATCGCCCAGCGTCCCCGGCGCCTTCCAGTGCACCTGGTTGATGATCTGCTTGAGGTCGGGTCCAAGCAATGGCGCCAGCAGCTGCGCGATCCGCCGGTCCAGCCGAACGCGGTTGAGCACCGGCTGATGATAGGACGGCCATTGCGCCATCCGCACCATGGGCTCGCCGCCCGTGCCGGCCGCGACATTGTAGAAGAGGTTGCCGTGGCGAAAGCTGCGCCCGTGCGCCGCGCCTTCGGCGTAAAGCTGGTCAGCGGCAGCGCCGATCTCGTCGATTTCGGCGCGGCTGAACAGTCCGCGGATGACCGCATATCCGTCGCGCGCATAATCCGCCAGATAGCCCGGGTCGCGTGCGCCAAAGGCGACCCTCAACGGCTGCGAAATACTCACGATACGACTCCCGCCCCGCAGGCAGGATACAGCAAGACATTGAGATTTCCAGCTTTTGCGTGAATTATTCGACGGTCACGCTCTTCGCGAGATTGCGCGGCTGGTCGACGTCGGTGCCCTTGAGCACCGCGACGTGGTAGGCGAGCAGCTGCACTGGGACCGCGTAGATCAGCGGCGCGATCAGCGGGTGCACCTCGGGCATTTCGATCGTCGCCATGCAGCCTTCGCCAGCCTCGGCAATGCCCTTGGCATCGCTGATCAGCACGATCTTCCCGCCGCGCGCGCGCACCTCCTGCATGTTGCTGACCGTTTTCTCGAACAACGGCCCGGAAGGCGCGATCACGATTACGGGCACCAAATCGTCGATCAGCGCGATCGGCCCGTGCTTCATTTCGCCCGCGGCATAGCCCTCCGCGTGGATGTAGCTGATTTCCTTGAGCTTGAGCGCGCCCTCCAGCGCCATCGGATAATCGGGTCCGCGGCCGAGGTAGAGGACGTCGCGCGCCGGCGCGATCAGATGCGCCATTGCCGCGATCTCGTCATCGTGGTTGAGCGCGGCGTTGATCGCGGCCGGCGCTTCCTGAAGGTGGGCGACGATGTCGCGCTCCTCGTCGCGGCTGAGCCGGCCTTTGGCCGACGCAAGGTTTGCGGCCAGCGCGGCAAGGACCGCCAGCTGGCACGTAAAAGCCTTGGTCGAAGCGACCCCGATCTCCGGCCCGGCGTGGGTCGGGAGCAGAAGGTCCGCCTCGCGCGCCATCGAGCTGGTGGGCACGTTGACGACGACCGCGATCCGCTGCTGCTCGGAACGCGCGTGGCGCAGCGCGGCCAGCGTGTCGGCGGTTTCGCCGGACTGGCTGATGAACAGGGCAAGGCCGCCCGGCTCGAGCACGGGCTGGCGGTAACGGAACTCGCTCGCGACATCGATGTCGACCGGCACGCGGGCGAACTGCTCGAGCCAATATTTTGCGACGAGCCCAGCGTAATAGCTCGTCCCGCAGGCGACGATCGTCACCCGGTTGACGGCCGAAAGATCGAGGCCGTCGGTAGGCAGCGCGACTTCTCCCTCGAACGGCCGGACATAGCTTTGGAGAGTCTGAGCAACCACGATCGGCTGCTCGAAGATCTCCTTTTGCATGTAATGGCGGTAATTGCCTTTCTCGACAGGAGCCGAGGACGCGCCGGACTCGACGATCTCGCGCTCCACCGGCGCATTGTCGCGGTCGAAAATCTCGATTCCGTCGCGGCGAACGACTGCCCAGTCGCCCTCGTCGAGATAGGCGATGCGCTGCGTCCACGGCGCGACCGCAAGCGCATCGGAGCCGAGATAATTCTCCCCCTCGCCGTAGCCGACGGTGAGCGGCGCCCCCCGGCGTGCGCCAATGATCAGGTCAGGATGGTCGCGGAACAGGAAGGCGATTGCGAATGCGCCGGTCAGCCGGGGAAGCACGGCGGCGACTGCATCCTGCGGCGAAGCGCCCTGCTCGATTTCCCGCGCGACGAGGTGGCCGACGACTTCGGTGTCGGTCTCACTGTCGAATTTGCGCCCTTCGGCGATCAGTTCGTCGCGCAGCGGCTTGAAGTTCTCAATGATGCCGTTGTGGACCAGCGCAACGCCGCCGACGATATGCGGATGGGCGTTGCCGACCGTCGGCGCCCCGTGCGTCGCCCAGCGGGTGTGGGCGATGCCGGTAATTCCGCGCAGCGGCTCCGCCTCCAGCTCGCGCGCGAGGTTTTCCAGCTTGCCCTCGGCCCGTCGGCGTTCGAGCTGGCCTTCATTGATGGTGCAAATGCCGGCCGAATCATAGCCGCGATACTCAAGCCGCTTGAGCCCGTCGAACAGCCGCTGCGCGACGTCGCTCTGCCCCACGATTCCGACAATTCCGCACATTTATTCCGCCGCTTTCCGGGTCATCCGCTCACGAAAACGCTTGGCCCAGCCGGCGATACCCTTCTGCTCGGCACGCTCGAGGGCGAGACTGTCAGGCGCGACGTCGCGGGTGATAACCGACCCAGCGCCAATGATGGCGCCGTCGCCGACGCTGACCGGCGCGACCAGCGCGGTGTTCGAGCCGATGAACGCGCCTTCCCCAATCTCGGTCCGGTACTTGCCGAACCCATCATAATTGCAGGTGATTGTGCCGGCGCCGATGTTGGCACGCGCACCGACTGCGGCGTCGCCGACATAGGACAAATGGTTGACCTTCGCGCCCTCGCCAACGGTCGCCTTCTTCAGCTCGACGAAATTGCCGACCTTGGTTCGGTCGGCAAGGCGAGTGCCGGGCCGGATTCGCGCGAACGGCCCGATGCTCGCGGCCGCGCCGATGCTTGCCCCCTCGATATGGCTGAAGGCGTGGATCGTCGCCCCGTCGGCAATCTCAACCCCGGGGCCGAATACCACGTGCGGCTCCACCGTGACGTCGCGTCCAAGGCGCGTGTCATAAGCGAACCAGACGCTTTCCGGATCGATCAGCGTCGCCCCTTCGTGGAGCGCCTGCTCGCGCCGCCGGCGCTGCCATTCAAGCTCGAGATGGGCGAGTTCGGCGCGGCTGTTGACGCCGGCCGCCTCATAGGGGTCGCCCTCAATCATCACTGCCTCGCGCCCCTCGGCTGCGGCGATGTTGACGATGTCAGGCAGATAATATTCGCCCGCGGCATTGTCGTTGCCCACTTGGCCGAGCCAGCGGAACAGGTCCGCCGCACGCACCGCCATCATGCCCGAATTGCACAGCCGCACGGCGCGCTCTTCCTCGGTCGCGTCCTTATATTCGACCATCTTGGCGATGCGGTCACCCTGGCCCAGGATGATCCGGCCGTATTTCAGCGGGTCCTCCGGCGACGAGGCGAGCACGACTACGCCGGGCCCGCCCTCACCGTCGAGCCGGTCGAGCATCCGGCGCAAGGTTGCGACTTCGACGAACGGCGTATCGCCGTAGAGGATCAGCACTGGCCCGTCGTAGCCGGCGAGCGCGGTCTCTGCCTGCTGGACCGCGTGACCCGTGCCCTTCTGCTCGGATTGGAACGCGATCACGGCCTTGCGCCCGGCGATCGCCGCCTCCACCTGTTCGCGGCCTTTGCCGACCACCACCACGCAGCGTTCGGCCCCCAGCGCGTCGACGCGGTCGAGCAGGTGCAGCAGCAGCGGCCGGCTCGCGATCGGGTGAAGCACCTTGTGCGTGTCCGAGCGCATGCGCGTCCCCTGCCCGGCGGCGAGGATCACGACGGCAAATCGGCGCTGGTCGGTCATGGCCGCAGGAGATGGCATGGAGGCTGGCCCTGCGCCAGCCCAAAGCGCGCTGCCAGGCATCGATCAAGTTGGGCCTGCAGGCGAGCAGCGACCAAGCGCGTCAGAAGACCTTCAGATAGGCCTCGTTGCCCACGAAACTGAAGCGGGAAACCTGCTCTCGCTTGATGATCGCAAGGACGGCGTCGACATCGCCATGGCGCGCGTCGCGTTCGGGCCGGAGATGCAGTTCGGGGGCCGACGGCATCTGGCGCGTGACCGCCAGCTGATCACGCAACTGGGACCGGCTAATTGGCTCATTGTTCCAAAGCAGGGACCCGTCGGCACGGATGACGAGCAGGTTTGCGATGCGATCCGCCGGCAGCGGAGTTGCCTGAGGCAGGTCGAGCTTGATCGCGTGCGGCTGAACCGGGACGGTAATGA
Organism: Sphingomicrobium sp.; assembly: GCA_035540475.1. Lineage (GTDB taxonomy): Bacteria > Pseudomonadota > Alphaproteobacteria > Sphingomonadales > Sphingomonadaceae > Sphingomicrobium. The sequence continues at coordinate 46,293 of DATLGK010000113.1, forward strand.
TGAACATCACCAGCAGCACGAGGAGAACATCGATCAGCGGAGTCGTGTTGATCGAATCGATTGGGGCGTCGGTTCCAAGCAAGGCCGGTTGTGACATGACTCACCTTCGAATGAGATAGTATCTCATAACAGAGCTAGGCTCGCAACTGGCACCGAACCCAACGAAAAAGGGCGGCCCCGAAGGGACCGCCCCAATCATCAACCGCGTCGGCGTCTAGAAGATGGCTGTGTAATATTCGTTGCCGACGAAACCCATCTTCTGCACCCGAGCCTGCTTGGTCACCGCAAGCACGCGGTCGACCATTTCGTAGCGGGCGGTCGAGTCCGGCTGGAGGTGGAGTTCGGGCACCGGGTTCATCTGCTGGGTCGCGTCGAGATAGGCGCGAAGCTGCTGCAGCGTGACCGGCGAGCCGTTCCACAGCACCTGGTCCCGGTTGTTGATCGACAACATGTTCTTCACCGGATCGACCGGCGGCGGCGGCTGATTCTCCTGGTTCACCGGAAGATCGAGCTTCACCGCGTGCGTCTGCACCGGGATGGTGATGATGAACATGATCAGCAGCACCAGGAGGATGTCGATGAGTGGGACAACATTCATGTCCATCATCGGCTCACCCTTGGTGTTGTCACTGCTCATCTGCATGGCCATGGCGGGGACTCCTTACGAACGCACGCCGGCCAGCGGCTCGGGCTCGGAGATGAACCCGACGCGCTGGAAGCCCGCCTGCTGCATGGTGATGATCGCTGCGCCGATGCACTTGTAATGCGTGTCGACGTCGCCGCGGATATGCGCTTCAGGCATATTGTCTTCGTTGATGTTCTGAACGCCGCCGACCTTCTCGATCTGGTCCTCGAGCTTCTTGACCGCGCGGTCGAGCAGTTCCTTCTGGGTGACACGGGTGAGGTTCCAATAGACCTCGCATGTTCCGCCCGTGCCGTTGCGCACGGTCAGCGACACATTTTCCGGCTTGGTCGTAGTCGCTTCGAAACGCACATCCGGCAGCTTCACAGGAACGGTCTGGATGATAACCGGGACCGTCACCAGGAAGATGATCAGCATCACCAACATCGTGTCCGCAAGCGGGATCACGTTGATGTCGGAAATGGCGGCGTCTTCGTCGCCGTCAGCTGGGCCTACGCTCATTCCCATAGGATCGGAACTCTCTTCTTCGCTTTGGAACGGCGGACCGGCCTTCGCCGGCCCGCCGATCGATTACTTCGCGCTCGTCGGAGTTGCCTGGGCGCCGGTTGGCGTGCGGCCCGGACGCAGCGGCTCGCTGCCCGGCTGCGTCGGCGCCGAGCCGGTCTTGGTCTGGGCGCTGCCCTTGACTCCGGGGCCCGTGGTCCCGGCCATCACCGGCTTCACCCGGCCTTCAGACATCAGATAGCCGTGCAGGTCGTTCGTGAAGGCCGCAAGATCCTCCATGATCGACTTGTTGCGGCGGATCAGCCAGTTGTAGGCGAGCACCGCGGGCACCGCGACGACCAGGCCAAGCGCGGTCATGATCAGCGCCTCACCGACTGGGCCGGCGACGGCGTCGATCGAGGCCTGACCGGCCGCACCGATCTTGATCAGCGCGCGGTAGATGCCGACGACGGTGCCGAACAGACCGATGAACGGAGCGGTCGAGCCGACCGTCGCCAGGAAGGCGAGGCCTTCGCCGAGACGGGCGCCGATCGCACCTTGGCTGCGCGCCAGGCTGTTCGCCATCCAGTCGTGCTGGTCGATCGGGTCGGTCAGCTTGCCGTGCTGTTCCTGAGCAATCAGCGCGTCGTCGACGATCGCGCGATAGGCGCTCTTGGGTTCAAGCTTGGTCGCGGCCTCGCGCAGGTTCGGCGAGTTCCAGAAGCTCGCGCGCACCTTACGGCCCTGCGCGATGATCTTCTGCTGCTGCATCAGCTTGGTGAAGAGGATGTAGAAAGAGAAGATCGACATCCCGACGAGGAGGAAGAACACCGACCAGGCGATGATACCACCCTGCTGGAGGGCGGGAATCAAGCCGTAAGGGTTGGTTCCTGCTGCATGTTCTGCTGCTTGCATTGCTGTGCTTTCCTTCTGAAACCTGGGTCAATTAAGCGGGTCGAAACTCAGCCTTCGAGGCGCCAGACGATCGGTGGCGTCGTGTAGGTGTCCGTGGTCGGCTGGCCATTACTATCCACCGCCGGCGTGAACTTCGCACGGCGCCGAAGGATGTTGCAGGTCGCCGAATCCAGCGCGCCGTTACCGGTCGAGCGGATGAGGTTGCAACTCACCACGCGGCCGTCGGAGCCGATCGTCAGCTGCGCCTGTGCGGTCCCCTCGGCACCCGATGACTGGGCCGATGCGGGATAGTCGTCATTGGTGAACAGGGTCCGCACGTCGCCCCTTGCGCGCGCTGCCTGCACCTTCTGTGGCGGAGGCGGCGGAGGAGGCGGCGGCGGCGGCGCCTGCACCACCGGCGGAATCGGCGGCGGCGTCGGCGCTTCCTGCACCTGGATTGGCGGCGGCGGCGTATTCTGCACCCGCACGATCGGCGGGGGCGTGACCGGCGGCGGCGGCACCTTGGGCATGTCCTTGGGTGGCGGCGGCGGCTCCTCGGGCGGCGGCGGAGTCTCCTCGACGTCGAACGTCTTGAGGTCCTGGACCGTCTTCTTGATCACATTGAAGGCGAGGCCGGTGACGATCGCGTAACCAAGGCTGAACTGGATCAGGACGACCAGAATGATCGCCACTGTCCGATTGCCGCTGATCTCCTTGCGTTGGGCGTAGGACATTTAACCCGCAACTCTCCTCGACACGCCGTGGCGAACCACGGTCAGACCGGGCGTTCGAAGGCGCCCTGCGTCCTGTTGGGACCGCCGATGTATCAAGATATCATCGGCGACAAGCGCGCCTCCTTATCTCCGGCTCAAAGGCCGCGCAATGGATTTTGTTCCATGCCCGCAAGGCATGAAACCCGTGGAACCTGGCCATGGATTTTCAACCTTCCGGCCACAGCCCCGAAAAGGAGGCGATCTCGACGCCTACCCCATGGGCATCGGGGTAGACGTCCGGCTTCGACAGCCGCACCCGCAATGCCCGGATTCCCCGAAAAGCGGCGATCCGCTCGAAGATCGCATGGGCAAGCGTTTCCTGGAGATTGTAACGCCTTGCGAGGGCGATCTCCTCGACCTCCCTACGCAGGAAGTCGTAATTCCACGCCAGCGCCGGCTCGTCGTCGGCGGGCGCGGCCCTGTCCTCGAGCCACAATTCGACGGTCACCAGCAGTCGCTGCGGATTGCCGACTTCAAATTCATGGAAGCCGATATCGGCCTTCACCTCGAGCGCTTCCAGCAGGATGCGTGCGGACCGGACCCGAAGGTGGTCGGGCACCAGCCCGACGAGGTTCGGCTCGCCGCTCATTGCCCGAGGAACTGCACGTCGCGGCTAAGGCCCATAAACTTCTGCCCTGAATCGATCACCAGCATTTGGCCGGTGACGCACGGCGCCGCGATCAGGTAGCGCAACGCACCGACGACATCGTCTGCCGTTACGCCGCGCTTCAGCGGGTTGCTTGCATGCATGGCGGCGAAATTCTCCTCGCTCTGGCCCGCTGAGCGCAGCATCAGCGCTGGGGCAATCCCATTCACCCGGATGCCGCGCGGCGCAAGCGCCCGTGCCGCAAGCTCGGTGAAGCCGGCAAGGGCCTGCTTGGAAACCGTGTAGCTGAGGAAGTCCGGGTTGGGCGCGGCAAGCTTGGAGTCGAGCAGGTTGACCACCAAGGCATCGCCACCTGGATGGCGGCGCGCCATTTCTTCCGTCAGCAGCATCGGCGCGCGCAGGTTGATCGCGATGTGAGCGTCCAACTCCTCGGCGCCAAACTCGCCGAAACCGTCCCAGGCGAAGCGCGCGGCGTTGTTGACCAGCAGTCCGACCGGCGGCAGCGGCTCCGTGGCCGCGAAGATTGTGTCGGCGCAGTTCGGGTCGGCCAGGTCGGCGGCGACCTTCACCGCCCCTTCCGGAACTTCGTCCCGCTCGCTCCGAACATGTCCAACGACGCGCCACCCGTCGTCGAGCAGGGCGCGGGCAATGGCTGCACCCACGCGCCTTGCGCCGCCGGTGACGATTGCGGTTCGATCCTTCGTCATTCGAGGAGCGAAGTGACGAAGCAATCCCGTCCGTGCAAGGCTGGATTGCTTCGCTACGCCCGCAATGACTAGTGGGGTTCATGCCCGAGACCCGTCCACCGATCGAGCTTCGCGGCCTCAGCCTCGCCGAGATCCAGGCGATGATCGCCGAGCGGCGACTGCCGCCCGTGAACAAGTGGAATCCGGATGCCTGCGGACATTCTCAGATGCGCATCGCCCGCGACGGGACCTGGTATCATCAGGGCTCGCCGATCACCCGCCCGGCGATGGTGCGGCTGTTCTCGACCATCCTGAGGCGCGAGCCGGACGGCAGGCACGTGCTCGTCACGCCGATGGAAAAGCTCGAGATCGACGTCGAAGCGACGGCGTTCCGCGCGGTCGAGATGCGCCGCGAGGGGAGCGGCCGCGACCAGCGGATCGCCTTCCGCCTCGACAGCGGCGATGCGATCATCCTTGGCCGCGACCATCCGCTGCGCGTCGTCGACACGCCTTCCGGCCCCTCGCCGCGCCTGTTGGTGCGGCACGGTCTTGAGGCCGAGCTCAGCAGGCCGCTTTATTACGAGCTCGCCGAGCTCGCCCTTGCCGATGGCGACGACCCGCCTGGCGTGTGGAGCGACGGCTGCTTCTTCCCGCTGTCGGATAAGGAATGACCCTTGCTTCGCAATTGCGCGCGGCCCTCGAGCGGCCGGCCGCCGCGCCGCCGCTCGAAGCCGATCTCGCCGAGCTGCGCAGCGGGGCCGGAGTCGATGCCGCGGTCCTGATTGCCATCACCGATCGGGCGGACCCGGGCCTGATCCTGACCGTGCGGCGTGAGCATATGCGCACTCACGCGGGACAAGTCGCCTTCCCCGGCGGCCGGATCGACCGCGGCGAAACGCCCGAGCAGGCGGCTCTGCGCGAAGCAGAAGAAGAGATCCTGCTCCCCCCGGCCGAGGTCACCCTGGTCGGCAGACTCGAGCCTTATCGAACCGTGACCGGCTATGTCGTCACGCCGGTGATTGGCGTCGTTCCCCCCGACCTTCCACTCACCCCCCACGAACATGAGGTCGCCGAGTGGTTCGAGGCGCCGCTTGGCTTCCTTCTCGATCCGGCCAACCAGCGCCTCCAAAGCGCCCTGTTCCAGGGCCGCGAGCGCCACTATTACGAGATCGTGTGGAACGACCGGCGCATCTGGGGAGCAACCGCGGCGATAATCGTCAATCTGGCGCGCAGGCTGCAGTGGGACTGAAGCTTGACGCCGAAAAATGGCGGCGGACGCGCGGGATGCGGCGGCTGCTCGATGCGCTCGGCGCCGAGGAGCAACTGACCCGCTATGTCGGCGGCGCGATCCGCGACGATCTGCTGAGGCTCCCGGTCAGCGACATCGACCTCGCAACCCGGATCGCGCCGGACGAGGTCGTTCGCCGTCTCGAGGCGGCGCGCATCAAGGCGGTTCCGACCGGTATCGACCATGGCACCGTCACCGCCATCAGTGATGGTCATCCGTTCGAGATCACGACGCTGCGCCGCGACGTCTCGAGCGACGGCCGCCGCGCCACGGTCGCCTTCACCGACGATTGGCGCGAGGACGCCGCGCGGCGCGATTTCACCATCAACGCCTTGTCGGCGGACCCGCTCACCGGCGAGCTGTTCGACTATTTCGGCGGTCTCGACGATCTCAAGGACCGCCGCATCCGCTTCATCGGCGACCCGCTGCAGCGCATCGCCGAGGACCATTTGCGGATCCTCCGCTTCTTCCGCTTCCACGCGCGTTTCGGTGCCGGCGAGCCGGATCCGGCGGGGCTCGACGCATGTGCGAACCGCGCCAATGACCTGATGGCGCTGTCACGCGAGCGCATTGCCGACGAGCTCCTAAAGCTGCTTGCCGTCGACGATCCCGCGCCGACCGTCGCCATCATGCTAGAGCGGGGCATCTTCAAGCCCGTGCTTCCCGAGATCGAGCCCGACCGGCTGTGCGACCTCGAGGCTCTGATCAAGGCCGAAATCGCCGCGGGCGTTCAGGCGGATCCGCTGCGCCGGCTGGCAGCGCTGCTACCGCGCTCGCCCGAACTCGCCGAAGACGTGGCCGTGCGCCTCCGGCTTTCAACCAAGGCCCGCAAGCGGCTCGGCTGCGCGGCCGACACGACGCTGGGTCAGTCGCCGCGCCTGCTCGCTTACCGCGTCGGCACCGTCTGCGCGGTCGACCGGCTGCTTTTCGCCGGCCGTATCGATGATGCGGCAGCGATTGCCGGTTGGCGGCCGCCGCGCCTGCCGATCGGGGGCGGCGCGCTCATCGAGCGCGGACTGCCGCAAGGCCCGCTGGTCGCGCGGACCTTGAAACGGATCGATCAGCGCTGGGCGGAAGCCGGTTTTCCCGACGGCGACGGGCTCGAGGCCATCGTTGCCGAGGCGGTCGAAGAAGCGCTCGACGACTGACTGTGCGTTTCCGCGCTGCGAAGGCGCTCGGCATAACCAGTCGCAAGTTCCTGATGGACCCGGCGCGCGGCTGCCGAATTCGCCGCCTTGGCCGCGGCTCGCTCGGCAAGCTCACGTTGGCGCAAATAATTGAGTTCCTTATCGTCGATCATTGCCCCGCCCCTAGCCGCAATTGTCATTGGCCTTGCCAATGCCGGGATAAGCGGGCCTGAGTCGTTCCGGCTATAACTTACAGCAATCTCTGTAACTTAGCTGCTGCGCAAGGACGAACGCGCGAACGCAACCTGCGGCAACGCTGGTGCAACAAGCGCCCGGTCGGGCTGCAAGCGAACCGCAGGAGCGGCGCCGAGGCCGGCATAATGGGCGAACAGGTCGGCAAAATGCTCGTCCATCGAACGGACGGCTGATGCCCGCACGGCGAGCGCCCGCTGCAACTCCGGGCCTCGCCCGATGAATCGTTCGACGGCCGCGCGAAGGGCGTCCTCGCTCGCCGCCTGGTAAGATAGGCCGGCCCCGGGAAACAGCTGATCTAGCGCAGCGCCGCGGTCCGGCACGATCAAGGGAACGCCGCTGGCGCGGGCCTCGGCCGCGACCATGCAGAACGTTTCCGCCTCGCATCCGTGGACCAGCGCGTCTGCGCTTGCCAGCAGCCGCCCCAATGCGGCCCGGTCCGTGATCGGCGGGATCAGCTTCGCGACGCCGGAACGGGCAGCAAGCCGCTCGAGCCTCGGTCTTTTCGGGCCATCGCCGACCAGCAGAAGTCCGACTTCGCGCTGCCGCGCGGCGGCGGCAACGGCGCGGATGACCATGTTCCAGCGCTTCTCTCCGGAGATGCGGCCGACACCGAGCAGAAGCGTTGCATCGGGCCCCAGCCCGAGCGAACGCAACGCGTCCGCGCGAAGCCTCGGCGTGCGCAGCGACGGGGCAAAGACGCCGCACTCGACGCCCATCGGAATCGTCACGCAGCCGTCGAGGCCACCCTCGGTCAGCCGCCGCGCGAGCCCGCGGTTCGCGCATACAATCGTGTCGAACAGGCGGTCGAGGCCGCGCATGTGCCGCCAGAACCAGTCGAACCAGCGGTCGATCCGGTCGGTCGAGGCAATCCCCCCGAACCAGCGATAGGCATAAGCCGCGAGCGGATCGGCGTGCATCACGAGCGAGCGGCTGGCCGGCCCGTCCCAGCGGCCGACCATGGTTGCGCTCGACCAGGGCGACGAAGCCTCGACATGGTCGGGCCGCCATTCGTCGAGCGCCGCATGGAGCGCTGCCTGATCGTGGAAATAGCGGTAGCGCCGATCGACCGGCAGTGTCGGGGAAGGGATGGTAACCACCACCGCCCCGGCCCCCCGCTGGGCGATCTCGTGCCGCTCGCCAGGGGCGATCACGATCATTTCGTGCCCAAGGCGCGCAGCCGCTTTCAGCTTGGCGTCGACGTAGGTCCGCACGCCGCCGCCGAAGGGGGTGTAAAATGCGCAAACATCGACAATTCGCATGCTTCGCGCCATTGGCGAACGCACCTGAAGTTCACCTGAAGCTTCGTTCATTCCCCCGCCACGGCGCGACTGATAGTGAAGAGCTTGACCCGAGCCACCGCATGGCAAGAGACCGCCTCCTCCTAGCGTCAATTCACGATGTGTCACCCCGCTTCGAAAGCGAGGTCGACCGGCTGCTCGACCTGCTTGCGCCACACGTCGGGAGCCGCCTCGCCATGCTGGTCGTGCCCGATCATTGGGCCAGCTCGCCGCTCGACCCCGCGTCCCCGTTCGCCGCACGGCTTCGCGCCTGGGCCGACGCGGGGATCGAGATGTTCCTGCACGGCTTCGTCCATCGCGACGATTCGCCCCACCGCGACCTTGCCAGCCGCCTTCGCGCCAAAACCATGACTGCCGGGGAAGGCGAATTCCTCGGCCTCTCCCGCGAGGAAGCGCGCGAACGCATCACGCGCGGCCGGGGGCTGATCGAGCAGATCACGGGAAAGCCAATTGCCGGCTTCGTCGCCCCGGCCTGGCTGTACGGCCGCGGCACGATGGACGCCCTGGCCGATTGCGGCGTGCGCATCGCCGAGGACCATTTGCGAATCTGGTCGCCAGCCGAACGGCGCTCGCTCGCGCGCGGCCCCGTGATCACCTGGGCAAGCCGGACCCCAGCGCGGCTCGCCAGCTCGCTCGTCAGCGCGGCTGCGCTTCGCCGCCTCCCGATGCCAGTGCTAAGGGTCGGCGTGCATCCGCCGGATATCCGTCACCCGAGCCTTGTCGGGTCGATCCACCGGACCTTGGCAATTGCTCTGAAAACCCGCCGCGCGGGCGCTTATGCCGACCTGCTGACTGCCGAGCGGCCACGCGTCTTCCAATATTCTAGCGCCGCATCCGCCTCGAGCGGCCGGGCGAAATAATAGCCCTGGCCCGAGGCGCAGCCGAGCGTCGCCAGGGTCGTCGCCAGCTCGACCGTCTCGATCCCTTCGGCGGTCGTCGACATGCCGAGCGCGTCGGCAAGGCTGAGCACCGCGCGGACGATGGCGACGGCGTCGGGGTCGACCATCATCCCTGAAACGAAGCTCTTGTCGATCTTCAGAACATCGATCGGCAGGCGCTGCAGATAGGCAAGGCTTGAATAGCCGGTGCCGAAATCGTCCATCGCGACCGTCGCATCCAGCGCCTTGAGCGCATCGAACACGCGCGTCGCGCGCACCGGGTCCTGGACGATCGAGCTTTCCGTCAGCTCGAGCGTCAGGCGGTCGCCGGTCAGCCCGCTCGACTTCAGCGCGCTTTCGACCACCGCGGCAATGTCGTCGCGCGCGACCTGGATCGCCGACAGGTTGACGCCGACGTAGAGCGGCAGCGTCTCGCCGGCGTCCTTGTCCCACGACGCGAGCGTCTGCGCCGCTTTGTCCATCGCCCAGCGGCCAAGCTGCAGGATCAGGCCGGATTCTTCGGCCACGGGAATGAATTCGGCTGGGCTGATGTCGCCGCGATCTTCGTGCCGCCAGCGCGCCAGCGCTTCGAAGCCCGCCACCCGGCCCGACTTGAGGTCGATCAGGGGCTGGTAAAATAGCTTCAGCTGATCCTTGTCGAGCGCCCGGCGCAGCTCGGTCTCGATCGAGAAGCGGCGCCGTGCCTCGGTCGCCTGCTTGGGCTCATAGACCTGCGGCCGGCCGGCGAGCTTGGCCTGCTTGACCGCGAACTGAGCGTTGCGGAACAGCTCTTCGGGATCCTGGCCCGGCTGCATCAGCGCAACGCCGATCGCGCAGTCGACGCGGATCTCAAGTTCCGAAAGCTTGAACGGCGCGGTCATTACCTGCTGGATCCGTTCCGCCGCCTTCAGCGCATCCTCCACCCCGCGGCGAAGCGACACGAGGACACCGAACTCATTTCCGCCGGTACGGGCCAGGATGTCGCCTGCGCGCAGCGCCAGGATCAGCCGGCGTGCGAAGGTGATCAGAAGCTCGTCGCCGGCAAGACTGCCCATCGACTCGTTGATGCGGCTGAAGCGAAGCATGTCGACGATCAGCACCGCATGGTCGACGTCGCCGCCGAGCCGCTCGCCGGCCGCTTCGATCGCTTCGGTGAAGGCGAGGCGGTTGGGAAGGCCAGTCAGGCTGTCGCGAAGCATTTCCGCACGCAGCGTGCGCTCGGCCTGAACCTCAACCGTGCGATCGACCACGCTCAGCAGGCATCGCGGCCTTCCACCCTCGATCCGGCTAAGCGGAGCGAGCTTGAGCCGGAAATAGTGGGCGGAGACGCCGTCGCCGTCGCAAAAATCGAGATCGCCCGACCCGTCGGCGCCATCGAAGAAAGCGTGCAGAACGTCGGCGATCGGGCCCGATCGCAGGCAGTCCGCCTCGTTCCAGTCGAGCGCCGTGCAGCTAGATTTATCGACCGTATCGGCAAAACGGCTGTTGTAGGCCGTGACCTTGAGGCTGCCCTCGTCGGTCCGCTCGATGATCGCGGCGGCGATCGGCAAGGCATCGAGCAAGCCGGCATCATCCGCCGTCGCCGGGTGCGGTGTCGAATCCGGGTTTTCCGTCCGCCGCACCTTGCTGGAGCTATGCGGACGGGCTGCTGCAGCCTGCATGGGCGCGCTTTTACGTGCGCGTGGGTTAATTCGGAGTATCCAAGTCAGCGCACAGAGTGTTGTTAACCGGCGTTGGTTAACGGGCTCATGCGAACCGGTTCGTCCGCGGGAATCCGATCGGCGGCATCCGCCCGGCGGCGCCACGCGCCGCGCGCCACGCGGACAGGTCGCTTTCGGTCCGGATCCGCCCGCTTTCACCGCCCAGTGCCCAGCTCAAACCCTCCTCGAGCCGGAAAGCGATCGCGTCGGACAGCCCGCCGTCGCGGTAGCGCTGCAAGGTCACCCCCTGCCCCCGCGCAAGTTCGGGAAGCTCGGCCAGCGGGAAGACCAGCATCTTGCGATTCTCGCCGATCACCGCGACCGCGTCCGACCCTTCGGGAACGGCCCGGACGACCGCGACCCTGGCGCCGGGGCGGACGTTGACCAGCTGCTTGCCCTTGCGGGTTTCGGCCAGTGTCGCGTCGCCGCTGGTGAGGAAGCCCTTACCGTCGCTCGATGCGATCAGCAGCTTGATCTCGGGCCGCGCGACCATCAGCTGAACGATGTCGACCTCCGCATCGAGGTCGATGAACAGTCTCACCGGCTCGCCGAAGCCGCGCGCGCTCGGCAGCTTGTCGCCGGCCAGCGTGTAGACCCGCCCGTTCGACGCGAACAAGGCGAGCCGGTCGGTGGTCTGCGCGTGGAAATGGATGAACGGGCCGTCGCCCTCGCGCCACTTGAGGTCGGCCACCTGGTCGAGCGCGAGATGGCCCTTCATCGCCCGGATCCAGCCGCGCTGCGACAGGATCACGGTAATCGGCTCCTTCTCGATCATCGCCGTCCAGTCGATCTCCCGCGCCGCGCTCGCTTCCTCCAGCCGCGTCCGACGCTGGTCGCCGAACTTCTCCTTGAGCGCGGTGAGGTCCTTCTTGAGGCGATTGCGCTGCCTGCGTGGGCTCTCGATCAGCGCGACGAGATCATCGCGCTCCTTCGCCAGCGCCGCGCGCTCGCGGCCGATTTCCATCTGCTCGAGGCGGCGCAGGCTCCTCAGCCGCATGTTGAGGATCGCCTCGGCCTGTCGGTCGGACAAAGAGAATTCCGCCATCAACACCGGCTTGGGCTCATCCTCGGTGCGGATGATCTCGATCACCCGGTCGAGGTTGAGGAAGGCGATGAGGAAGCCGTCGAGCAGCTCGGTGCGCTCGTCGATCTTGCCGATGCGCACCTGCGCACGGCGGACCAGCACCTCGATCTGGAAGGCGAGCCACGCAGTCAGCGCCTGCTTGAGGCTCATCACGCCCGGCGTTCGCGTCGCGTCGAGCACATTGAGGTTGAGCGGGAAGCGGATCTCGAGGTCGGTGAGACGGTACAGGCTTTCGAGCAAAAGCTCGGGATCGACCGTCCGCGCCCGCGGCTCGAGCACGATCCGCACATCCTCGGCGCTCTCGTCGCGAACGTCGGCGAGGATGGGCAATTTCTTGTCGGCAATCAGCTGCGCGACCTGCTCGATCAGCTTGGCCTTGGGCACTCCGTACGGGACTTCGCTGACGAGAAGGTGCCAGCCGCCGCCTTTCTCGCGTTCGACCTCGACCCGCGCGCGCAGCCGGAACGCGCCGCGTCCGGTTGCATAGGCCTGCGCGATCGTCTCACGGCCGTCGACGAGGACGCCGCCGGTCGGGAAATCGGGTCCGGCGACGAAATCCATCAGCGCCCGATCCTCGGCCTTGGGATTGTCGATCAGGTGGATCGCCGCGTCGACCAGCTCGCCGACATTGTGCGGCGGAATCGAGGTCGCCATGCCCACGGCAATGCCGCTCGCGCCGTTGGCGAGGAGGTTGGGGAACAGGCCGGGGAAGACCTCGGGTTCTTCCTCCTCGCCGTTGTACGTCGCGCGGAACTCGACCGTGCCTTCGTCGAGCCCGGCCATGAGCTGGGTCGCGACCGCGGTCAGCCGCGCCTCGGTATAGCGATAGGCAGCGGCATTATCGCCGTCGATGTTGCCGAAATTGCCCTGCCCGTCGACGAGCGGATAGCGCAGGACGAAATCCTGGGCGAGGCGGACCATCGCATCATAGACCGACTGGTCGCCGTGCGGGTGGAACTTCCCGATCACGTCGCCGACCACTCGCGCCGATTTCTTGTAGGCGCCGGCAGGGTCGAGCCGAAGCAGCCGCATCGCCCACAGCAGGCGGCGATGGACCGGCTTCAGCCCGTCGCGAACGTCCGGCAGCGAGCGCGCCGTGATCGTCGACAGCGCGTAGACGAGATAGCGCTCGCTGAGCGCGGCATCGAATGGGGTTTCAATGACGGAGGAAATGTCGGGGTCTGCCATTGCCGCTGCCTAGCAAGGCCGGCACCGGCCTGCCACCGGCCTAATTGGCGACCGATCGGCTCTCCGCGGCGACCAGGTCCGCCTCGTCCGGCTGGTCGCAGCCGTCGAGCTGGGCCAGCGCCTTGGCGATTTCCGGAAGCAGCCATTCGCGGAAGCGCTTGACCTTGGGGACCATTCGCCGCTCCGCCGGATAGACCAGCCAATAGGCCCAGCTGCGGCTTGAAACCCGGTCGGGGAACGGGACGCACAGCCGCCCGGCGGCGACATCGCCCTTCCACAGGAACGGAGTCAGCAAGGCAAAGCCCTGGCCGGCCATTGCCGCATGGCCTTCATTGGCTTGGTTATCGAGCCGCACTCCGGGACGACGAAGCACCGAATCGTCCGCCGGCACGCCATTGTCCGAAAACCATTGCTGCCACCACTCGTCGCCCGGCCCGATGCGGTTCTGGTGCGGCATGTCGGCGGGGGTCAGCTTGCGCCCGAGCCTGCGTTCGGCCTCGGCAATGCACTCGGGGCTGGCCATGGGCGTGAAGGCGGATTCGAACAGACGGTGCTTCTCGACCCCTTCCCAGTCGCCGCTGCCGGCGCGGATCGCGAGGTCCGCGTCGCCTGAGCGCAGGTCGACGAGCTCGTTGCTGGTGGTGAGCCGCACCGCAAGGTCGGGATGCTCCATTTGGAACGCACCGACACGCCACGCGAGCCAGGTATTGGCGAAGGTGTGGGTGGTGGTGACGGTCAGCAGGGATTCGTCCTCCTCCTGCACCGTCGCGAAGGCCGCTTCGATCGAATCGAACGCGCTGGTCAGCGCAGGCAGCAGCCGCGCGCCGAGCGGGGTCAGCCGGGCGCGGCCTTTCTCGCGCACGAACAAGGGCGCGCCGAGCCGGTCCTCGAGGCTCTTCACCTGGTAGGAGACGGCCGCCTGGGTCATCCCCAGCTCGGCTGCGGCGGCGGTGAAATTCTCGGTCCGCGCCGCGGCCTCGAAGGCGCGGACGGCGGCAAGCGGCGGGATCCTTCGCATCGCCGCGATCCATAAGCCAGCTTTATCGATTCTGTCGAGCCTTTGATTGGCCGAACGGGCCCCGGATTCGTACATGAGCATCAAGCCGCTGGCGGAGTAGAAACCCTCCCCTCACAGCCCCCTTCGTCAGCGGCTTGCCAAAAAGGGAAGGAGACATTGCCATGGCTTATGGCCTTAGCAGCCGTGCGTTCATCGAAAACGGACCCGCCGAACAGGTTGCCAAGGTCCAGTCCAGCCGCAGCACTGCGCGCTCCTGGCGCGCGCTCAGCGCCGCTTGCCGCCTGGCGATCGTCGAGCGGGCGCTCGGGCCCGCCAACGAGAATGTCGACGGCTACCCGGCCGCGCTTTGAGCGCGAAGAGAGACGAAAGGATGATCACCATGATCGACGAGATTTTCGACCGCCAGTATCAGGCAGGCCGCGCCGCGCTGAACGCGGACCTCGAACGCGGTTTCACGCGCCTCGGCAGGGCGGTCGGCAACGCTTTCGACGTGCTTCACCGGATCCAATATTCCGCGCCGTGGCACGCCAGGGCCAAGCGCATCCGTTTCAACTAAAACCGCCCATGAGGAGGGCGGGCTAGCACGCACCGCCCTCCTCGCTTATAGCGCGCGCTCCTTTTTTCCGTTCCTGTTGGAGTGACGCTCAGCCGATGGCTCGCCGCCGCCAGATTTACGAGGGCAAGGCCAAGATCCTTTACGAGGGTCCAGAGCCCGGCACCCTGATCCAATATTTCAAGGACGACGCGACCGCCTTCAACGCGCAGAAGCGCGGCACGATCAGCGGCAAGGGCGTGATCAACAACCGTATTTCCGAGCATGTCTTCACGGCGCTGTCGGCGATCGGCGT
>DATLGK010000114.1:0-29153 GCA_035540475.1 Sphingomicrobium sp.
CCGGCGTAGGGAGTACCGGTGGACTGTCCGCGGGCGGATTGTCGATCGCCGCGGGCGCCATCTTCTCGATTGGCGCCGCCGTAGGCGCGCCGCCGCTGGAGTTGCCTTGACCGGCGCCGTTGCCGTTGTTGCCCTTCTGGTTCCCACCCTGCTGCGCATGGTTCAGGATGGGTTGGCCATATTCGCCACTTCCGCCCAAAATGCCGACGGGCGCGCCGGTCGCATCGCTGGTCGAGCCAGGCGCGCCGGCGTTGCTTTCGGTGAGCACGAGGACGCCGTCTTCGACCCGTACCGCATCGGCGGAATTCAGCGGCACGGGCGAGAGGAGAAGTTGGACGGGGTCTGGCGGATTTCCGAAGTTGGGCCCTGCGGGCGGGCCCAACTCGACGCTGACGCTTGCATTCTGCTGCTGCGCTACCTCCGGCTGCGCCGGCTCAGCGTCATTCGGCACCTCGATACTTCCCGCGGTCACCGTGGCTGCCTGAACTCCAGCGGTCTCGACCGCGATCAAGGCAGGTGCTTCGATTATAATGTCGAACGTGCCTTGGTTGCTGACGATCGTCCCGGAGGGGTCCAGGCCAGTCTCAGCAGCCAAGGTCGCGAGCGCGCCAGGTCGTCCAGGGCCTGAGCGCTGGTCGCCGATGGGGTGAGCTGCGGCCGACTGGTCCTGCCGCTCCGATGCCCCCAATGTACTGACCGGCGGCAGCGTACGGGATTGACCACTCCCAGCATCGACCTCGGGCGGGAAGGTGGGAATGGAGGCTTCGGCCATGCCCTGCGAGGCGGCGATCGACGCCGGCAAAAGGAGCGCGCTGAGAGAGCTTGCACTAAGGAACAGCCCGCGGAATCGCGAAGCAAATGCCTTCGTTGATGCTCGACGCGAGTTCAGCGTGCCCCCTCCATTGGAAACGCGCACTCGGGTGAGCTTCGCGCAGCGCGATCGCTATTCGAAGCTCACCCGTGCTCGGCGTGGGGCAGCACCACCGAGCAATCGCTCGGCGCGCTCACAATCGCTCTCGCGGGCACCTGTTCAATGGTGCGAACAGGCGAGAGCCAGGCGCGTCAGCAAGCCGCACTGCCTGCGACTTAGTCGCGGCGACTCGCTCCCCTTTGCGAACGGGGCATTTACTTCCTGTTAATAACCGGAGTCGAGTCGATCTGTGAATCGAGATTGGACGGCGGGTAAGACTGCTTGCGTCCTTAGTGATGTTCCTAAGGAAGTGAGGATGGCGCAGGACATTGTGCCGCGCAGCGGACGGGCAACCGGGGCAAGTTTCGGGGTTGCGACGCGGCGGCCGTTGCGGCCGCCCGCGCACAAAAAACGCCGCCTCTAATGCGTGAGGTGGCCGGCCAGCTCGTCTTTCAGTCTGAGTTTCTCTTTCTTGAGGCGATGGAGAAGGTCTTCGTCAGGGTGTGGCCGATGCTCTTCTTCCTCGATCAAAGCGTGAAGGGCTGCGTGCTTGGACTCGAGTTCCTCGGCCATTGCCTTGTCCATTGGTGCCGTTCCTTTCAGTCAGAGTGTCACCGCCCCGTAATAAACCACGAAATGCGAACTTTGTCTTGATGCTTTGCACGGCCTGGCGGCGGCGCGGCGCGATTCGGCGCGGTTCCTGCGGGCGCCGCATTGGAGTAGAGCCGCATGGCAATGAACGACGACCAGCCGCCGCCCGATCTCGAGGCGCTCAAGGTCGAGCATCGCGCGCTCGACGAGCGGATCCGCCTCTTGAGTGCCGAGCCGACCGGCGACCAGCTGGAGATCGCGCGGCTGAAACGCCGCAAGTTGATGCTCAAGGATCGGATCGCGCAAATCGCCGACCAGAACATTCCCGACATCATCGCCTGACCTGTCCCGTGCGGGGACAGCCCGCGGCAGCTCGGTTGCCGCAATCCGCGCTTGGGCGTTTCATCAGGCCATGAAGGATGGCAATCTCTTCGCGATGGACGAATCGGACATGCCAGACCCGAGGGTGCGGATCACATCGCGCCTGGTCGACTCGCTCTACACCGAGGCGATGCTTCTCGCCGACGAGGCGCGGTCCTATTTCGACGATGCGGGGCGCGACGAGCGGGCAACGCTGCAGCCTTTCGCCCGAGTCGGCTTTGCCTGCGAGTCGCTGAAGGTCACGACGCGGATCATGCATATTGTCGCCTGGCTTCTGACCCAGCGGGCGATCGAGTCGGGGGAAATCCCGACCCGCGAGGGGCGGCGCCCCGAACGGCGGCTCGGCCATGCCCAGGACAGCGACCCGGCGGTCGTCGCGCAGCTGCCCGAATCGGCGCAAAAGCTGATCAACGCCAGCGCTGACCTCTACGCTCGGGTCAAACGGCTCGATGAAGGGCAGCTGATCGAAGAGCCGCCGCAGAGCCCGGCGCGGGCGCTGATGGGCCGGCTCGAGCGGGGCCTAACCGGCGGCGGAGCCTAGCTCAGCTGCAAAGCGCGGCCTTGGCGGCCGCATATTGATCCGCGAGCAGGTCGACATAGTCGCGGGCTGGGCGAACCCGCTCGATTGCGCCGATGCCCTGGCCCGAGCCCCAGATGTCGCGCCAGGCCTTGGCCTTGGCCGAGCCGTCGGAGCCGAATTTCATCGCCGTCGGGTCGATTCCGGCGAGATTGTCCGGGTCGAGGCCCGAGCGCTCGATCGAGGAGCGAAGATAATTGCCGTGAACGCCGGTGAAGAGGTCCGTGTAGACAATGTCGGCGGCGCCAGCTTCGACGATCGCTTGCTTGTACTCGGCGGGCGCACTGGCCTCCTCGGTGGCGATGAAGGGGGAGCCGACATAGGCAAGGTCGGCGCCCATCGCCTGCGCGGCAAGCACCGCGCCGCCGGTGGCAATCGCTCCGGAGAGAAGCAGCGGCCCGTGGAACCAGGCGCGGATTTCCTGGACCAAAGCGAACGGCGACCAGCGGCCCGCGTGCCCGCCCGCTCCGGCGGCGACGGCGATCACGCCGTCCGCGCCTTTCTCGACCGCTTTCCGCGCGAACCGGTCGTCGATCACATCGTGCAGCGTGATCCCGCCCCACGAGTGGACCGCCTGGTTAATCTCCGGCCGAGCCCCGAGCGAGCTTATGACGATCGGCACCTTCCACTTGGCGCAGACGTGCATATCATGCTCGAGCCGGTCGTTGGAGCGGTGGACGATCTGGTTGACCGCGAACGGGGCTGCCGGCTGGTCTGGATGGTCGCGGTCCCAGGCGGCTAGCGCCTCGCTGATCTCGTGCAGCCACTCGTCGAGCAGCTCAGCCGGCCTCGCGTTCAGCGCCGGGAAGCTGCCGACGATGCCACTGGTGCACTGGGCAATCACCAACGCCGGGTTGGAAACGATGAACATCGGCGCGCCAACGGCGGGAATGCGCAGGCGCTGGAGCAGCGGCGGGAGGCTCACAGGCCGTGATACTCCCGGTACCAGGCGACGAAGCGCGGCACGCCTTCGTCGATGCTGGTTGTCGGGGCGAACCCATGGTCCCGCGCAATCGCAGAAATGTCGGCGCAGGTTTCGGCGACGTCCCCTTCCTGCATCGGCCTCGGGTCGAGCAGCGCTTTTCGGCCCGTCTCCCGCTCGAGCAGTTCGACGACCCGCATGAGCTCTTCGCTGCGGTTGTTACCGATATTGTAGAGAACGTGTGGAGCATTGCTCCCGCCGGCCTTCGTCTCGCCGTCGTCCTGCGGCGGCGAATCGAGGCAGGCGACGACGCCGCGCACGATGTCATCGATGTAGGTGAAGTCGCGGCGCATCTGGCCTCCGTTGAACAAAGGCAGCGGCTCGCCCGCGTAAAGCGCCTTGGTGAAGATCCACATGGCCATGTCGGGCCTGCCCCACGGCCCATAGACGGTGAAGAAGCGCAGGCCGGTGAGCGGCAGCCGGTAGAGATTGGCGTAGCTTTCGCTGATCAGCTCGTCGGCCTTCTTGGTCGCGGCATAGAGCGATATCGGGTGGTCGACCCGGTCCTCGACCCGAAAAGGGAGGCTCTTATTCCCTCCATAAACCGACGAAGATGACGCATAGACCATGTGGCGTGGCCGCCGGGAGCGGGCGAGCTCGAGCATGTTCGCATGGCCGACGAGATTGGCCTGGATGTAGGCCATCGGGTTTTCGATGCTGTAGCGTACACCCGCCTGCGCTCCGAAATGGACGATGGCCTCGAAGTCGATGGATCCGGCGGCGCCGTTCAGGGCTTCGGCGTCCGCGAAGTCGACGCGTTCGAAGCGGAAACGATTGCCATATTGCTGCTGCAGCCGTTCCAGTCGTGCCCGCTTCAGCGAGGGGTCGTAATAAGAGTTGAGATTGTCGATGCCGACGACCTCGTCGCCGCGCTCGAGGAGCGCCCGCGATGTCGCGGCGCCGATGAACCCCGCAGCTCCCGTCACAAGAACAGCCATGGCTTGTCCTTAGGGGGTGCAGTCGGGAGCGCAAAGGCCCTAGAGGCAGCGAATGGCGCTCAGCTGGACCTTCGCGATCGACCGCGGCGGAACCTTCACCGACGTTGTCGCGCGTGCATCCGACGGCCGGCTGCGGATCGAGAAACTGCTCTCCGACAACCCCGACCAATATGAGGACGCCGCGCTCGAGGCGATCCGCCGTGTGCTGAGCGAAGAGGGCGGTGAGGTCGCCGCCGTGCGCATGGGCACCACAGTCGCGACCAACGCCTTGCTCGAGCGCAAGGGCGAGCGTGTCGCACTGGCGATCAGCCGCGGCTTCGCCGATGCGCTGCGCATCGGCTATCAGGCGCGGCGGGAGATTTTTGCGCGCCACATCGTGCTGCCTTCCATGCTGTACGAGTGCGTCGTCGAGATCCACGAGCGGGTGGCCGACGATGGGGCGGTGCTGAAGCCGCTCGACGAGGAGCAGGCCCGCGCATCACTCCAGGCGCTCCGCGACGACGGGATCGACGCGCTGGCCATCGTGCTGGTGCACGGTTGGCGCCACTGCGCGCACGAAGCGCGGCTGGCGCAAATCGCTTGCGAGATCGGCTTCTCTCAGGTCTCCGCCAGCCACGAGGTAGCGCCGCTGATCAAGCTCGTCGGCCGCGGCGACACGACGGTGGTCGATGCCTATCTGTCGCCCGTCCTGAGGCGTTACGTCGACCGGGTCGCGGCAGGCCTTCCGGGAAGCGCCGACCTCCATTTCATGCAGTCGAACGGCGGGCTCGCCGAGGCGGGCTCGTTCCGCGGCAAGGACGCGATCCTCTCGGGCCCCGCGGGCGGCGTGGTCGGCATGGTCGCAGCAAGCGAGCCGCATGGGGATGACCGGCTGATCGGCTTCGACATGGGCGGAACCTCAACCGACGTCTCGCACTTCGCGGGCGCCTACGAGCTTGCCGATGAAAGCGTCGTCGCCGGGGCGAGGATCCGCGCGCCGATGATGCAGATCCATACCGTTGCCGCCGGCGGGGGGTCGATCTGCCACTTCGACGGACTGCGCTTCCGTGTCGGGCCGGAGAGCGCCGGCGCGTTCCCGGGACCGGCCTGCTACCGGAACGGCGGACCGCTGACGGTTACCGACTGCAACCTGTTCCTCGGGCGCATCGACGCCGAGCAATTCCCGCGCGTGTTCGGCCCGAAGGGAGACCAGCCGCTCGACTGGGGCGCGTCCCGCGCGCGACTGCAGGAGATCGCGGAGGTTGTTCCGGGCATGAGCCTCGAGGAGATCGCCCGCGGCTTCGTTGAAATCGCGGTCGACAATATGGCCGCCGCGATCCGCAAAATCTCGATCGCTCGCGGCCATGACGTGACGCGTTACACGCTCGCCTGCTTCGGGGGCGCCGGCGGACAACACGCCTGCGCGGTGGCCGATGCGCTGGGGATCGAGCGCATCCTTATCCACCCGCTCGCCGGCGTGCTCTCGGCCTACGGCATCGGCCTGGCCGACGTGAAGGCGATCCGCGACACGAGCCTGTTAAAACCGCTCGGCCACGATTTCTCGGACGCGCTTTCGGAGCTCGAGCAACAGGCGCGTGATGCACTGATCGATCAGCGTATCGACGAGGAACGGATCGAGCTGCTGCGCCGTGCGCGCCTGCGCATGGCGGGAAGCGACACGACCATCGAAATTGCCGTCGGGCATAGCGATCAAATGAGGCGCGACTTCGCGGACCTGCATCGCAGGCGCTTCGGCTATTGGGATGACGGCGAGGTGATCGTCGACGCGCTCGTGGTGGAGGCCGTTGGGAAATCCTCCCGGGGACAAGGAGTCGAGGAGCCGGTTAAGGCGCAAAACCCACTCCCTCCGGGGGAGGAGGTTGAGGGCCCCGCGCTCATCTCCGACCCGACGTCGACAACTGTCGTCGAGCCGGGCTGGCGCGCCCAACGCGCGGGGGACGGGACGCTCGTCCTCACGCGCGCCGTGCCGCTCGAGCGCGCCAAGGCCATCGGGACCGAAGTCGATCCCGTCCGGCTGGAGATTTTCAACAATTTGTTCATGGCCATCGCCGAGGAGATGGGGGTTGCGCTGCAATCGACAGCGACGAGCGTGAACATCAAGGAACGGCTCGACTTCTCGTGCGCGATTTTCGACGCCGAGGGAGCGCTGATCGCCAACGCTCCGCACATTCCCGTGCACCTGGGCTCGATGGGCGAGAGCATCCGGACCATCATCGACACGCGCGGCAAGGGCAGGGACGGGCGCGGGATCCGCCGCGGCGATGCCTATGTGCTGAACGATCCCTATCGCGGTGGCACGCATTTGCCAGATATCACCGTGATCGTTCCCGTCTTCTATGGCGATGAAGCCGAGCCATCCGCATTCGTCGCCGCGCGGGGCCACCACGCGGACATCGGCGGGATTGCGCCTGGATCGATGCCGCCCGACAGCCGCACGATCGGCGAAGAAGGCGTGTTGATCGACAATGCGTTGCTGGTCGACGAGGGCCATTTCCGCGAAGCGGAAATCCGCGCGCTACTGACGCAGGGTAAGTGGCCGGCGCGAAATCCGGACCGCAACATCTCCGACCTGAAGGCTCAGCTAGCGGCCTGTATCCGCGGTGCCGAGGTGCTCGCCGCAACGGCACGCGATTACGGCGCGGACGTGGTCGCAGCGTACATGCGCCACGTCCTCGCCAATGCCGAGGAATCGGTGCGCAGGCTGCTCGACCGCCTCGACGACGGCGAGTTCGACTATGAAATGGACAATAATGCGCATGTCCGCGTCCGCATCACGGTCGACAAGGCGGCGCGCGCGGCGACCTTCGATTTCACCGGCACGAGCGACCAGCTTCCGGATAATTTCAATGCGCCATTCTCGATCGTGCGCGCGGCCTCGCTCTACGTCGTGCGAACGCTGATCGACGATGCAATCCCGATGAACGATGGCTGCCTGCGGCCCATCAGGCTGATCGTGCCCGAAGGCTCGATGCTCAATCCGCGACCGCCCGCCGCGGTCGTCGCGGGGAATGTGGAGACCAGCCAGGTCGTCACCGACGCCCTGTTCGCGGCGACCGGCCAGCTTGCACCGAGCCAGGGCACGATGAACAATTTCACTTTCGGCAACGACCGGCACCAATATTATGAAACCATCGCCGGCGGGTCGGGCGCCGGCCGCGACCATGACGGGACCAGCGCGGTGCAGACGCATATGACCAATAGCCGGCTGACCGACCCCGAAATCCTCGAGACGCGGCTCCCCGTCCGGCTCGACCGCTTCGCCATCCGCCGCGGGTCGGGCGGGACCGGGGCGCACTGCGGCGGCGACGGACTGGTGCGCGAAATCACCTTCCTCGAGTCGATGCGGGCCAACATCCTCGCCAACCGCCGCCGGGTGCCGCCGCGCGGGATCGCCGGCGGCGGTGATGCGCAGCCGGGGCGGAACTGGGTCGAGCGCAGCGACGGAAGCATCGAAATGCTGAGCGCCACCGCCTATGCCGACATGCAGCCGGGCGACCGCTTCATCATTGAAACGCCCGGCGGCGGCGGATTCGGGAGCAAGGCGGAATGACCAATTACTGGCCGCTGCTCGGCATCCTTCTCGTCGTCGCCGGTTTCGCCCTACGCCTCAACCCGATGCTGGTCGTTACCGCGGCCGCGATCGTCACGGGTCTGCTTGCGGGGATGGATATCGTCGAGGTCATTTCAACCTTCGGCAAGGCGTTCAACGACAACCGCATCATCGCCATCGTCTGGATCGTCCTTCCCGTGATCGGCCTGCTCGAACGGCACGGGCTGCAGCAGCGTGCCGCGACACTGATCCGCGGCTTCAAAAAGGCGACGACGGGAAAGCTGCTGATCTTTTACCTGGCCTATCGCCAGATCACCGCCGCGATCGGTCTGCATTCGACCGCCGGCCATCCGCAAACCGTGCGACCGCTGGTCGCTCCCATGGCGCTCGCCGCCGCCGAAAAGCAGCACGGCGAGCTCGACGAGGAGACTGCCGAGACGGTGAAGGCCTATTCGGCCGGGACCGACAATGTCGGGCTGTTCTTCGGAGAAGACATCTTTTTCGCGATCGGCTCAATCGTGCTGATCCAGCAGACGCTCGCGACCTACGGCTATAATCTCGCGCCGCTGCATCTCGCGGTATGGGCGATCCCCACCGCGATCTTCGCCTTCATGATCCACGGCACGCGGCTGGTGCTGCTGGATCGGCGCCTGGCCCGCCGGCGCGGGCCGGTGCCACCGATCGCGCAGACGGCGGAGGTCGGCGAATGATCACCCTTCAATGGCTCTACGCCCTTGCCGGAGCGATGTTCGCCGCCATCGCACTGCTGTCCGTCGCCGACCGAAGCAACCCCAAGCGCTTCGGCAATGCGGCCTTCTGGGGACTGATGGCGCTCAGCCTGCTGGCCGGTGATCGGATCGGCGATTTCGGCAACGGGTTGCTGGTGCTCGGGCTGGCGGGACTGGCGGGGTTCGGCTTCATTGGGCGGAGTCATCCGTCGACCACCTCCGACGAGGAGCGGGTGCGCTGGTCGGAGCGGCTCGGCAACAAGCTGTTCCTGCCCGCGCTGATCATTCCCGCGACGGCGCTGATCGGCACGCTCTTCTACAATTACACGGCGATCGGAGAGTACGGCTGGTTCGAGGCGAAGCGCGAAACCTATATGTTCCTTGGGCTTGGCGTGCTGCTCGCGATCGCAGCGATCTTCCTGTGGCTGCGGCCGCCGGCGCTTGCGCCGCTGCAGGAGGGGCGGCGCCTCATCGACGCGATCGGCTGGGCTGCGGTCCTGCCGCAAATGCTGGCGGCGCTTGGCGTGCTGTTCGCCGCCGCTGGCGTCGGCACGATCATCGGCGAGCTGACCCAGTCGGTGATTCCCCGCGGCAGCATTTTCCTCACGGTCGTGGTGTTCGGGCTCGGGATGGCGATTTTCACCATGATCATGGGCAACGCCTTCGCGGCCTTCCCGGTGATGGCGACGGCGATCGGCGTGCCGCTGCTGATCCAGGGCTATGGCGGCGACGCGGCGGTGATCGGCGCGGTCGGGATGCTGGCCGGCTTCTGCGGGACCTTGATGACGCCGATGGCCGCCAACTTCAATCTCGTTCCGGCGGCGCTGCTGGAGCTGAAGGACCAATATGGGGTCGTGAAGGTGCAGATCGCGACTGCGCTTCCGCTGCTCGCGGTCAACATCCTGATCATCTACGTGGCGGGCTTCCACCTATGAGGCTGGATGCACCCCTGGCATCGCACATGGCGCGGATCGCGCTCGGCCATGTGACCAAGGAATATCCGCACAAGCTCGACCACGTCCTGCTTGGCGACGAGGATGCGCTTCCGCCGCGCGTGCTGCACCCGGTCTTTTTCGGCAGTTTCGACTGGCATAGCTGCGTCCATGGGTGGTGGACTTTGCTGACCCTTCGGCGCTTGTTCCCCGAGATCGCCGAGGCCGGGGCGATCGGCGTTCTCGCCGACGAGACGTTCACGCCGGCGAAGGTCGCGGCCGAGCTTGCCTATCTCGACCGGCCGATGAGCCGCGGGTTCGAACGGCCTTACGGCTGGGCGTGGCTCCTCTACTTGCACCTCGAGGCGACGCGCCACGAGGGCGATTGGGGCGGGGAGTTCGAGCCGCTGGCGCGGGCGTTCGCGGACCGGCTGCGCGATTATCTCGCGATCCTGACCTACCCGATCCGCGTTGGAACCCACTTCAACACCGCATTCGCCCTCGTACTCTCGCTCGAATGGGCCGAGAAGTTTGATGCGCCGCTCGCCGAGCTGATCCGCGAGCGCGCGCGCCACTGGTACGGGTCGGACCGCGACTGCCAGGCGTGGGAGCCGGGCGGCGACGAGTTCCTGTCGCCGGCGCTGGTCGAGGCTTTGTGCATGGCACGCACCCATCCATCGCTGTTCCCGATCTGGTTCGAGCAGTTCCTGCCGCGCACCGCCGCGCGCGAGCCCGCGACCTTGTTCACGCCGGCGACCGTCAGCGACCGCAGCGACGGGAAGATCGCCCATCTCGACGGGCTCAACCTCAGCCGTGCCTGGTGCTGGCGCAGCCTCGCGCCGCTGCTTCCCTCAGCCGAGCGCGCCGCGGCCGCGCAGGCTGCCGACGAGCATCTCGCGGCTGCGCTCCCGCACATTGCCGGCGATTATATGGGCGAGCATTGGCTCGCGAGCTTCGCGCTACTCGCGCTATTGTCGTAGACCACCGCACACAGCGGCGCGGTCTGCAGCAGGGAATCCCCGCCGACCGCCTGATAGATCGCAACCCGGTTGCGCGCCGCGGTCAGCCGCGTCTGAACCAGCACCCGCTGCACCGCATAATAAGAGCGCTGAGCGTCGAGCAGGCTCAGATAGCTGGCGATGCCGGCGCGGTAGCGCGCTTCCTCGAGCAATGCGACGTCGGCCGATGCAGCCCTGCGCCGTTCGGTCGCGGCGAGCTGCTCGTCCATCGTCGCGCGGCGGGCAAGCGCGTCGGCAACTTCGCGAAACGCCGTCTGCACCGCGCCCTGATAATTGGCGAGCGCGGCATTGCGCTGAGCCTCGGTCAGCCGGACGTTGGCCTGGCCGGCCCCGCCCTGGAAGATGGTGTAGGCCGCATTGCCGCCCGCGCTCCAGGCAAAGGCGCCGCCGCTGAACAGGCCGGTGAGCGCGCTGCTGGCAAGCCCGAGAAGCCCCGTCAGAGTGATCCGCGGGAACAAAGCGGCGCGAGCCGCGCCGATCTGCGCATTGGCGGCGCGCAGCCGGTGTTCGGCCTGGAGAATGTCCGGCCGGCGCAGCAGGACGTAGGAATCGACGCCCGCGGGCAGTTCGCCGATCGCTGCGCCAGCCTCCTCGATCGAGCCGGGCAGGAGCGCCGCTTCGACGCGCGCACCGACCAGAAGCCGCAGCGTGTTGACCCCCTGCGCGACGAAGGTGCGCTGCTGGGCGACGTCGGCCTGAGCCTGGGTCAGGATCTGCTCGGCCTGGCTGAGGTCGGTGCGCGGCGCGATTCCGCCCTCGAGCCTGAGCCGGGTCAGGCGAACGCTTCGCCCGGCCGTGTCGGCCGTTTGCTGCGCGATCTGGAGCAGGCTCAAATCGCCGGCATAATCGAGCCAGGCGTTGGCGATGCTCGCCACCAATGCGAGGCGCGTTGCGCGCGCACCGGCCTCGGTCCCGAGATATTGCTCGAACTGCGCTTGGGTGAGCGATCGCTTGCGGCCGAACAGATCGATTTCGAAGTTCGGAACGTTCACTCCGGCCTGATATTGGGCCGAGACGTCGGTCGCCGAGCCGCCGCGATCGCCGCTCAGGGTAACACCTCCGCTCGCTCCGACTGTAGGCAGCTCCTGGGCCCGCTGGACTCGAAATTGCTCGCGCGCTGCCGCGATATTGGCGGTGGCCGCCATCAGGTTGCGGTTATTGGCCAGCGCGCGCGCAATCAGCGTCTGAAGCCGCGGATCGCGGAAGATCTCGCGATAGGTGACAGCGGGCAGTGCCGCTTCCGCCTGGATCAGCGTCGCGTCCCCGGCCGGCCAGGACGGTGGGATTGCCGGATCGGGCGGCGGAAGCCGAGGTTCCATCGTCGTGCAGGCGGTGGCGAGCAGCGCCAGTAGGGCCGCCGCCCGCTTCACGTCTGCACCTCTTTGCGGCGCCTGATGCGCTCGCGGATCACGACCAGGCCGTCGCGGACGCTGCGGCGGACGAGTACGAAGAACAACGGAATGTAGAAGATGGCGAAGGCGGTCGCGGTCATCATCCCGCCGATCACCGCGGTGCCGATGGCGATGCGGCTGTTGGCGCCGGCGCCGCTCGACAAGGCGAGGGGCAGGACTCCGAACATGAAGGCGAAGCTGGTCATCAGGATCGGCCGCAGCCGGATCCGCGCCGCTTCAACCGCTGCTTCGATGACGCGCTTGCCCTCGCGTTCGGCCCGGTCGGCAAATTCGACCATCAGAATCGCATTTCTGGCTGACAAGCCCATGGTCGTGATCAGTCCAACCTGCAGGTAGACGTCGTTCTGCAGCCCGCGCAGCGTCACCGCGAAAATCGACCCGATCAGGCCGAGCGGCACCACCAGCAAGACCGCAAGGGGGACCGACCAGCTCTCGTAAAGCGCGGCAAGGCACAGGAAGACGACCAGCAGGGCGATCGCATACAGGATCGGCGCCTGCCCTGAAGAGAGCCTTTCCTGGAACGACTGCCCGGCCCAGGCGACGCTGATGCCGGGGAATTGCGCGGCGAGATTCTCCATGATCGTCATCGCCTGGCCTGAGCTGACGCCTTCCGCTCCCTGGCCCTGCAACCCGTACGAGGGGTAGCCCTGAAAGCGCGAAAGGCTGGTCGGCGTTGTTTGCCAGTTGGTCTGGGCGAAGGACGAGAAGGGCACCATGCCGCCGCGGTTGTTGCGCACGAACCATTGGTCGATGTCGCTTGGCGCGGCGCGGTACGGGGCATCGCCCTGGACGAAGACCCGCTTGACGCGGCCGCGGTCGACGAAATCGTTGACGTAACGCCCGCCCCACGCCGTCGAGATGGTGTTGTTGACGTCGGCGGGTGACAGTCCCAGCGCGGCTGCGCGTTGCTGGTCGATGTCGACCCTCAGGCTGGCCACGTCCGGCAGCTCGCTCGGGCGGACGGATGCAAGCCGTGGATCGGAGCTGGCAGCGGCAAGCAGCCGGTCGCGCACGCTCGCGAACTCCTCGCGGCTCATCCCGCTGGTATTCTGGATTTCCATGTTGAAGCCGCTCGACTGGCCGAGCCCGCGGATCGCGCCGGGGACGAGAGCGAAAACCTGGGCATCGCGCAGGCCGCGGAACGCGCCCGAAGCGCGCTGCACGATCGCATCGGCGCTGTTCTCGGCGCCGTGGCGCTTGTCGTAATCGGCAAGGTTGATGAAGGCCTGGCCCGTATTCTGTCCGGCCGCGCCCTGGCCGCCTCCGGCCACGGTGAAATAGGTCTTCACATTGTCCTTTTCGGGACCCCGAAGGAAATAGCCCTCGACGGTTTCCTGGACCTCGGCGGTACGGGTCATGGTCGCGCCCGCAGGAAGCCGGAACTGGACCGATGCGGCGCCCTGGTCCTCGCTTGGAAGGAAACCGGTAGGCAGGCGCAGGAACAAGAACAGAAGCAGCGCGATTACGCCCGCGTAGATTGCAAGGAACAGCCACTTGCGATCGACGACATAGGTGACCGAGCCGACGAACCAGTCGCGGAAGCGGTCGAAGCGCGTGTTGAAGCCGACACGCGCAACCTCGACCGTGTGCGCGACCCTCGGCGTCTTGCGACCGAGCCAGGTCCGCTCGACGCTGACATGATTGCGCTTGAGCAGGTTGGCGGCGATCGCCGGGCTCAGCGTCAGCGCGATGAACACCGACAGCGCCATCGCCGAGACGATGGTCGCCGCGAACTGGCGGTAGATGACTCCCGTCGACCCGCCGAAGAAAACCATCGGCAGGAACACCGCCGACAGCACCAGCGCGATCGCGACCAGCGCCATCTGGATCTGCCCCATCGAGACGATCGTCGCCTCGCGCGCGGTCATCTCAGGGTTCTCGTCCATCAGCCGCTCGACATTCTCGACCACGACGATCGCATCGTCGACCAGCAGGCCGGTCGCTAGCACCAGCCCGAACAGGGTCATTGTGTTGATCGAAAAACCGAGCGCGTAGAGGATCGCGAAGGTGCCGAGCAGCACCACCGGTACGGCGATGAACGGAATCAACGTCGCTCGCCAGCTCTGCAGGAAGATGAACATGACGAGGACGACGAGGATGATCGCTTCGAACAGCGTCTTCACGACCTCCGTGATGGACAGCTTGATGAAGTTGGTCGTGTCGTTGGCGTAGGCGAAGCGATAGCCTGCCGGCATCCGCGTCGAGATTTCCTCGACCTTCGCCTTGACCAGGCCCGCGGTCCGCAGGGCATTGGCGCCAGGCTCCAGGAAAATCCCCATGCCCGCGCCCGGGTGCCCGTTGACCCTTGTCCGCACCGCATAATTTTCGGCGCCGAGCTCGACCCGCGCGACGTCGCCGAGGGTGACGCGGGCGCCCGAGGAATCAGACTTGATCACGATCGCGCGAAATTCGTCGGGCGTCTGCAGGCGGGACTGCGCGGTGACCGTGGCATTGAGCATTTGCCCCTGCGGCTGGGGCATGCCGCCGATCTCGCCGGCGGCAACATCGGTGTTCTGGTTCTGGATCGCGGTGACGACGTCGCCGGGTATCAGGTTGAAGCTCGCGAGCTTGTGCGGGTCGAGCCAAATGCGCATCGCATAAGGCGCGCCGAAGACGTTGACGTCGCCGATCCCCTCGAGCCGCGAAAGCTCGTCCTGCATGTTGCTCGCCATCCAGTCGGACACGTCGAAGTTCGAGCTTCGGCCGGTCTCGTCGTAAACGCCGACGATCATCAGGAAATCGGGCGAGCTCTTGGTGACCGTCACGCCCTGCTGTTGGACCTGTTGCGGCAATCGCGAGACGGCCTGTTGAACCTTGTTCTGCACCTGGACCTGGGCGATGTCGGGGCTCACCCCCTTCTCGAAGATCGCCGTGGTGTTGCTTTGGCCGCGAGAGGTGGAAGTGGAGGAGAAATAGAGCAGCCCGTCGATGCCCGTCAGTTGCTGCTCGATGATCTGCGTGACGCTGCTTTCAAGCGTGCTCGCCGAGGCTCCTGGATAGGATGCGCGGATGTTGATCTGCGTCGGCGCGACGTCGGGATATTGCGAGACCGGAAGTACGGTGATCGCCCCGATCCCCATCAGCATGAGGATGATCGCGATCACCCAGGCGAAAATCGGGCGATCGATGAAGACGCGGGACATGCGCTAGCGCGCGCCCGGCCCGCCGGGGCCCTTGGCCGCGCCCGGGGGCGGCGGCTGCACGCGCTGCGGCGCGGTTGCCGGCACCGGCTTGATCTGCGCGCCGTCGCGCAAGTTTGCGGCGCCCTGGGTGATGACTTTCTCGCCCGCCGCGAGGCCTTGCGTGACGACCCAATAGGGCCCCTGCGTGCGGTCAGCGACCACGACCCGCTGCACCGCGCGGTTGCCGGGGCCCACCACCCACAGCGTTGCATTGCCCTTCGGGTCGCGAGTCACCGCTTGCTGCGGCACGAGGAAGGCGGACGTGTTGATCGCCTGCGCGAACTGCGCGGTGACGAACATGCCCGGGAGAAGGATTGCCTGCGGATTTGGGAAGCGAGCGCGCAGAGTCACGCTGCCGGTCGCCTGATCGACCAGCACCTGGCTGAACTCGACGGTCCCGGTGAAGCCATAGTCGGATCCGTCCGGAAGCTTCAGCCGGACCTGCGCCACCGTCGGCGTCGCGCCGCCACGGGCCAGCGCCTGCCGCAGCGCGAGTAGGTCGGCGGCCGATTGCTGGATATCGACATAGACCGGGTCGAGACGGGTGATCGTCGTCAGCGCGTCGGGCTGGTTGGCGGTGACCAGGGCACCTTCGGTATAGTTGGAGAGGCCGATCCGTCCGCCGATCGGCGCCGGGACCCGCGTGTAGCGCTGGTTGATCCGCGCGGTTCGCAGCGCGGCGCTGTTCTGCGCAACCGCCGCCTCCGCCTGGCGCGCCTGCGCGAGTGCATTGGTATAGTCCTGCCTGGAAATCGCCTGCTGTTCGACCAGCGGCCGATAGCGCGCGGCCAGGGTTCGGGCGGCCTCGGCGCTGGCCCGGGCGCTCTGCAGGTTCGCCTCGGCCTGCGCGGCCTGCGCGTTATAGATGCTGGGGTCGATCTGGTAGAGCGTCTGCCCCTGGCGCACGACCGAGCCTTCGCGGAACATGCGCCGCAAGATCACGCCCGATACCTGCGGCCGGACTTCGGACACCTGATAGGCCGAAATGCGCGCCGGGAGCTGCTGCTCGATCGGGGCGCTGCCGGGCTGGATCACGACGAAGCCGACGGTGGCAGGGCCCCTCGGGCCGCCGCCGCGGCCGCCCCCGTCCTTGCCGGCGCCTTCGCCGCTTCCGCACGAGGCGAGCAGGAGCGCGGCGGCACCGAGCGTGCACCCCTTGATCGTCGTCTTGAACCCGGATCGCTTCACCATGTTGCGCATTTCGCCTGTTTGTCGGGAATGCAAGTGCGGGCGGGTGTTGGGCATCGGCATGGCGCCTGCCGGCGGCTAGGTGAATAGCAGGAAAACAGCGGTCAGGCTTCGACGAACGGGCAAGGGTACCCGACCAATGTCGAACATGTTCCGCGGGCATAACGATGTGAACCAACGGTGCTTCGGGCCCAGCGCCTTCGGTCCAGTGACTTGCGTCCGTGGCCCTCTGCCGCTTAGTGCAGGCCATGAAACGACCGACCGACGCGCACCTGATCGTCGACCAGCTCGCGGCAATTTACGACGAATCTGTAGCCAACCTCCGCGAAGCTCTCGCGCGATACGTCGAGGACCGCACGCTGCCCTCAGCCGGCGACCGGGCAGGGGGCCGCTTCGCATATCCCGAGCTGCGCATCGATTATGCCGGCGAGGCGCCGCGCCTGACTCTGGCGCGCGCGTTTGCACGGCTTAACCAGCCCGGCACCTACGCGACCAGCGTCGCCCGTCCCGAGCTGTTCCGCGAATATCTGGTCGACCAGATCGAACATCTGATCCGCGACTATGACGTGACCGTCTCCGTCGGCCGCTCCACGAGTGAGATTCCTTACGCATATGTGATCGAGAATAGCGGCATCGAGGTCGGCGACATCGGCACGGCGGAACTGTCGCGCCACTTTCCGTCGAACGAGCTCACGCATCTCGGCGACGAGATCGCCGACGGCGTCTGGGTGAGCCCGCCAGGGGAGGCGCGGCCGCTGACCCTGTTCGACGGTCCACGCACCGACTTCAGCCTCGCCCGGCTGAAGCATTATACCGGGACGCCGCCCGAGCACTTCCAGCATTATGTGCTATTCACCAACTACGTCCGCTATGTCGACGAGTTCGTCGGCGTCGCGATCGACGCGCTGCGGCGCAAGGATTCGCGTTTCACAGCTTTGTCCGTGCCGGGCGCGCTCTACGAGCCGGGCGAGCTAACCGACGCCGAGGCGCAGATCGCGGCGGGCCAGTGGCGCCGCCACCAGATGCCGGCCTATCATCTGATGGCCGACGACGGCACCGGCATCACCCTCGTCAACATCGGCGTCGGCCCGTCGAACGCCAAGACCATCTGCGAGCATATCGCCGTTCTGCGGCCCGAAGTGTGGCTGATGATCGGCCATTGCGGGGGTTTGAGGCCGAGCCAGACGATCGGCGACTATGTGCTCGCCCACGCCTATCTGCGCGACGATCATGTTCTCGATGATGTCCTGCCTCCCGAAATCCCGCTCCCCGCCATCGCCGAGGTGCAGAAGGCGCTGTTCGAAGCGGCTCTGACCATCACCGGCGAGGATGAGGACAGCGTCAAGCAGAGGCTGCGGACCGGCACGGTGGTGACCACCGACGACCGCAATTGGGAGCTGCGCTATTCCGCCTCGGCGATCCGCTTCAACCAGAGCCGCGCAGTCGGCATCGATATGGAATCCGCGACCGTCGCAGCGCAGGGCTATCGCTTCCGCGTGCCCTACGGCACCTTGCTGTGCGTCTCCGACAAGCCGCTGCACGGCGAGCTCAAGCTGCCCGGTCAGGCCAACGCTTTCTACGAGCGGGCGATCAGCCAGCATTTGCGCATCGGCATCGAGGCGCTCGGTCTGCTGCGCCTGGAAGGCGAGGGCCTGCACAGCCGCAAACTGCGCAGCTTCGACGAGCCGCCGCTGCGTTAGGAAGCGGGCTTCGGCCCGAGGTTCCGGATGCGTCCCAGCTCCGGAACTTTCGCCCCCGCCTTGAGCAAGGCTTCGAGCGCGTCCGTATCGAGCCCCGCGTCGGCCGGGTCGGTGCCTTCGGCGAGGATTGCGAAACCGTCGCCGCCGCTGGCGAGGAAATTGTTGATCGCGATCCGGTAGCGCGCCTTCGGGTCGATCCGCCGGCCGTTGAGGCGCATGTCGACGATGCGATTCCCATAAGGGCGGCTGAGATCGTAGGAGAAAAAGAAGCCGCGGCTCGGCATCAGCATCTTGGGCCGCTCCGCCTGGAACTGCTGCTCGAGCAGAGTCTTGAGCTGCGCACCGGTCAGTGTCTTGACGACAATGCTGTTGCCGAACGGCTGAACGGCGAAGACCTGGCCGAAGGTGATGCTCCCGTCCGCGGCGGGGACGAGGTCGGTGCGGACGCCGCCGGTGTTCATGAAGGCAGCCACTGCGCCATACTTGCGGCCGGCGGCGAGCTGGGCGTCGGCGACAAGGAGGCCGGCGCTATGCTCGCGCGCGTCATTCTCCTGCTTGGTGGCGGTACCGGTGAGCGTGCCGACGACCCGCGCTGCCTCGGGCTTGGCGGCCGCGACATAACGGTCCACCAAAGCCTTGACCTCGGGATCGGCGGAGAAGATCGGGAAGGATGCGACCGGCGCGACGGTCGTGCCCCCCAGACTATAGCCTTCCCCCTGGACGATGACGTTCTGCGCGCGCTGGCCCTGCAACGTGCCGTCGGGCGCGAAGGTCAGCCGGATGTCGGTGATCAGGCGGCCAAGGCTGCTCGCGCTGGTCAGCAGCAGCGGTCGCTCGCGCCCGGGACGCGAAACTTCGCAAATGTAGGATTGGTGGGTGTGGCCCGAGATGACGAGGTCGATGGCCGGGTCGAGCTTGTCGATGATCGGCATGATCTCGCCCGAGAGGTCGGCGCAGCCGTTATAGCCGCCGCTGCTGTTGCCGCCCTGGTGGATCAAAAGGACGATCGCGTCGGCGCCGGCCGCCTTGAGCGCCGGGACCGCGGCATTGGCGGTCGCGGCTTCGTCGGCGAAGGTCAGGCCCTCCACCCCGCTCGGGGTCACCAAAGTCTTGGTCTCGGTCAGGGTCATTCCGACGATGCCGAGCTGGACCGGCCCGAAATCCTTGATCGCGGTCCCGGGGAAGAGGGTCCCGCCGCCCGGCATGATGACGTTGGCGGCGAGGAACTTGAAACGGGCGCCAGGGAAGGGCTCGAGCTTGCACGGTTGCTTGGTCGTATAGGCCTCGCAGCCGCCTGCCTGCATCCGCTGAAGCTCGCGCCACCCCTTGTCGAACTCGTGGTTGCCGACCGCATTATATTCGACTCCGACCAGGTCCATGGCCCGGATCGTCGGCTCGTCGAGGAACAGCGCCGAGACGAGCGGGCTGCCGCCGATCATGTCGCCAGCCGAGAGGGTGACGCTGTGCGCCTGGCCGGAGCGAAGCGCCTTGGCCGCGGCGGCGAGATGGGCGACTCCGCCCGCAGGGACGCGGACACTGGCCTCGGGCGTGCCCGCCTCGATGCTAAGCCGCGGCGCCTCGAGGTTGCCGTGGAAATCGTTGATGGCGAGGATCTGCACCTCGACCGGCTGCGGCTGGGCGGGAGCCGCGGCGAGTGCGGGCGCGGCTGCGGGCGACGGCGCCGGCACGCTCGCGCAGGCGGTGAGCGATAGTGCAAGGCCGATCACCCAAATCCGACCGTCATGCTGAACTTGTTTCAGCATCCATTCCTCCGCATCCTCAGCGCTGGTGAGACAGCCCTGCGTGTACATCCTGGCCAGCCGCCCGTACGGAACGCTCTACATCGGCGTCACGTCGGACCTGCTCGCGCGGCTGTATCAGCATCGTTCCGGCGAAGCGCAAGGCTTCACCAGCCGCTACTCCGTTCACCGGCTCGTTCGCTTCGAGCAATTCGCAACGATGCACGAGGCGATCGCCCGCGAGAAGCAACTGAAGCGATGGCATCGGCAGTGGAAAATCAATCTGATCGAGAGCGAGAACCCGCAGTGGGTCGATCTCGCGCCGAGCCTCGGTCTGCCGGCGATTCCGGCCAGTCAGGATTGAGACCGTCGGTCTGTTATTCGGGCCGCGCTGCCCTTGGCCGAATGGATCCTGAAACGAGTTCAGGATGACGATTGCAGGGAAGGCTACGCCGCGACTAGTCTCCCGCCATGACAGAGGAAGAGCTTGTGGCGCTGGCGCGGGAGGCGGCGGGGCGGGCCTATGCGCCTTATTCCAACTTCCACGTCGGCTGCGCGGTTGAAAGCGTCGACGGGGAGGTGGTGACCGGCGCCAATATGGAGAACGCCTGCTACCGGCTCGGCCTGTGCGCCGAGCAGAGCGCGCTGACCGCCGCGCAGCATGCGTTCGGGCTCGGCAAGGTGGCGCGCATCGCCGTGGCGGGCGGCAGCGGCGAGATGGTCTGCACGCCGTGCGGCGGCTGCCGCCAGGCGATCTTCGAGGCGGCCTGCCTGTCGGGGCGCGACATTGCGATAATCTGCGCCAGCGGCGACGGCTCGGCGGTCGAGCGGCGCAGCATCGGGGAGTTGCTGCCGAGCGGCTTCGGCCCGGCGAATCTGGATGACTCGGCGGTCGGACAAATCGGCTGCGACGCCCACGAGCGGAGCGTGCTCGACATGGTCAAGCTTTGGCCTGGCCGCCCGGCGCTGGTCACTTGGGACGAAACAGACGGCTGGAGCGTCGGCACTCCGCCGGAGCACCTGCCACCGGAATGACGACGCTCGAACAGACCTGCAAGGAAGTTTACGAACAAGTCCATCACCTGTGGCTCGGTCTCGAAGGCACGCTTCCGACCTGGGACCACAAATTCAGCATTCTCTATGGTCCACCTGTCGAGCGCCCACCGCTGTTCGTAACGGGATTCAATCCGGGCGGCGGCAATGTGCAGGAGACGGAACGAAGCTGGCCGGACACATTCTGGTACGCCGCCGCAGACAATCCTCTGTGCTGCCGGCTGCAAAGAATCTTCGAACGGGCCGGCCAGCGCGATGCGTTCGAGCGGTCAACCGGGGCCAACCTGATTTTCTTTCGGACGCCCGGAATCGACAAGAACCCAAGCGGCACAGGCTGGAAGGACGTGCCGCTCGAGCTCCGCCGGTTGCTCGAGCAATACTGCCGCGACCAGCTCAACAAACTGGTCGCCGCTATGGACCCGACGCTATTGTTTGTCATGGGATGGGATGCGCTGGGCATGATTTGCGGTCCTGACGACTATGTCGATCAGCTGGCGCCGGGCGGCAAATGGCTGGCGGTAGAAACCAAGTTGGACCATCGGCCGGTATTCGCGATCACGCATCCCTCACGCCGTGGGCTGAGCACGGTTGAATGCGAAATGATCGGGGACTGGCTCGCGCCTCGCCTGACCGAGCATTTGGGAGGTTAGTCCCCCTCGCGGCTTACTTACTTCAGCTTGATCTCTCTCAGCCGCTCCTGGAGGTAATCGTTGGCGGTGATCGGGGGCCATTTGGGCTGCTCGCCTTCGGGCACGGTGCCGGGCAGCGCTTCGATGCAGAAGTCCGAGCGGAAGTGGAGGAAAAAGGGCATCGAATAGCGCGAATGGCCGCGGCGCTCCGGCGGCGGGTTGACGACGCGGTGGGTGGTCGAGCGCAGCAGGCCGTTGGTCAGCCGCTGCAGCATGTCGCCGATGTTGACGACCAGCTCGCCGGGTTTCGGCGACACCGGGATCCAGCGGCCGTCGCGGGTCAGAAGCTCGAGCCCGGCTTCCTCGGCGCCGAGCAGAAGCGTGATCGCGTTGATGTCCTCATGCGCGCCGGCGCGGACGTTGCTTCCCGGCTCGCCCTGGATCGGCGGGTAATGGAGCAGGCGCATCACCGAATTGCCGTCGCGCACCGTGTCGACGAAATAATCCTCGTCGATCTTCAGGAAGCGCGCGATCGCCTTCAGGATCTTGAGGCCCGTACGGTCGAACGTGTCGTACAGCTCCAGCATCGTCGCCTTGAAGCTGTCGACCTCGGCCGGCCACAGATTGTCGCCCATATGGTCGCGGAAGCGGTGGCCGGGGGGCAGCTCGCGGCCGACGTGCCAGAATTCCTTGAGGTCGTGCGCGGTCATGCCCTTGGCGGTCTCGATCCCGAACGGCGTATAGCCGCGCGCGCCGCCGCCGCCAGGCACGTGATACTTGCGCTTCACCTCCTCGGGCAAAGCGAAGAAGGCTTTGGCCTTCCCTTCGGCGCGGTGGATCAGCTCGTCGGGAATGCCGTGGTCGGCGATGATCGCGAAGCCATATTCCTCGAAGCTGCGGCCGAGCTGGTCGGCGAAGCCCTGCGGATCGCGCTCGGCGTCCTTGAGCGAGACGGATGCAATGTGGTCGAGAGTGTCGGTGGTCATGTTTCTCTCTTTACCGTCATGCTGAACTTGTTTCAGCATCCATTTCCCCGCCCGCAGTGACTTTGGTCAAAATGGACCCTGAAACAAGTTCAGGGTGACGGACTAGGGCAGCATCAGGCTGGCGAGAGCGGCTGACATCAAATTGGCGAGGGAGCCGCCGATCAGCGCGCGGATGCCGAGGCGCGCGATGACCGGCCGCTGGTTGGGCGCGAGGCCGCCGGTTACGGCCATCTGGATCGCGATCGAGCTGAAATTGGCGAAGCCGCACAGAGCGAAGGTGACGATCGCCCGGCTCCGCTCGGTCAGCGCTCCGGCATCGAGCTGGCCGAGGTCGATGAAGGCGACGAATTCGTTGAGCACTAGCTTGGTGCCGAACAGCCCGCCGGCTGTGCCTGCTTCCTGCCAGGGCACGCCGATCAGGAACATGATCGGCGCGAACAGATAGCCGATCAGCCGCTGGAAGCTGAGGTCGGCGAACCAGGGCGAGCCCCCTTGCGCAACGATCCAGTTGCCGAGCCCGCCGAGCAGGCCGTTGGCGAGCGCCACCAAAGCAACGAAGGCGAGGACCATCGCGCCGACCGCGACCGCCAGCTTGACGCCGGTCTGCGCGCCCTGCGCGGCGGCCATGATGATGTTCGCGGGCTGCTGACCTTCCTCGAAGGTCTCCGCAACTTCGACCTTGGCGTCCTCGGCGGCGTCGCTGTCGGCCGGATCGTCCGGCATGATCAGCTTGGCCATCAGGATTCCGCCCGGCGCGGACATGAAGGCCGCGGCGAGGAGGTAGGGGAGATAGCGCTCGCCGAGCAGGCTTGCATAAGCGGCAAGGATGGTGCCGGCGACGCCGGCCATGCCGACGCACATCACCGTGAACAGGCGCGAGGGCGGCAGAGCGGCGAGATAGGGGCGCACGACCAAGGGGGATTCCGACTGGCCGACGAAGATGTTGGCCGCGGACGCCAGGGATTCGACCTTGCTGATGCCGGTCACCCAGGCGATCGCTCCGCCGACCCAGCGGACGACCCGCTGCATGACGCCGAGATAGTAAAGGATCGCGACCAGGCTGGCGAAGAAGATGATCACCGGAAGAGCCGCGATGGCGAAGGTGTTGGCCAACGGGTTCGTGGCGCTCGGACCGAACAGGAATTCGGTGCCTTTGTTGGCATAGCCGAGAAGGTTGGAGACGCCGCGCGAGAGGCCTTCGATGCCGGCGCGCCCCCAGCTCGTGTAGATCACCAGCCAGGCGATTCCGGCCTGAAGCGCGAAGGCGGCGGCGACGACTCGCGGCCGGATCGCCTTGCGGTTGGTCGACAGTGCGATGGCCACGGCCAGGATGACGATGATGCCGGCGATGCCGAGCAGCTTGGATTGCATTGAGGACCCCTCCCCGCGGTGCGAAGGCGATTCGCTACCAGACCATGCCCTGCGTAGCGGCTGCCGCGGCTTCGTCCAGCAGGTCGATCGCCTCGTGCTCGCTCGAGGCGACGAGCAGCTGGCGGCGTCTGCGCTGCGACAGGAAGCCGTTGTCGGTCGCATTGTCGATGAAGTCGATCATCCCGTCCCAGAAGCCGTCGACGTTGAGCAGGCAGAATGGCTTCTTGTGATAGCCGAGCGCGTTCCAGCTCCACGCCTCGAACAATTCGTCGAGCGTGCCGATGCCGCCGGGAAGCGCGAGGAAGGCGTCGGCAAGGTCGGTCATCTTCGCCTTGCGCTCGTGCATGTTGGGAACGGTGTGGAGCTGGGTGACCGCGGTGTGCGCGACCTCGATGTCGACCAATGCCTGGGGGATCACGCCATAGACGCGCCCGCCCTGTTCGAGCACCGTGTCGGCGATAATGCCCATGAGGCCGAGACGGCCGCCGCCATAGACGAGGTCGATCCCGCGTTCGACCATCGCCCGGCCGGTCGCGCGCGCGGCCTCGGCGAAGACGGGACGGCTGCCGGGCGCCGAGCCGCAATAGACGGCGAGCCGCTTGAGGTTGGTCACAGCGCTACCAGTTCGCGCAGGTCGGCCTCGGGCCGTGCACCGAAATGCGAGATCACTTCGGCGGCAGTGATGGCGCCCGCCTGGAGCGAGCCGCGAAGATCGCGGCCGCGGCAACGCCCGGCGAGGAAGCCCGCGGCGAACAGGTCGCCCGCGCCGGTCGTGTCGACCACCTGCGCGACCGGCGCTGCTTCGATCTCGACGCATTGCCCGTTCTCGACCGCAAGCGCGCCGTGCGCGCCGCGGGTGATAACCAGCGTTCCGACATCGGCCGACAGCGAAGCGATGCAGTCCGGGAGGGCCGCGCAGCCGGTCAGATGGCGAATCTCGTCCTCGTTGCCGAACAATGTGTCGACCACCCGCGAGCGGATCATCCCGAGCACGCCCGCGCGGCGATCGCCGAGGCAAAGGCTTTCCGACAGAGTGAAGGCGACGCTGCGGCCAGCAGAATGGGCGATCCCCGCCGCCTCGAGCATTGCCGCGCGCGGCCGCTCCGGGCCCCACAGATAGCCTTCAAGGAAGGTGATCGCGGCCGATCGGATCAGCCTTTCGTCGAGCGAGCGCGAGGTCAGCTCATGGCTCGCCCCGGGGCAGGTGCTCATCGTCCGCTGCGCATCGGGGGTTACGAGGATCAGGCACCGGCCGGTCGGCGGCGGGGGCGCGATCGGCGGCGTTTCGAAACGCACTCCGAGCGCGCGCATGTCGTGGGCGAAGATCGTCCCGAGCTGGTCGTCGGCGACCTGGCCGATGAACGCGGCGCGAAGCCCGAGCGCCGCCGCGCCGGCCATGCTGTTGGCCGCCGAGCCGCCGCTGATCTCTCGCCCCGGACCCATCGCCGCGTAGAGATCGTCGGCTTCCTCCGCGTCGAGGAGGCGCATCGACCCCTTGGCGAAGCCGCGCGCATCGAGGAACGAATCCTCGCAGGTCGCAATCACGTCGACGATCGCATCGCCGATCGCCACAATGTCGAGGGAGGATTCCACGGGCGGGCTGGCTAGCCGCCGGACCGACGGGCGGTCAACGGCGGTTGCGCGGACCGCGAAAGCCTTTACCTCTGCGACCCCATGAACGACCGCACCGAAACCCCCGCCCGAGCCATTCCCCAATCCCTGTTCGCCTTCGCCATCTTCTATGGCGGCATGGTGTGCATTGCAGGAGTGCTTGGCAACAAGCAGGTCGCGCTCGGCCCGCTCGCTGTCGAAGCGGGGATTTTCGCCTTCCTGATGCTGGTCGTCACGGCCGCAGCGACCGCCGAACTTCACGGCCGGGCGATCGCCAACAGGCTCGTCCTGCTCGGCTTCGTCCCGTTGATCATCTCGCTGCTTCTCACTTTGTTGGTGCTCGGCATTCCCGCCTCGCACGAAATGAGCCCGGAGCGGCTCGAGGCCTTCAACCTGATGATGAGCGCGACTCCGCGCATCTGGCTCGGCGGCATCGTCGCCTACGGCGTTTCGCAATTCCTCAACGTGACGATCTTCAGCTGGCTCAAGGCCCGCGAAGGCGGGCGCCTGCTGTGGTTCCGGGGCGCGGTCGCCGGAGTGCTCAGCCAGATCGTCGACACGCTGATTTTCATCACCGTCGCCTTTTACGGCGTGTTCCCGATCGCCAACCTTCTGGTCGGCCAGATGATCGCCAAAGTGGTCCTGTCGGCGCTTCTGGTTCCGCTGCTCGTCTACGCGCTTGTCGGCATAGGGAGGGCGCTCGACCGCGCGCGATAGTGGCCTTCCTGCAACGGTTCCCAAGATTCGTTAACGGCCGCGCCAAGCTTGTAACAAGGCTGCCTTAATCGGCTAATAGCGGCTCCGGGGTTCCACCAATTTTGACAGGTCCGGGGGAGTTTCTTTCCGTGAAAAAATTCGTGCTGCTGTGCACGACGGCCATGCTGCCGTCGGCTGCTTTCGCCCAGTCCACTGGGACGATCACAACTGAAGAAGAGCAGATCGTCATCACCGGCGCCAAGACCAAACAGGTCGGCGGCTTTGAAGTGCCCGACACGACCAAGGCCAAGGCGGCGATCAACCAGGAGCTGATCGAACGGCAGCAATCGGGGCAGACGATTCTCAACGTCGTTAACCTCGTTCCCGGTGTGAACTTCACCAACTCCGACCCGTACGGCAGCTCGGGGGGAAGCATCCGAATCCGCGGCTTCGACGGCAACCGGATCAGCCTCACGTTCGACGGCGTCCCGCTCAACGACAGCGGCAATTACGCGATCTTCTCGAACCAGCAGCTCGACCCCGAACTGGTCGAACAGATCAACGTTGGTCTCGGCGTCACCGACGTCGACTCGCCGACGGCATCGGCGGCTGGCGGAACCATCAATTACCGCACCATCATGCCCACCGAGTCTTTGGGCGCGCGCCTTTCGGCGTCGCTCGGCACCTGGGACTATCGGCGCATGTTCGGCCAGTTCAACTCGGGCCGCCTGACCTCCATGGGAACGAAGGGCTGGCTCGCGGTCAGCCGTGCGAGGAACGACAAGTTCAAGGGCCCGGGCGAGATCAGCAAGCACCAGTTCAACGCCCGCATATATCAGCCGGTCGGCTCGGCCGGGGACTTCGTCTCCGTCAGCGGCCACTACAACCGCAACCGCAACAATTTCTATCGCAACCCGAACATCAACGACCTGCGGGCGATCCTCGGATCGGGAGAGATTCCGGCGACCCCGTCGCAGAATCCCCCGGGCACGTTCATTCCGACTGCAGCGAATCCCTTCCGGATCGGCTATTTCGACGGCGGCCAGGAAGACCTGGTGATGGAATTCGACAATCTGGCGGTGTGCAACCGCACCGTCCCGCAGGCGGGAACGGTGCAGAATGATAACGCCGGTACCGGCCCGAACGGAACCGGCGCGAACGCTCCGGCCCAACCGGTGGCGCCGTCCGGACCGAACTACGGCGTGACCCAGAACAATCCGCTGAACAGCTCAAGCTGCACCAATTATTACAACGTCCGCATCAACCCGTCGAACACCGGCAACATTCGCGGTCAGTCGCGTTTCACGCTGCGCGACGGGCTGCTTCTGACCATCGACCCGAGCTTTCAATATGTTCTCGCCAACGGCGGCGGTTCGACCGCGCTTGCCGAAAGCAGCGCTCGGGCGAGGGGCGGCAACCCGACCGGTCCAGGCGTCGATTTCAACGGGGACGGCGATTTCCTCGACTCGATCCGTTTCTTCACGCCCAACAACACCAACACGCACCGCATCGGCCTGACCAGCTCGCTGATCTGGCAGATCAGCCCGCTGCAGCGCGTCCGCGTCGCTTACACCTACGACCGCGCCCATCACCGGCAGACCGGCGAATGGGGCTTCCTCGAGCGTGGCGGCGATCCCGAGAGTCCATTCGGCGGCCGTAACGGGCGCCCTGTGTTGGACTCCACGGGCTTCAAAATTCAGCAGCGCGACCGCACCTCGATCGCTTTGCTCAACCAGATCTCGGGCCAGTACATCGGCCGCTTCTTCGACGAGAAGCTGAGGGCCGAAGTCGGCGTCCGCCGGCCCTTCTTCAAGCGCAACCTCAATCAGCATTGCTACACCGAGGCGCGCGGCTCCGGCTTTGCCTATTGCACCAGCGAGCCGGCAAGCAGCTTGCGGATCATCGGTCCGAACGATCCTGTTCCGTCCACCGGTCCGGTGCCATATTACGCGCCGTTCAAGGCTCAGTATAAGTACGGCAAGTTGCTGCCGAACATCGGCTTTACCTACAGCGTCACCAATCCGATCAGCATTTTCGGCAGCTATGCGAAAGGCTTCTCGGCGCCTCGGACGGACAATCTGTACCGGGCGCCGCGAGTGGACGTGAAGCCGGAGGAGACCAATGCGTTCGACCTCGGCGTCCGCTACACGACCAGCCTGATCCAGGCGCAGCTGGCGGCATGGAAGATCGACTATCGCAACCGAATCGTGAGTTCGTTCAACCAGGATCTCGGCATTTCGATCGACCGCAACGTCGGACGCGTCTCCAGCCATGGTTTCGACGGAAGCTTCGCAATCCGCCCGACCCGGCAGCTGACCCTGCTCACCCAGGCCAGCTACATCCGGCCGCGCTTCAAGGACAATGTTGAGATTGGCCAATCGACCGCCGCGGCCCTACCTGCGGGACTAATCTTCTGTTCGGGCACGCCGCCTACTGGCACCGCCACGGCGCTCACCTGCGCGCCGACCGCCGGCAGGATGGTTTCCGAGACGCCCAAATGGCAGTTCGGCGGCCGGGCCCAGTATCGCCTGAAGCAGCTGTCGTTCGGCATTCAGGGCAAGCGCGTTGGATCGCGCTTCGCAACCGACGTCAACGACGTGAAGCTCAAGGGTTATACGCTCGTCGATCTCGACGCCCGTCTGGACCTCGACGAGTGGGTCAAGACCAAGAACACCTACCTTCAGCTCAACGTCCAGAACCTGTTCGACACGTTCTACTTCGGGAACATCTCGACGCAGATCCGGGCGAGCGACAACCCCAGCTTTGCCGTGGGTGCGCCGCGCACCGTGTCGGCGACGCTGAACGTCGGCTTCTAAGCCTCCGGCTTCGATCGGATAAAGGGCCGGGCAGGAGCAATCCCGTCCGGCCTTTTCTTGTCCGCGCGATGCGACCCGCGTCGCTGCTCGATCAATCAATTGTAAGGAGGAGTGGTGGACGCACTAGGGCTCGAACCTAGGACCCGCTGATTAAGAGTTGGC
>DATLGK010000115.1:0-20880 GCA_035540475.1 Sphingomicrobium sp.
CCACCGCTTCATCTGGTTGCTGGGCAGTGACACCATGCCAAATTTTCACAAATGGCGCGATTGGAGGGGCTTAGCGCGTGAACTCCCGATTGCGGTGATTCGCCGGCCCGGTTATGATTCGGCTGCCCACGCGGCGCGCGCGATGGGTTGGCTGAGGCGGTTCGTCCATCCCTCAGGCCAGGCAAGACAGTGGACGGAGTGGAGTGCACCGGCGATCCTGTTCCTTCGCCTGCCGCCCGATTCGACCTCCGCAACCGCCATTCGCGCGCTTGACCCCAACTGGCACCGTCGAACGAACGGGCGTCTCGCGCGTTCAGCTCGTTTCGGTTCCTCAATGTGGCGTAGGAGACCCCTTGACCGAACATCCCGCTGAAGCCGCTGGCGACAAGGCTGCGCGTGCACCCGTCGATGTCGAAGATCTCCATTCCCTCGTGCTCAAATCGCTTGACGATGACCAGGCGCAGGAAGTCGTTTCCATTCCGCTGACGGGCAAGTCCAACATTGCCGACCATATGGTTGTCGCTTCAGGGCGCTCGACGCGGCAGGTCGCATCGATGGCCGTTAAGCTTGCAGACAAGATAAAAGAGCGATTTGGAAGGAACGTCCGTATCGAAGGGCTTCCGGCTGCGGACTGGGTGCTCATCGACGCGGACGATGTGATCGTCCACATTTTCCGTCCCGAGGTCAGGAATTTTTACAATTTGGAGCGAATGTGGGCCTTTGGCGATGATTCTGCGGTGAGCGCAACTGCACGCAGGTGAGGGGCTTATGCGGTGGTTCGTTGCATTCCTTCTGTCTCTATCGGCGCTGGCGGCGCAGCCTGCAGCCGCGGCCAGCTCGCCCGCCCTCTCGGCTCTCGAGCAACAGCTTAGGTCGCTGGTCGCAAACAGCCCGACCGA
This sequence comes from Sphingomicrobium sp., assembly GCA_035540475.1. Lineage (GTDB taxonomy): Bacteria > Pseudomonadota > Alphaproteobacteria > Sphingomonadales > Sphingomonadaceae > Sphingomicrobium. The sequence goes on from DATLGK010000115.1 coordinate 900, forward strand.
CGTCGGCATTGCCGCACTCGACCTGAGCACAGGCGAGACGATCAGCGTCAAAGGGAACACGCCCTTCCCGATGGCCAGTACGGTCAAGGTCGCGGTCGCCGCGCTCTATCTCGCCCAGGTCGATCACGGCCGTCGCTCGCTCGACGACGTTATCGGCGGCACGTCGGCCCGGTCGCTGATGTACCGAATGCTGGTCTACAGCGACAATCGTGCAACCGATATTCTGATCCGGGATCTCGGCGGGCCTCGGCGCGTCGATACCTGGCTCAAGGATAATGGGCTTGAAGGTCTTAGGGTCGATCGCACCATCGCCCAGCTGCTCGCCGACAAGCGCGACCTTTGGGATCGCCGTGATTCAAGCACGCCGGTCGCGATGACCGAGCTGCTGAAGCGCATCTACAAGGCGGAGCTTATTTCGCCGCAGAGCCGCAACTACCTGCTCGACGTCATGGCCCAGTGCCAGACCGGCAAGAACAGGATGAAGGCCCTGCTGCCGGCGGGAACGGTCGAGCACAAGACCGGAACACTCAACGGTTATGCGAGCGATGTCGGCTACATCAGTCTGCCTGACGGTCGCCGTGTCGCGATCGCTATCTTCACTCGCGGCGGCAGCGACCGCCCGCGGACGATCGCTCAGACCGCAAGGGCAGTGTACGACGGATTCAAGGCCGTTCTCGCCTGGCCGTTTGGCGCGCCCGCTCTCAACGCTCAATGAGGGTGTCAACGACGCGCTGATGCTGCTGCACATCGTCGCGCGCGGGAAGATCGGCCGGTCGCCCGAGGCGGAACTGGTCGAACGCTACATGAAGCGCATTGCCTGGCCGACACGGATCACCGAGCTGCCCGACACCGGCGGGAAGTCCCCGCCATTGCCGGCGAGCTCGGTCACGGTCGTGCTCGACGAGCGCGGTGCCGCGCTTTCCTCCCCGGACCTTGCGGCCAGGCTGGAATCGTGGCGCGACGCCGGCAAGCGCGAAGCCCGCTTCCTGATCGGTGCGGCCGACGGCCATGATGAAGGCGAGCGGGGCCGCGCGGATCTCCTGTTGTCGCTCGGACCGGCGACCTGGCCTCACCTCCTCGTTCGTGCGATGCTTGCCGAACAATTGTTCAGGGCGACGTCGATCCTTGCCAACCATCCCTACCATCGCGGCGGATGATCGTGCGTAGCCTTGTGTTCGCTTTGTTGCTCTGCCCGTTGCTGGCGGCGAGCGCGCTCGCTCAGGACGCCGGGGAGCCGATCGAGGCGCAGCTGGCCCGCGCACAGGCTGAGCAGCGAGCCGCGGAACGGGAAAGCGCGCGTCTGACAGCCGCCGCGGCGGAGGCTCGCGATGACGCTGATCGGCTGCGAGCGGAGCAGGCTGCCGCGGCCAGGGCGATCGATGCCGCGGAGGCCAGGATCACTGCTGCCGACGCCCAGCTGCGCCTCGCGGCCGTCTCGCTTGCCGCGCAGCGCCGTCGGCTGGAGGCGGAGATGCGCCCCGTTTCCTCGCTGCTCTCTGGCCTTGCGCTGATGGCACAGCGGCCTCCCTTGCTTGCACTGGCCGACCGCGGCGAGACCGACGAGCTGGTCAAGGTTCGCATCCTGCTCGATTCCACCTTGCCGGCCGTTCGCGCCCGCACGGGGCATCTGGCTGCCGGCCTGGCCGAAGGACAGCGGCTCCAGCAGCGGGCGCTCGCCGCGCGCGCTGAACTTTCGCGCGGCCGGGACGAGCTTCTGGCGCGGCGAGAGCGCTTCGCGATCCTCGAACAACAGGCGATGGAGCAAGCGCTTCTGTCGAGCGGCCGTGCGCTTAGCGCGGGCGATGCGGCACTTGCGGCCAGCGAAGATCTCGAGCGGCTTCGCGGCGACCGCTCGAGCAGCCACTTGGCAGCGGCCGAGGCACGGCTGCTGGCGTCCGCCCCGCCGCCACCGGCGCGGCCGCTCCCCGCTGAAGGCAAGACCGCGCGCCCCGCGCTTGATTACGAGCTACCGGCGGCGGCCCCTGTCGAACAGGGTCTGGGAGAGGTCAGCGACAGCGGCGTGCGCGCGCGCGGAATCCTGCTCGCGACTCCGCGCGGCGCCGCGGTGTTCGCGCCGGCGAGCGGCACGGTAGAGTTCTCCGGTCCGTTTCGAAACTATGACAGCGTCGTCATCATCGACCACGGGCGGGGCTGGACCAGCCTTCTCGTCAACGTTTCTTCGCCCCTCCAGCCTGGAAGCAAGGTACGGATTGGTGACGCCCTCGGCCGGGCGCTTGGCCCGCTCCAGGTCGAATTGTCGCATCACGGCCGTCGAATTTCCCCTGCTCTCATCGCACGTTCATCTCAAAGTCTGTCAATGAGCCGCAGTGGCGGCTAAGTGCCAGGACTTGCCATGGCGAAGGCCAAACCCGGGACGCGAATAATGAGACCCATTGCCAAGCTTCTTCCGCCGATCGCGCTCGTCGGGGCGCTCGCATTGGTGCCGGTGACGGCCAGCTCTTTCGCGGCCGCGGACACGACCAATTATCAAGAACTCGAAAAGTTCATGAGCGTGTATGAGCGCGTCAAGGCGAACTACGTCGACCGGGTTGAGGACAAGACCCTGATCAAGGGCGCGATCGACGGCATGCTCTCGGCGCTCGACCCGCATTCCTCTTATGTCGAGGGCAGCGACTTCGATCAGTTGAGGACCACTACAGACGGCAATTACGGCGGCCTTGGCCTCACGGTGTCGATCGAGGACGGCGCGGTGAAGGTGATCGCACCGACCGAGGATACGCCAGCTTGGCGCGCGGGCATCAAGGCCGGCGACTTCATCACCCATATCAACGGCGAACTCGTGTACGGTCTCAACCTCGACCAGGCCGTCGGCAAGATGCGCGGCACGCCGGGGACGCCGATCAAGGTGACGATCGTCCGCCCTGGCCGCGACAAGCCTTTCGACGTCGGTCTGGTCCGGGAACGCATCCAGTTGCGGCCGGTCAAGTGGGAGATCAAGGACGGCATCGGCTACCTGAACATCAACACTTTCTCGGGCAATGTCGGCGACCAGGTGAAGTCGGCACTGCTGTCGATCGACAAGGCAACCGGCGGCAAGCCGATCGGCTATGTCGTCGACCTTCGCTCGAACCCGGGGGGCTTGCTCGACCAGGCGGTCGAGATCGCCGACGCCTTTCTTGAAAGCGGAGAGATCGTCTCCCAGCGCGGGCGCACCAAGAGCGACATCGAGCGTTATTACGCCCGTCCCGGCGACATGGCGCACGGACTCCCGGTCATCGTTCTGACGGACGCCGGCACGGCCTCGGCCTCGGAGATCGTCGCCGGCGCGCTCCAGGATCACCGCCGCGCGATCGTCATGGGGGTGAAGAGCTTCGGCAAGGGCTCGGTGCAGACGGTGGTACAAACCGGGTCGAACAGCGCCCTTCGCCTGACGACGGCGCTCTACTACACGCCCTCGGGACGGTCGGTGCAGGCTGGCGGCATCGATCCGGACATCATCGTGCCGCAGATCAGCGATCCCGATTACAAGGACCGCCGCCTGGTTCGGGAAGCGGACCTGCGCCGGCACCTGATCGCGCAGGCCAAGGTCGAGGACAAACTGCTGGAGAATGACAGCGCGCCCGACCCGCGTTTCGCGGCGACAGCGGAAGAGCTCGAAAAGAAGGGAATCAAGGATTTCCAGCTTCATTATGCTCTGACCACGCTGAAGCGGCTTGCGGGACCGGTCACCACCGCTTCTGCCGAGCCGGCCAAGAAGTCGCGCTGAGCGGAAACGCATGACCCAAGCGGCGGCACGTCGGATGGAAGCGCCGAGCGGGGCTGCTGCTGCCGCGCTCGCCCGCCTGCTCGCCCTGCTTCTGCCCCTGGCCCTGCTCGGCGGCGCGTTGGGCTCGCAATATCTCGGCGGACTGCACCCGTGCGAGATGTGCTACTGGCAGCGCTGGCCGCACGGCGCCGCAATCCTTCTCGCGGCCGCCGCCTTCACTCGCCCCGCCCTATCCCGCACGGCGATGACGCTCACGGGCCTCGCCGCCGCCTCGATTGCCGTCTCGGGAGCGATCGGGGTCTATCACGCGGGCGTCGAAGCGGGGATTTTCGAGGGCTTCACCCAATGCACCAGCTTCGCGCAAGGCGCGAGCACGGCGGAGTTGCTTCGCCAGATCACGCAGGCGCCGCTGGTCCGCTGCGACCAGGTCCAGTTCAGCTTCCTCGGCATCTCCATGGCGGGCTGGAACGCGCTGCTGTCGCTTGGCGGCGCGGCCGTCATCGCCGCGCTTCTGCTCCGGTCGAGGCGGGCATGAGCGGCGGCTGGCGCCCCGGCGATCGCCGTCCCGATCCGGCTTCCATGCTGCGGGTGAATCAGGCCGGTGAATATGGAGCAACGCGGATCTATGCGGGACAGCTTGCGGTGCTTCGTCCCAACTGTCCCGAAGCCAAGCTGATCGCGCGCATGGCCTCCCAGGAGCAGCGCCATCTGAAGCGCTTCGACGATCTCATCGCCAGACGCGGGGTGCGCCCCACGGCACTCCAGCCCTTGTGGAATGTCGCCGGGTTCGCGCTTGGCGCGGCGACGGCGCTCATGTCGGAAAAAGCGGCGCTTGCCTGCACCGATGCGGTGGAGACGGAGATCGACCGCCATTACGGCGAGCAATTGCGGGAGCTCGGCGACAGCGATCCCGAGCTTGCAGCCGACATTGCCGAATTCCGCGCGGAGGAGCTCGAACACCGCGATACGGCCCGCGAGGCAGGAGCTGCCGAGGCGATCGGCTATCCGCTGCTAACCGCGGCGATCCGTGCTGGCTGCAGGGTGGCTATTGCCTTGTCGAAGCGGATATGAGGAACTTTCAAGCGGGCTCGCCCGCTGATGAGCGTGGAAAGGACGTGTAGTGTGACCAGGCTGACGATCATCCTTGCGGCGAGTGCGGCCGCAACAGCCGGCGTGGCCCTCGCCCCCTCATTGGCGGTTGCCCAACAGGGCTCGATTGCTGAGATCGTGGTGTTCGGCAACGATCCCTGCCCGCGTTCGACCGATAGCCAGGTCGTGATCTGCGCCCGCCGCCCGGAAGCGGAACGCTACCGCATCCCGGAGCAATACCGCCCCGGCGGCCCGCGCCAGGAATCGCAATCATGGGCGAGCAAGGCGCGGGTGATTGAGACGGTCGGCGATACCGGCACTTTCAGTTGCTCACCGGTAGGCCCGGGCGGTCACACCGGCTGCCTGACGCAAGTGATCCGGCAGGCGCGCGAGCAGCGCCGCCAGCAGGCCGAGGACAACGTTCCGCCGCAGAATTGAGCCCTAGCCGACGGCGCGCTCAGTGAGCCGGCGGACTTGAGGCCAACGGCGCGGGCCCAATTCTCCCCAGAATTGCTGCAGCTGCGGTAAACCCAAGCGGATTAGCGCCGCGATGCCTGTCGCCGCAATGATGGCGCCCGCCAGCGCCGGATAAGGTTCGTGGTAGAAATAGATGTACGTGACGTGCGCGAGGAGCGACGCGGCCTGCACCGCGGCAAATGCCACAATCGCCAGCCGGCGTTGAAGGCAGAGCGCCAGCGCGAGCGTCATCACATCGCCAAGGAAATAATAGCGTTCGAGCATTTTCGGCAGAAGGAACGGGAGAGCAGTGGCGGCGAGCGCCGCAAGCACGATCAATACCCGGCCATCGTGCCAGTTTCGCGCTGCCAGAGCTGCGATCACAATGGCCGCCGCGCCAGATGCGGCATAGCCGAGCACGAACCAGTCGCGCACCGCGACGGGTGCGAAGACGGTCCCGAACATCCAGGGGTTCGATAACCTGCCTGCAATTTCGACATAGGCCGCTTGATCGAAATAAACCGTAAGCAACTTCCACGCCGGCCATCCCAGCAGCCACGGCGGCACGAGCGTGGCCAGAAATACGCCGGCTGGAACTGCCCACTGCCACAGGGGCGCTCGGCGGCCGATCATCGCGCCGATGATCACTGGCGCGATGAATGCGGCTTGGGCCTTGAACGCGATTGCCACACCGCACCAGACCATCGCAGCGATGGTTCGGCCGCGGATCATTTCCGCAAGGGCCAGGATGCACGATCCAGCCCAAAGCGCGTCGCATTGGCCGAGCAGGGCATCGTTGATGATCACGCTCGGAAGAATGAGCACGAGCAATGCCTTGCGCCCGTCTGTCCCGACAGCCTTGAGCAAACGCGAGAGCGCAAAGGCGAGGAAAAGTGACCCGCCGACCGACAGTGCTTTGATGATGGCCATCGGCGTGAACAGTTCATGCGCGAGCGACCCCAAGGCGAGGAGATAGAGGTAGGCCGGCGCGTAATTGCTGAAAGGGTGAGCAAACGCCTGAATCGGACCGTGGTGCACGATGTGGGCGAACCAAGGCTCGAGGAATAGGCCCATGTCAGGGGGGCGTTGCGGCCAGCAAATGGCGCGCGCGAAGACCGCAAGGAGGAGCAAAGCGATCAGGACCCGGCCGGGTCGCTGCCACTCACTATCGGTCGACGGTTCGCTCGGGCGCATCGCGCGCTGTCTCGCAGACAGCGATTAAGATCCGGTTGTTTGTTCCTGCCCTGCATGCTCGAGAGCAGCAAAGCGGAGCCGGGGAGCGTCTTATTGCGTTTGGGCCGGATGCAGACCGACGTCCGTACCGCGCTTGCCGGCCAAGTCGCTCACGAAAGCAAGTTCCAATGGCTGACGCGGGTCGGTTTCGCTGCGCGGGGCATTCTCTACGTCCTGATCGGTCTGCTCGTCTTCCGAACCGGCCAGACGGAGGATCTGACCGGCGCGCTGGAATATGTCGGCCGGGGCGGCGGAACCCTGCTGCTTGCAGCGATTGCCGCCGGCCTTGCTGCGTACGGGCTGTGGCGGCTGAGCGACGCGGCGCTCGGCACCGAACATCCTGGCACGGACCGCAAGGTGCTGGGCAAGCGCGCAGCCGCCGGGTTCATCGGCGGCATCTATTTGTATCTTGCCTACAAGACGGTGCTCATCATCGTCGCCGGCCGCGCCGGGACCGCTGACACGCGGAGCCAAGCCGACACGGTGCTGGACCTTCCCGGCGGCGAGATCGTGCTGATGGCAGCGGCGCTGGTCCTTGCGATTGCCGGCGCCAACCAGCTGTGGAAGGCCGGCAAATGCGATTTCATGCATCGCTTGCGCGAAGGGGCCGGGCAGCAGAAATGGATCAAGTGGATGGGGCGGGCGGGCTACGCGGCCCGCGGCGTGATCTTCTTCGTGGTGTCCTGGCTGATATTCCAGGCTTCAGTCGAACACAGCGCGTCCGAAGCCGGCAGCCTCGAACAAGCGCTCGACGTATTGCGTGGACCATTCCAGCTGCCCATTGCCGCAGGACTCATGCTCTTCGGCCTGTTCAGCCTGGTCGAAGCGCGCTTCCGCACGATCCACAAGCCGCCCACCGACGGCTTGGGGCGCGAAGTGAAGGAAAGGCTCGGCGGCTAAAGCGTTTCAGCGGCATGGTGGATGCCGCTCGTTCCGGATTGGCGAACGCGATCGAAGCCGAGCGGCGGGTTCAGCCTGGCGGCAATTTGCGCGCGGCTTGGGAGGCGCTGCTCAAGGATGCGCGGCGATGCACGCGGTGCGAGCTCTATAAGTGCGGGACACAGACGGTCTTCGGCGAAGGGCCGCTCGCTGCCGCAATCATGTTCGTCGGTGAGCAGCCCGGCGACCAGGAGGATCTGGCCGGACGGCCGTTCGTCGGACCGGCGGGCGCGCTGTTCGATGCTGCGCTCGAGAAAGCCGGCATCGACCGCTCGGCCGTCTACGTGACCAATGCCGTCAAGCACTTCAAATTCGTTCTTCGCGGCAAAAGGCGCATCCACAGCAAGCCCGACGCCGGCGAGATCAGCGCGTGCCGCTGGTGGATCGAGCAAGAGCGCGAGCTGATCCGGCCGCCGGTGACGGTTGCGCTCGGGGCCACAGCCGCCCGCTCGCTGATCGGCAAGGTAGTGACGATCAGCCGCGCCCGCGATGCGCCCGTCCTGCTGCCCGACGGCGGCGAATGCTGGGTGACTGTCCACCCCAGCTTTCTCCTCCGAATCCCCGAGGAGGATCGGCGCCGCGAGGAGCGCGCGCGGTTTCTGCGGGACCTGAAGCGGATCAAGGCGCGCGCCGCCGAGCTCGCCCGCGAGGCGAACTAGAAGCGGTAGCCGAGCGAAGCCTTGACCGTGCGCGGCGCCCCCGACGCGATATTGTTGTCGTTGTGCGCCGTCGGGAAATAGTCGGCCCCGAGCAGATTCTCGAAATTGACCTGGGCCTGGATGCCGTGCGGGAGCTTGTAGAACAGCGCGGCGTCGAGCCGGGTGTAGCCGGGGAGAACCACGGCATTGCTGATCGACGCATAGGATTTCGAGCGCGCGATGGCGCCGAGGCCGATGCCGACCTGCCGCGTGACGTCGTAGCGGTTCCACAGCGAGAAGCTGTGACGCGGGACCAGCGGAACCTCGCAGTCGCCGCTGGGGCATGCACTCGTCGCCCGCGTCACTCGCGCCTTCTGCAGCGCATAGCCGGCGGAAATCTGCCAACGGTTGGTGACGCTGCGCTCGAGGCCGAGCTCCAGGCCGCGGCTGCGCTGCTTGCCGGTAAGCACGAAGCGGGTCGGATCGAGCGGGTCCGTGAGCCGCGTGTTTGTGCGGTCGAGCTGGTAGATTGCCGCGGTCGCAAGCAGGCCTTCGATCGGTTCCCACTTCGCGCCGAGCTCATAATTGTCGAACCGCTCCGGCTTCAGCGTCTGCGTATTGGCGGCGAGCGAGTTGAACTGGTCGCCGGACTGCGGGAGGTAGGAGCGGCTGTAGCTCGCGTAGGCGGATAGCTTGCGAAGGGGCTTTAGAACGAGGCCCAGCCGCGGCGACCAGAGCTCGTCGGTGCGCGCGAATTCCTGAGCGCTGTTGAGGTTGTCGATTTCCATCCGCAGCCGGTCGAAGCGCAGCCCGGCCACGATCTCCAGCCAGTCGGCCGGGCGAATTTGGTCCTGCACATAGATCGCAGCCACGGTCGCTTTGATGTCATTGTCGGCGACCTTGGTAGCGAAGCGGACGATGGGGACATTGACCGTTGCCTGCGTGATCGGCACGTCGAGGAAAGTCGGGCTCGTGCCGCTCGCCGCGAACACGCCGGTGTGCCTGTGGTTATTGCCGCTCTGGCGTCCGAGTTCGAAGCCGAACAGCAGCGTCTGGCTGATCCCGCCAAGCTGGGCGTCCCAGATCAGATCGGTCTGCGAGAACAGGTTCCGGCGGGTGGTCGCATCGCTGTACGCGGACAGGCGCACCGTGCCGGCGGGAGTGACTGCGCCGTTCGGATAGATGTTCTGATAATATTTGTCGTAATCGCCGTAGAGGGTGCGGTTGCGCAGCGTGAGCCCGCCAGCGAGCCGATGCTCGAGCGCGAAACTTGCGAGATGGACATTGGCCCGGGAGAAGCTCTTGTCGGGATCGCCGAAGAAGGTCCTGTCAAAGCCTTCGAGCGGGCGGCCGGCACGCGAGGGCACGCCGCGGTCGGCCGTGCGGCGATCGCGCAAATATTCGTAGCCGATGTCGATGCGGCTGTTCGGCCCGATCAGCAAAGCGGCCGTGGGATTGATTCCGTAGCGCTTGAGGTCGACATGGCGGCGGAAGCTGTCGCCGTCTTCGTACATCGCGTCGAGGCGCAATCCGACGCGGCTGCTGAGCGGTTGGTCAACGTCGGCGGTGAACCGAAATCCGCCGAAGCCGTCAGCGGCAGCCCGAAGCTCGCGGTATGGGTTCAGGGTCGAGCGCTTGAGCACGCGGTTGACGATGCCTCCGCCGCCGCCGCGGCCGAAGATCATCGCGTTCGGGCCGCGCAGGACCTCGACGCGCTCGATGTTGTAGAAGTCGCGGAAATATTGGACGTCGTCCCTTATCCCATCGACGAAGAAGTCGGCGGTGGTGTTGTTGCCGCGCAGCACGATCTGATCGCGGTTGCTTTCGCCGGTGGCGGGCGTCGCGCCAGGCACGAATAACAGGAGATCGGAGATGGAGCGGAGTTGCTGGTCCTCGATCTGGCTTTCGGAAATGACGGTCAGCGCCTGAGGCACGTCCTTAACGTCGGTGTTGGTCTTGGTCGCCGTGCTGGTCGAGCGCGCGCCATATTCGGGACGCTGACCGGTGACGACGATGTCACTCTGGGCGTCGGCACCAGCGTCGGCGGCGTCGCCGGCGTCGGCGGCAAGGGCAGGAACCGCGCCGCAGAGAAATGCCGCGGCGAGCGGAAGCTTGAGCAAGCGAGTCATCTAGTCCCCTTTGACTTTCGCCCGGGGCACTAGTGTTATTGATAGTCATTCGCAATAGCGTTTTTACGTTAGCGTCGCCGTAGTATGAGCGGGAGGCCGCCTCTTGGACGGAGCGTAACCATGCCCGACACGCGGACCTGGCAGCCGGACACCGGCGCTACACGCCAGCGGCTCAGCCAGCCCGCGAGAATGGTCAGTGCCTCGGCCATGGCGAACCGTGCACCGACGCAGGTCCGCGGCCCGGCGCCGAACGGGATATATTGAAAGCGGTGATACGCCTTGCGCCGGTCGGGCGCGAAGCGCTCCGGGTCGAATGCATCAGGATCGTCCCACAGTTTGCGGTGGCGCTGCACCAGCCAGGGCCAGATGGATACGAAATCCCCCGGCTGCACGTCGTGCGCGCCGAGCCGGTCGGGCGCGACCGCCTCGCGGTCGAAGCGCGGGGCAGATGGATAGAGTCGCAGCACTTCCTCGATCACCATCCGCAGGATCGGCAGTCTGTCGGGCAGGTCTTCGTCGGCGCCGCAGGCGAGCGCGGCCGCCGATTCGCTCGCGACTCGCTCCTGCCACTCCGGTTGCTCGGACAGGACGAACAAGGTCCAGCTGATCGCATTGGCGGTCGTCTCGTGCCCGGCGAGATAGAAAGTGGCGGCATTGTCGACCGCGAGCTCGACCGCTTCCTCGCGCGGGAAGCGGTCGTGCAGCGCCCGGATCATCTGGGTCACGAAATCCTCCGGCGCACCGGGCTTCATCCGTTCATGGACCAGCGTCTCCAGCGTCCGCCGCAGGTAGATCTGGCCGCGGCGACCCCGTAGCCCCCGCAATGTTACCGGGATCATCGGCAGCCCAAGCAGGAGCTGCAGCCGGGCCTCACTGACCCCTTCGAGCGCGTGGGCGATATGGACCATCGCTTCCTCGCTGGTGAGCCGCGGATCGGCACTGAACAGGGCGCGCGAGATCACCTGCATCGTCGCGCGGGTCGCCTCCGCCGCCATGTCGCGGCAGCCCTCCGCCCACTCGCTGGAGGCCGCCTCGGCGACGTCCGCGAAAACCGGCACCAGCGAGTCCACCGCCGGGGGCGCGAAGCTCGCCGCGACGATTTTGCGCTGTGCTCGCCAGAGTTCGCCGTCCGAGCTTAGCAGGCCGCGGCCGATTACCGGCCGCAGCAGCGCCTTGACCAGCCTCGGCTTCTCATAATTGGCGGCGTTGTCGAGCAGCACCTGCTGGATCATGTGCGGATGCAGCACGATGTGGACACGGTGCCCGAAGACGTTGCGCTGGATGTACCATTTCTCGAAGGCCTGTTCGGACCAGCCGTAGACCGCGGTCCGCGCCCGCTCGCCGATGAATCCGCGCCACACCGGAACCGGCCCCGGGGGCCGCGGCGGATGCGGCGGGACGAAACGCTCGGTCACTCGGCGGCCAGCAAGGTCTCCGCACCGCCGAGGTCGACCGACACCAGGCGGCTAACGCCCTTTTCGATCATGGTCACGCCATACAGCCGGTCCATGCGGCTCATCGTCAGGGCATTGTGGGTGACGATCAGATAGCGCGTGTCGGTCTCGTCGGTCATGCGGTGGAGCAGGTCGCAGAAGCGCTCGACATTGGCATCGTCGAGCGGCGCATCGACCTCGTCCAGCACGCAGATCGGCGCCGGATTGGTGAGGAAGATCGCGAAGATGAGGGCGACCGCGGTCAGCGCCTGCTCGCCGCCGGACAGCAACGTCAGCGTGGACAGTCTCTTGCCCGGCGGCTGGGCCATAATTTCGAGGCCCGCCTCGAGCGGATCGTCGCTTTCGACCAGCGCAAGATGCGCCTGACCCCCGTCGAACAAGGTCGTGAACAGGCGCCGGAAGTGCGCGTCGACCTTTTCATATGCCTCGAGCAGCCGCACCCGACCTTCGCGGTTGAGATTGCCGATCGAGCCGCGCAGCCGGTGGATCGCCTGGGTCAGCTCCTCGGCCTCGGCGGCTGCCTTGCTGCGGTCGGAGTCGAGTTCGGCCAGCTCTTGCTCGGCGACCAGATTGACCGGCCCGATGCGCTCGCGCTCGGCACTCAGCCGCTCGAGCAGCGCTGCCTCGGCCTCGGCATCGCGGAGCTCGTCGGCGTCGAAGGCGAGCTTCTCGGGCAGACGCTGCGGCACACATTCGAATTTCTCGACGCTTTGCCGGGCGAACTCGGCGCTGCGTGCGTGCTGGGCCTCCGCGCGAGCAGCGGCGGCGGCGCGGCGCTCGCGCGTGTCGGCTGAGCGCTCGTTGGCGGCTGAAACTGCCTGGGCGGCCTCGATCACCGCACCCTCGGCCTCGCGTTCGGCGGACGTCGCTTCGCCGATGCGCACCTGGCTCTGGTCGTTGGCCTGTTCGAGTTCGGCAATGCGCGCGTCGAGCCCGGCCGGCTCCTTTTCCAGCGCGGCGCGCTCGGCGCGAAGCTGTTTCTGACGCTCGAGCGCCGACGCGAGCCGCTGTTCAGCATCGTCCTTGCGCTTGCGCCACTCGCTCTGGTCGCGCGCCGCGGCGCTCAGCCGCTCGCGGTCGGCCGCCGTCTCGCGGGCCTTGGTCGCCGCTTCGGCGCGCTTCTCGGCAACCGCGGACGCCGCCTCAGCCGCGCTCGCTCGCGCGGCATCCACTTCATGCTCGAACGCGGCCGGGTCGGGCAGGGCGCCAAGCGATCGTTCGGCTGCGCCGACCGCGCCGCGTGCGGCCTCGAGAACCGGATCGAGGTCGGCCTGACGTTGCAGAAGACTGCTTCGCTGCGCCTCGATCCGTTCCAACGCGGCGGTCGCAGCATCGATTGCCCGCCCCGCCTCGCGCGCCTCGCGCTCGGCAGCGAGCGCCTGCTGGCGGGCCGCTTCCGCCGCGCTGCGACCCTGCTCCATTGCCTCGAGGGCCGCGTCCCTTGCCACGGCCGCCTGTTGCACGGCGTCCTTGAGCCCGGGCAGCTCGGCCGCAAGTTGCGCCAGCCGGTTCGCGCGCAGCAGCCGCTCCGCCGCGGCAGCACCGATCCCCGCTGCGACGAAGCCGTCCCAGCGCCGCACCTGGCCGTCGCGTGTAACCAGCCTCTGGCCCACCGCCAGCCGCCCGCCGCCATCCTCATGGACGACCGCAACCTGCCGCAGGCGGCGCTGCAACTCGGGTGGGGCCGTGACGTGGTCCGCAAGCCGCTGCGTTCCCGCGGGCAAGTCCGGGTCGTCGGCGGCGGGCTCGCTGCCTTGCCAACGGCGCGGGCCCTCATCGCCCACGGCTGCGTCCGCATCCTCGCCTAGCGCTGCGGCCAAGGCGCGCTCGTATCCTGGCTCGGCGCGGAGGCTCGAGATGACGGTCCCGGCGCCATGCTCGAGAGCGCGCGCCAGCGCATCATGCTCCGACTGTGCGGCGGACAGGGCGGCGCGGGCCGCGGCCAGCGCGGTTTCCGCGGCGTCGCGCTCCTCCGCCGCACTGGTGCGCGCCTTCTCGGCCTCCACCCTCCGGGCCTCGGCTTGGGCAAGGCTTTGCGCGGCGGCTTCGGCGCGGGCTTCAGCTTCGGCGCGGGCCTGGCGCAGCTCGCTTCCATCGCCGAGCGCATCGAGCTGCTCGGCCAGCTTTTGCCGTTCTTGCGCCGTCCGGTCGAGCTGCGCGCGCGCCGCTTCCAGGGCTGCCTCGGCAACACGCCGTTCCGCGCGCATCGCTGCCTGGCGCGCCATGATATCGGCCAGCGTGGCCTCGGCTTCGCGCGACCGTGATTCCGCATCGCCGAGCTCAGCCGCGACGCGTGCCGAGTGCGATTCCGCATCCTCGAGCCGGCGCCCGATCGCCGTGCGCTCTTCCTCCAGCTGGGCAATTGCGCCGCTCGCGTCGCCTTTCAGCGCCTCCTCGCGTTCGATGTCGCTCTCGAGCGAGGCGCCGAGCCGGTCGAGTTCGGCGAGGCGGCGGGCGACCGTGTCGCGCCGTGCCCGCGCGGTCGCGAGGTCGTGGGCGAGCGCGTGCCCTTGCTCACGCAGGTCGGCGAGGGCGTTTCGGCGTTGGCTCAGCGCTTCGTTGGCGCGGTCGTGCGCGGCCTGCGCTTCGCCGATGGCGGCGGCGATGCGATCGACTTCCTCGCTTGCCGCTTTCGCCTCTTTTGCAGCTGCCTCGGCCGCTCGCTCGGCCTCGACCCAGCGCGCGTGCAGCAGCTTGGCCTCGCTGGCGCGGATCTGGTCGGTGAGCTTGCGATAGCGCTCGGCTGCGCGCGCCTGACGGCGAAGCTGCGCCGCGCGCGCTTCCTGGTCGCTGAGGATTTCGCCGAGGCGCGCGAGATTCGATTCCGCCGCGCGCAGCTTTTGCTCGGCATCCTTGCGGCGCGCGTGCAGCCCGGAAATGCCGGCGGCCTCTTCGAGCAACTGGCGCCGCTCGACCGGCTTGGCGGCGATCACCGCTCCAATCTTGCCCTGGCTGACCAGCGCCGGGGAGTGCGCGCCGGTTGCCGCATCGGCGAACAGCAGCGCCACGTCCTTCGCGCGCACATCGCGGCCGTCGATCCGGTAGGCCGAGCCGGCGCCGCGTTCGATCCGCCGCGTGACCTCGCTCTCGCCGGCCGCTCCGCTCTCAGCACCGTCGCGCTCGACCAGGATCGACACTTCGGCAAAGTCGCGCGGCGGCCGGGTCGCCGTACCGGCGAAGATCACGTCGTCCATTCCCGAGCCGCGAAGCGACTTGGAGCTGGATTCGCCCATCGCCCAGCGGATCGCTTCAAGCAGGTTGGACTTCCCGCAGCCGTTGGGCCCGACCACTCCGGTCAGGCCCGGCTCGATCCTGAGCTCGGCCGGCTCGACGAAGCTCTTAAAGCCGCTGAGCTTGAGCCGCCGGATCTTCAAGCTGCCGCCCCCCTTTGAGCCTTAGCCGCGCTCGCCGAGGGCGTTCCTGATCGCCGGTTCGAGCTTGTCCCAGGTCGCTGCGTCCTTGACCAGCGAGCCATTGATGACGAACGCCGGCGTTCCGCGGAAATCGGGAAATTCGTTGGTCGCATCGCCGGTCATCTGCACCAGCCGATTGACCTCATTCTCGTCGGCGAGGCACTGGCTGCTCTTGGCGGCCGGAACGCCTCGCGCCGCGGCCCAATCCTGGAAGCCCGCGATTTTGGCGACTTCAATGAATTGACGGGCTGGCGGCAGGTCCTGCAGCGCTTGCAACTGCTGCTGCGGCGCCGACTGAATCTTCGCCATCCATTGCGGCTGGTCCGTGAACATCGCGCGGGTGAGCGGGAAAAAGCCCTTCGCGCCGTTGCACCGGGTGATCAGCGAGGCCGACAGGTCGAACGGGTCGCGCACGTAGTTGCGGAATTCCCAGCTGACCTGCCCGGACTTCACATATTTCTCGATCAGGGCAGGCGCGCCCTTTTCGTCGAATTCGCGGCAGTGCGGGCACGTGAGCGATCCGAACTCGATCAGCTTCACCTTGGCGTTGGGATTGCCCATCACGAACCCGCCGGCCGCCGTCGGGTTGACGACCTGGGACCAGTCGCCGCCCTGCGGCGGAGCGACTTGCTCGAGTTTGACAGGCGCGTTGGTGGCAGCATCGCCTGGCTTCGAATTGCAGCCGGCGATCGCGACCACCGCAACCGCGCCGGCGAGGAAAATAGATGGCTTCATCGGGTCATTCGCTCCGCTTGATCGCAGGTATGGGTTCATCGTCGCTGGTCAGGAGCGACGGCGGGCCGTTGCTAGCGGCAATTTGCGCGGCAAGCGACTCCAGACAGATTCGCAGCTCCGGATCGGCGATCTCGCGCAGGCCCTCCCCCAATTCCTTCGGCACCGGCCTCAGCGGCGGCCGTTCCGGCCGCGCCGCAGCGCGCGGCGGCTTGCCCTGGCGGAAGACGATCCGGTCGATCGCAGAATAGCCGAAGAAGCGATTGACCCGCTCGACGATCATCGGCGTCAGATGCTGGATCAGCGGCGCGTGTGCGCCGTCGACCAGCAAAGTCAGCGCGCCGCCCGCTTTCCTGCCTGTCGGGAAGCGGATCGATTCGGGGCAGGAGACACGCGCATAGCGCTCCCCGACGATTTCGGCCCAGCGGCTGACGATCGAGCTTTGCACGAAGCCGAAGCGGCGGAACGATTGGCCGCCGACCTCGCCGATCAGTTCGCCTGCGGCTCGGGGGCGGCAGCTGCGCGGCGCTTCTTCCTTGTTTCGCTTCGACATGCGGGCCGAGCATGCCATAGCCCCCCGGTGACCGCCAACGCCGCAGAGCGCCTGATCCAACATTATGTGGATAACTTTCGCGACCTGCCATGGCGCTCGCCGCCAGGCGCCGCTCCACCGGATCCGTACCGGGTGTGGCTCAGCGAAGTGATGCTCCAGCAGACCACGGTCGCCGCCGTGCAGCCGCGCTTCGAGCGCTTCGTCGCGCGCTGGCCGACGATCGAGGCGCTGGCCGCTGCCCCGGACGCCGAGATTCTCGGCGAATGGGCGGGGCTCGGTTATTACGCCCGTGCCCGCAACCTCATCGACTGCGCCCGCGAGATCGCTCGCAGCGGCGAATTTCCGAGAACCGCTGCGGAGCTGCGCGCGCTTCCCGGAATCGGCGCTTACACATCGGCGGCCATTGCCGCGATCGCCTTCGGGGAGCGGGCGCCTGCGGTGGATACCAACGTCGAGCGCGTGATCGCTCGGCTGCATGCGCTGTCCTCGCCCGCGCGGGCGGAAGTCGAGCGCCTTCTGGCAGCGATGATGCCGGCCGATGCGCCGGGCGATTTCATCCAGGCGATGATGGACCTCGGCGCGACGCTGTGCCGCCCGCGAAGGCCGGACTGCAGTGCCTGCCCAATGCGGTTCGATTGCGCAGCCTTTGCCAGCGGGTCGCCCGAAACTTTCCCGGGACGCCGCGAGCGCAAGACGCGCCCGCACAGGCATGGGATTGCCTGGTGGATCGAGCGCGACGGGATGATCTGGTTGGTGCGCCGCCCGCGCCGCGGACCATTGGGCGGCATGGCGGCGCTACCCGGAAGCGAATGGTCCGCCGACATGCCGCGTCCGCCGGGCGCGCTCGGGACCCTCCGCCACGTCTTCACCCATTTCTCGCTCGACCTGCATTTGGTTGCGCGAGCCGATCCGGAAGGCGAGGGGTGGTGGCAGCCGCTCGGCGCCATCGCCGAGGCGGGTTTGCCGACGCTCTACCGCAGGGCCGCGGACTTGGTGATAGGGGCTCGCCAGGCGGCTTGATGAACCGCCGACTCGCCCCTAAGAGGCGGCCCAAATCCACCCCTCGGAGCCATCTTCCGGGAACATCAGGGACAGTCATGGACGACCGCTTCAACACCATTGCCGGCTGGGTGCTGTTCGCTGGGATCGTTGCTCTCGGCTCGTCGATCGTCGCCAGCGAAATGTACCACAGCGGCCGCCCGGACCAGATGGGCTATCCGATCGAAGGCGTGGAAGAGGAAGGCCGCCCGGGCGGGGCCGCGGCGGAGCAGCCGATCGCTTTCTATCTCGCCAGCGCTGACCTCGCCAAGGGCGAGGACGTTTTCAAGAAGTGCGTCGCCTGCCACACGATCGACAAGGGCGGGCCCAATTTGCTCGGTCCCAATCTGTGGGCCACTCTCGGCCACCCGATCGGCCAGGGACGCGGATTCGCTTTCTCGCCTGCGCTCGCCTCCAAGGGCGGAAACTGGAACTGGGAGAATCTCAGCGACTGGCTGAAGAATCCCAAGGCCTTCGCGCCGGGCACCAAGATGACCTTCGCCGGCCTCGGCAATCCCCAGGACCGCGCCAACGTCATCGCCTTCATGAACAGCAAGAGCGACAGCCCGCTGCCGCTTCCGGCTGCGCCGGCGGCGGCCCCCGAAGCGGGCGATGCCGCGGCGGATCAGCCTGGCACGGGAACGGACGACGGGCCGCAGAAGTCGGAAAAGGAACCCGTGCCCAAGGCGCCTGAAGAGGCTGCCGCGGCGCCCAAGGCGCACTGACCGCCGCTCATTCCGGCGGCGCCGACTGCCTCCGTTCGGGCACGGGATCCTCGGCGTAGAAGTCCTGCACGAACTGCCATGCCTCCTGCGCGTCCTCGGTCCAGTGGATGAGATCGAGATCGTGCGGGGCAATGACGCCCTCGTCGACCATCGCCTGGAAGTTGACCACCCGGTTCCAATATTCCTCGCCGAACAGCAGAATCGGCAGCGGCCGCACCTTGCCTGTCTGGATCAGGGTCAACAGCTCGAACAGTTCGTCGAACGTGCCGTATCCGCCCGGGAAGACGGCAACCGCCCTGGCACGCAGCAGGAAATGCATCTTCCTCAGCGCGAAATAATGAAACTGGAAGCTAAGGTCGGGGGTGACGTAACGGTTGGGCATCTGCTCGTGCGGCAGCACGATATTGAGCCCGATCGATTCCTGACCTTCCTCCCAGGCGCCGCGATTGGCCGCCTCCATGATCGATGGACCGCCACCGGAGCAGACGACGAAGTGGCGCTTGCCTTCGATGTCGGGTTGGCAGCAGCTTGCGAGCCGAGCCAGCTCGCGCGCGATTTCGTAATATTTGGCTTTGGCCTTCAGGCGCTCGGCGATCATCTGCTGCTGCTCGTTCGTCGCCGCGGCAATCAGGGCGTCAGCCATATCCGGGGCGGGGATGCGCGCCGAACCATAGAAGACGAAGGTCGACCCGATCCGCGCCTCGTTGAGGAGCAGCTCGGGCTTGAGCAGCTCAAGCTGAAAGCGCACAGGTCGAAGATCGTCGCGCAGCAGGAACTCGGTGTCCTGGAAGGCGAGCTTGTAGGCCGAGCTTTCCGTCTGCGGTGCGGACGGCACATGCTCGGCGGCCCGCGCGTCGACCTTCGAGGTCGGAAAGATGCGCTTGGGCGGGAAGGGCTGAGAGGTCATGCGCGCCGACTAGCGCCAAAGTCGCGCATCGTCACGCCGCAGCTGTATCCTCCCCGCGCCTCGCGCCCCAGTCGATCCGCCGCGTCGCGTACATTACTCCGGCAAGCGCCGCGAACAGCAGCAGCGATCCGATCAGCAGCGAATAGGCTTCCAGGCTGAGCAGGATGTACAGCACCGCGTAAAGCCCGACGAGGAGGCCGCCGATGAAGGCCGCGCGCCGCCAGCTCCCGAGCACCGCCGCCGAATAGGCCGTGTTGAGCCCGGCGATCGCCGCCGAAGCGAGCAGATAGGCGGGCGTGAAGCCGACGACTTCGGCGAGCGCAAGCAGGAGAACGAAGAAGAGGACCAGCGCGGCGCCCATCAGCAGATATTCGACCGGCGAGACTCGAACCCCGCCGATCACGTCGAACATCAAGAGGGCGAGGAAGGTGAAACCGATGAAGAGGAAGCCGTATTTCACTGACCGGTCGACCTTCGAATAGAGATCCACCGGCTGGATCAGGCTGATCTGCGCGGTTTGCACCGGGCCCGCGTCCGGGCTGGCCACAGTGGAGGTGGTGGAGAACCGCGACGGCGGCGGCACCCGCTCGATCATGTTCGCCGCGCCCACCTCCCCGGTCGAGACCAGGGACCGGCCAAGCGCGAGATTGCCGACGCCGTAGCTGGCGGCAAACCCGGAGTCGTGGATCGTTCGGCCCGCCGGAAGGAACTCGCCGCCAAAGCTCGGGTGGGGCCAGGACGAGCGAACCGCCCAGCGCGTATCGCCCGCCTGCGGCGCGAGACTGATCGCCTCGTTGCCGCGGAAATGATAGGCGAAATCCACCGTCAGCGGCCGCGCCGCGAGGCCGCTCGCGTCGATCCAGGCGAAGAAGCCGCGCCCGCCCCCGCTTCCGCCACCGGGCTGAAGCCGAAGCGGCCGGCCGTCGGCGGAAACCTGAGGATTGGCAC